>NZ_CM001775.1:1899089-2217949 GCF_000332235.1 Geminocystis herdmanii PCC 6308 | reverse complement strand
GATAAGAAGATAAGAAGATATTTTCTTAATTCTCCATTCTCCATTCTCCATTCTCCATTTTCCATTCTCAATTTTAATAAAACATGAATATCAGCAAATATTTGTCAAAGAAAAGAAATCTAATTTTATTGCCCTTAATTTTATTAGGTTATTTCCTATTACGCCCTGCACCTTCTTTTAAATCTCACATTGAAAAATCAGATAGTATTAGAGGTGTTTGGGTAACAAATATTGCAACCTCTTTTTTTCATCATACAACGTTATTAGATAATGTTTTTGCTCATTTAGCTAAGTCTGGTTATACCCATGTTTATGTTAGTGCTTATGGCTTTGGAGGCACACTTTATCCCTCTCAACACATCAAAAGTAACCCGTTAGTTGTGCCACCATTTACAGATGTTTTAAAAGCCTCAGAAAAAGAAGCCCAACGTCAAGGCTTAAAATTATATGCTTGGTTAGAGTATGGTTTAATGTTGATGTCTAATGATTCTATTGCCATAAATAATCCAGACTGGTTATTAAAAACTGCTTCAGGAGAAACCGTTGTTGATGGATTTGTCTGGCTTAATCCTGAACATCCAGACGTACAACAATATATTTTAGCCATGATTGAAGAAGTTGCTAGTTATAAAGGTTTAGCAGGAATACAGTTTGATGATCATTGGTCTGTACCTCGTCAATTCGGTAATTATACTACGGCGATGAATGAACTTACAGCTAAGGTTAAACAACGTCTGGAGAAAATTAATCCTGATTTTGTTTTTAGTTTATCTCCTAATCCTTACGGTTTTTCTAAAGAAAAATATAATCAAGACTGGTTAAAGTGGGCGAAACGAGGATATATTGATGAGGTTGTGATTCAAATATATCGATCGAATGCGGAAGAATTTGAACGATCAATCCTTACTTCTGAAATTCATCGATTACCAAAATCAATGCCCGTAGCCATTGGAATTTATGCGGGTAACTTTGGTAATTTTAAGACATCTTCAGAAATACAGAAGCAAATAGATATTAGTCAAAGTTTGGGTTACGGATTTTCAATCTTTTGTTGGGAATATAGAATTTTAGGTACTTTGTCCGCTAAAGAATAAACTAGGATAATCAACATTAATATCTTATTTTTTGTCGATTGTTATATAATTTTTGGTGAAACTATATCAAATTATTCTATTCAACCAGTGAAAAAAAATCATTTAATCAATCTATTTCTCACGGGGTTAATTACCAGTCAAATGGTGGCTATTCCTCATCTTGTTAATACTTCCCCAGCTAATGCAACGGAAGATAAAGAAGTCTTAATGGCACAAAATAGCACAGGATTAACTCAAGAAAAAATGACGGAAATCCTAAGTTCGATCGAAAAAGCGGAAAAAGAGGAAAATTTAGCAGAAATTGTCAATTTTTTTAGTCCTTATATTCTTTCTACGGTGACTATGGACTCAGATAATACAACCGTTATCACTTCTTTACAAGGTAAAAAAGAACATGAATTTTATCTTAAAAATAGTTTTGACAGGGTAAAAGACAGAGAAGTTATCAATTCTTACACCACTACAAAAATCACCGAAGATGGACAAATGGCTGTAGTGACAAGAATTAGAGGCACAAATTTAACCACAGAAGAAGGACAAAAATATCTGTCTGTTAGTACCGATAAAATTCGTTTTGCTTTAATTGATAACGAACCTAAAATTATCAATCTTGAAATAAAAGGGTGGTTAGAACAACTACCTTAATTCTCTATTATTAACTATATATACAAATAAATCGATGAAATCAAAAATTTTTACTATAGGCACGATCGCAACAACTGTAATTACAGGGATAACATTTTCCGTTAAACCCGCTCAAGCTAGTTTCGGAGATTTCATGTTAGGAGTTGGGGCAGCAACAGGAGTAGGCGCCATTATTCGGAGTAATCAAAGAGCAACTCAAGAACGATACGGACCTTCAACTCCTCAAGAAGAATATTTCAGAGGTCGTCAAGACGGTTTTAATGGCTTAAGATATGATAATCCTCGCAATTCCTCCGATTATTCCAGAGGTTTTAATGAAGGTTTAAGAGCAAGACAAGGAAGATAATAAATTAGGAATTAGGAATTAAGAATTAGGAATTAAAAAAATTATCGATTTAAAGAATGTTAGAGAAATTGGGAGAAATTCCCCGTTGGTTACGTCTAAGTTTAATTTTTCCTTTACTTTGTTTAAATGGGTTTTTATTAACTCTTTTAATCAATTATTTTCAACCTATTTTTAGTTTTTTAATAATTGCTAGTATTCTCGCTTTTTTACTAGAATTATTGATCAAATTATTAATTCAAAAAGGTGTTAAAAGAGCTTTAGCGATTACGATCGTTCTCTTATCTGCTTTATTTGTTTTAATTATCACTACTTTTATCTTACTACCGATTTTGAGTCAACAATTACAAGAACTTTTAATTAGTGCGCCTAAATGGGTTGATCAAGCTAATAAATATCTTTTATCAGAATTACCTATTTTTGATAAACTTTCTATTAATGTGGACTCGATTATACAACAAATAACTAGCAAAATTTCTACTATTATTAAAACCGTAGGAGGGCAAACTGTTAATATTTTATTCACCACGATTAACAGTGTGTTTAATGTTTTATTTATTCTAATTTTAACTGTATTTTTATTAATAGGAGGAGAGAAATTTTGGCTAGGAATTTTTAGTTGGTTTCCCGAACCTTGGCACGAAAAAATCCCTAATTATTTAAGCGAAACTTTCAAAGATTATTTTTTCAGTCGTTTAATTTTAGTTGGTATTGCTAGTATTGTGCGAGGTTTTATTTTCGTTTTACTGGGTGTACCCTATGCTATACTGTTCGCCTTTGGCATTGGTATTGCTAGTTTAGTACCTTTATTGGGGGGCATTGTTACTCTTTTAGGTACTTTATTATTAATTTTTAAAAGTGGTCAATTAGCCCTATTATTTTTTATTTGTGCTACTATTATTGACCAACTCACTGACAATGTTTTTGCTCCTCGTATTATGGGAGAATTAATTGGTTTAAATCCTGTTTGGTTAATTATTTCTCTTGTTATTGGTGCAAAAATAGGAGGCTTATTAGGGGTATTTTTAGCCGTACCTTTAGCTAGTGTAATTAAAAAAATTATCGATGATTTTCGATCGCCCCAAGAGTTTATTAACAGTGAAGAATTAATTAATAATGAAGAGTTAATTATTGATCATGATTAAAAATTTTTTGTATTTGATCGTTTGAATTATCTAAACTAATTCATTATTTTTCATAATGATAACGTGCTTGTAAAAAGTCAATATATTCTTGTCTAATACGATAGACTAATCGATGTTCTAAATCAATTCTACGAGACCATGTGTCAGAATCTAAAAATTTAAGTACTTCTGGTTTTCCAATGCCTTCTAAGGGTGATTTCATAATAGCCTCAATCAAATCAAGAATCTTATTCGCTTTTGTTTTATCTGTACGATACCACCAATTCAAATCTTCCCGAAAACGAGGATGAAAAACTGGAAACCTTACTTTAACTTGAATAGATTGAATTTCGATAATTTTTTCTTTTTGGTTTTCACCTTTTTTCTTTTTACCTTTCAATCCCTAACTCCTCACATAAATCTTTTACAGTATGGGGAGAAGGAGATTGTTGTTTATCCCATTGTTTCGAATCTTCTAAGGCTTCTAATAATCTTTGGGCATTGGTTGGCGATCGCAATAAATACACAGTTTCTAAAAGACTAGATAAATCATCAGCACCTATCAAAGCAATATCTTTATGATTACGACGCTTAATAACGGCGATACTATTATTATTTTCGACTTCATTAAGCAGATTCGCTAAATTTTCCCGTGCTTGAGTATAACTTGTTTCTATGGAGAACATTTTAAACAACCTGTACAGTTATTCCGTACATTATTTTATCCTTTTAGTTTACCTCAAAATTAAAAAAAAATTACTGAACTAATTTAAACTTTTTTAAGGTGATTTCTAATAATAAATATACCTCCATGATCCCCCCTAACCCCCCTTAACAAAGGGGGAATTATACAGAAGATGGGTAAATTCTTTCTCGTAAATCGCCTAAGTTCATCATTAACAATTTAGATAAGTTAGGGTTGAATATTATTCAACCCCGACAGCAACAAATATATTTATTATCTATGTCTTATTTATTTAACGATCGAGCCAAAATCAGCTAAGATACGACTATAATTGCGCAATAACCCTAGCAAATTGAGACGATTATTTTTCACACTCTCATTTTCAGCCATGACTAAAACGCTATTTTCCCCATCAAAAAAGTTACTAATTTTAGGATTAATTTCTAGTAAAGCATCCGTTAATAATTGATAGTTACTTTCATTTTTAGCTTGTTGACTAATAGGAGATAATGTCACTAAACCTTGATATAATTCTTTCTCAGAAATAGACTCAAATAAATCTGCATTAATTACTTTATCAGGATTTAATTCTTGACTATTTAAACTACCTTTAGATGCTAATTTAGTCGATCGATTTACTGTTTCATAAATTTGAGCTAGAGTACCATTATTACGAATTTGTTGTAAAAATAAAGCCCTATCTCTTATGTCTAATAAATTATTTAAAGCCCTTTCTATATATTCCGAATCATTGTCACCTAATACAGCATTTACTAAGTCATAATCAATGTTTAACTCGTCTTGTAAAAGAGTCTTAATTCTTTGCACAAAAAACTCTTTAATAGTATTTAAAGGGGATTTTTTTTCTTCATGGGCAGTCACAAATTCCTCACAGGCTTGAGTTAATAATGTCTGCAAATTGAGATGAAGATTACCATACCATGTAATGTTAATGATAGCATTTGCCGATCGTCTCAAGGCAAAAGGATCACTCGAACCCGTAGGAATCATACCTAAACCGATTATACTCACAATAGTATCAATGCGATCGCTAATACCCACTACTTGCCCATTCAAAGTTTGAGGCATCGTATCCCCTGCATTTCTCGGTAAATAATGCTCAAAAATTCCCTTAGCCACCGTAGAAGATTCACCGCTAACGAGGGCGTATTTTTCCCCCATAATCCCTTGCAATTCAGGAAATTCATACACCATTTGCGTTACCAAGTCAGCTTTACACAAAGAAGCAGTACTTTCAATTTCTGTACGTTGTGTTTCATTGAGGTTTAATTGTTCAGAAATTTGTTGACTAATGGCGATGATACGATTAACTTTATCGTGCATTGAGCCTAAATCTTCTTGAAAAGTTACCGTTTCCAATTCGGGTAAATAAGTCTCTAAATGATCATCGCAATCAGCTTGGTAGAAAAATTGAGCATCCGCCAACCGCGCTCGAATAACTTTAGCGTTTCCTGTGGCGATAATGTCAGATTTTTTGGGGTCTCCGTTAGAAATAGTGATAAAATAAGGTAATAATTCCCCATTTTCGTCTTTAATGGGAAAATAACGTTGATGTGTCACCATGACAGTACTAATGACTTCTGCAGGTAATGCTAAAAATTCTGGCTCAAATTTTCCTAATACTGCGGTGGGATATTCTACTAAATTAGTAACTTCTGTCAACAAATCGGGGTAAATTTCCGCTTTTCCTCCTACAGTATCCGCTAATATTTTTATTTCTCCTTCAATCTTGGTTTTTCTCTTATTTACATCCGCTAACACATAAGCATTTTCTAAGGATTCTACATATTTGTTTGGGGAGGCAATGGTGACGGGAGAAGGATTTAAAACACGATGTCCTGTTGTCACTCGATCGCTGTTTAAAGTAGTTGAACCACTGACTAATTCAATGGGCAAAATTTCTTCATCCCAAAGGGCAATAATACTACGAATGGGACGGGGAAAACGCAAGTCGCCATCACTCCAACGCATAAACCTTCTACCTTCTAACTTGGTAATCCATTGGGGTATTAAATCCGTTAAAATTTTTGTGGTTTTTTTTCCTTCAGTTTTTTTGTTTACAAAGATAAATTCTCCTTTATCGGTGGTTTTGATGTGAAAATCCGTCACCGAAACCCCTTGTTTTCGGGCAAAACCTTCGGCGGCAGGGGTGGGTTTACCATCTTTAAAGGCACTGTTTACAGGAGGACCTTTTATTTCTTCTTCTCGATCGAGCTGTTTAATTTCTAATCCTTCAATAAATACAGCTAATCTTCTAGGAGTACCATAAATCTTAACATCTTTTGGGGACAAAAATTCATCGCTCAAATTTTGTCTAATTTTACTTTGCCATTGCTTAATGGCACTATCGATAAAATCTGCTGGTAGTTCTTCTGTACCAATTTCTAAGAGAAAATTCGGCATATTTTAAAATTTTTCTATAATCACTTTTCCTTTAATTATCAACTATTGTCTCTCAATAATCAATGTTTCAAGATCAGAGATAATTGATAATGAATAATCCAGATAATTAATTAGATAAATTAGCTTTATTTACTTCATTTTGACAATGTTCACATAAGCCAAAAAACTCTAAAGTGTGATAGTATAGTTTAAAGTTTTGAGATGCACACCAGTTCGTTAACTGCTTATTTATCGGACAAAAATCCTCTTTTAAAAGGCTCGATCGACCACAATTTACACAGTTTAAATGATGATGATGGGAGTCTTTTATCAACTCATATAATGACTCACCATTAGGAGTTATTCTTTCTTGAATAATTCCTTGTAAATGTAAATATTTAAGAGTTCGATATACCGTGGCTAAACCTATTTTAAAATCTTTTTCTTTTAAATTCATATGTAAATCTTGAGCCGTTATTTCTCCCTTTAATTGTTTTAAAAATTCTAAAATATTTTGTTGATTTTTTGTAAATTTAACAAACATTGTATTAGCTGGATTTATATACTTATGTTTTACTGTTTATTGATCTAAATAAACTATTTTTTAAAAAGTGATAATTTTATCAGTTATTAATTATAAAAGTTAACAACTTATCTAGGATTATCCTTATTTGAAATCTAGGATAATTGCTATACAAATATTATTATCCCATATAGTAGTTTGATTTAATAAAATAAATTTTGATTCGATCGAACAGACAAGAATAAATGAAAGAAGAAATAGTTTTCAGTATTGTTAAATAATTGTCAATTTTTTTAAAGATAAATAAATAATACCATAATTAGGAAAATTTAAGTTATAATAGATTAACTAAATTAACGTATAATGTGATGGAAGGAAATCAAGAAGTAAAAGTTCAACTTAATGATATATTAAAGTTAAAATTAACTGCTATTAACCAATTTTTTCTTCATGCAAGAATGAGCAAAAGTTGGGGATTAAATAAACTCAATGAGTACGAATATCGTTATTCTATTAAGTTAATGAAACAAGCGGATAAAATTATCGAACGTATCTTTTTCCTCGAAGGTTTGCCTAATTTACAAAGTTTAGGAAAGTTACTCATCGGTGAAAATGTGCCAGAAATTATCGCTAATGATTTAACCTTTACCATGGAAATAGCTAATAGTCTTCGTAATTCTATTAATTTTTGTGAGTCAACACAAGACTATGTAAGTCGAGATTTATTAACAGAATTATTAGAAGAAACAGAGGAAGAAATTGACTGGTTAGAATCTCAACAATGGTTGATGTCTAATTCAGGGGTAGAAAATTATTTACAATCAATGATTTAAGGAGTTTTTCATGAAAGGAAACATAAAAGTTATTAAACAGCTACAAAAACTTTTACGGGGTGAATTAGCCGCTAGAGATCAATATTTTACCCATTCTCGAATGTATCAAGACTGGGGTTTAAATAAGTTGTTCGATCGTATTGATCATGAAATGCAGGATGAAACCCACCACGCAGATATGTTAATTAAGCGTATCTTGTTTTTAGAGACAACTCCCGATTTATCTGAACAAGATGGCTTAAATATTGGTTCAAATGTACCTGAAATGCTCAAAAGTGATCTTGATTTAGAGTATAAAGTAGTTAGTGACTTAAAGGAAGCTATCGCTATTTGTGAAGAAGAACAAGATTACCAAACTAGAGATATTTTAATGGTTATCCTAGCAGATACCGAGGAAGATCATGCTTACTGGTTAGAAAAACAACTAGGTTTAATTGACAAAATCGGTTTACAAAACTATTTACAATCTCAAATGTAGAGGATTATCTTCCTTAGGGAGAAAGTAAACACAAAGTTTGATATGATAAGGAGAGTAACCGATAGTAAGATCAATAATATGGCTTATCAATTACCAACACTTCCTTACGAATATACAGCTTTAGAGCCTTGCATCTCTAAAAGTACCTTAGAATTTCATCACGATAAACACCATGCAGCTTATGTTAACAACTTTAACAACGCTGTACAAGGTACAGAATTAGACTCTAAATCCATTGAAGAAGTCATCAAAATTACGGCTACCAATCCTAGCCAAGCTGGTATTTTTAATAATGCCGCTCAAGCATGGAATCATAGTTTTTATTGGCAATGTATGAAACCCAATGGGGGAGGCACTCCTAGCGGTGCATTAGCCGATAAAATCAACGCCGATTTTGGTGGTTTTGATAAATTTGTAGAGGCTTTTAAAACCGCAGGTGCTACTCAATTTGGTAGCGGTTGGGCATGGTTAGTTTTAGATGGTGATACTTTAAAAGTAACTAAAACTGGTAACGCTGATAATCCTTTCACTGCTGGGCAAACTCCTTTATTAACCATGGATGTATGGGAACACGCTTACTATTTAGACTATCAAAATAAGCGCCCTGATTATATCGGTGATTTCTTAGGTAAGTTAGTTAACTGGGATTTTGTGGCAGAAAATTTTGCTCAAGCAACAGTCTAGTTTTAATGAGGATAGGTGTTAGGTTTTAGGTGTTAGGTTTTAGGTAAAATAATGTCATTCACCTTTATTATTTATAGCAATCCTCATCTCTCATTTCATTGACTAATATAACTCGATCGAACCCATTACTGTTAAACTTATCGATGTTGGTGGAAAAACCGACGGGGATAACCAATTATATAAATAATATTATACCTTATTTTGCTTTTTTACCCTATACCAGTTTATTAGCAGAAAAATATAATAATTCTAACTATCAAAATCCTTATTTTATTAGTGAAAAATTTAGCCCAGATTATGGCAGTAAAGGGCATTTTTTCCGATTGAAATGGACTCAATTTAATTTACCAAATATCTATCATAAATTAGAGTCAAATTTATTGTTTTCTCCTGTACCAGAAATGCCTTTATTTAGCAAATGTAAGGCTATTGTCATGGTTCATGATTTAATCCCTTTACGGTTTCCGAAAAAAAATTCTCCCCTAACTCCTTATTTTCGTTACTATATTCCTCAAGTTTGTCGTCAAGCTGAACATATTATTTGCAATTCTCAGGCAACGGCAGACGATATTATGAATTATTTTCAAATTTCAGCTCAGAAAATTACGCCTATTTATCTAGGTTATAATCAACAAAAATTTCGAGTAATTGATAACTTAAAAAATGAGAATAAAACACCTTATTTTCTCTATTTAGGCAGACATGATCCCCATAAAAATGTTAATAGAATTATCTCGGCTTTTGCTAAGTTTAAAGATCATCAAAATTATCAACTTTGGTTAGCAGGACCAAGGGACGATCGATATACCCCATTATTACAACAACAGTCGATCGAACTAGGCATAGAAACTCAAGTAAAATTTTTAGATTACGTTAGCTCTCAAGATTTACCGATAATGATTAATCAAGCTCAAGCCCTTGTTTTTCCTACCCTTTGGGAAGGCTTTGGGTTTCCCGTATTGGAGGCGATGGCGTGTGGCACTCCTGTGATTACATCTAATATTTCTTCCTTACCCGAAGTAGCAGGGGATGCTTGTTTATTAGTAAATCCCCATGATATTAATGAGATTAGTTGCGCTATGAACACCATAGCAAAAGATGAGGGAGTTCGATCGAACTTGAGGGAATTAGGCTTAAAACAAGCCCAAAAATTTACTTGGGAAAAAACAGCCCAAGAAACCCTAAAAATTATAACAAATATGGGATAAGTGAACACCTGACATATTTAGGATTTGATTTTCAGAAAGCTATTAAAATCAGAAGTATATATTTCATTTTTTATTCATTTACAGATAAGCCGAGAATTTTCTTCAGCTTAAACCATTTTTGTCTTAACCGCCAAAATTTACTACTTTTCATCGCCTCTAACATAATTTCCGATTCAGTTAAAATCCTTTGAGTTTCCTTTAACTGTTCCTCTTTGTAAGACAATAAAAGACGAGTCAATTCTAATTCTCGACTAAGACTATCTAAAGCAATATCCCCATAAATTTTCTCAAAATATTTCCCTCTTAAATATTGTTGATTATCGTTAATAACATCATCAATTGATTTTGTCAAAATCTCTGGTTGTCTATTTCCTAAATCCTGTTGCTTATTCTTATTTTTAGCTAGTAAATCATTATATAAATTAGAGTATTTTTCGGCTTGGATAGATAATCGGTAATTAGTTTCAATTTCTCTTCTAGCATTCATTCCCATCATGCGACATTTTTCAGGATTATTAATTAATTCAATAATTTTTGTTGCCATTAAATCTAAATTATAAGCAGGTATTAAAATACCATTAATATTATCTTTGATTAAATCAATCATTCCTCCCACGGCAAAACTAATCACCGGAGTTGCACAACTCATCGCCTCTAACATTGTATTGGGAAAATTATCTTCTAAAGACGGTAAAATAAATATATCCGCCGCAGAGTAAATTAAACTTAAATCTCGATCGTCATCAATATTACCCCAATTAATTACCTCAATTTCTAATTCTTTTAAAGCCTCAGAAGGTTCACCAAAACAAGCAATTTTTATTTTACCATTAGTGATTAAATAATTAATATTAGCATCTTTTTTTAACAACTTAAGATATGTAAATAACTGAGAAAAACCTTTTCTTTTTTCCTTGCCTGTCATCGCTCCAATTAGTAAAATAAAAATCTCTGAATTAATATTTAATTTCTTTTTTGCTTCTTTTTTTTCAGTGGGAAAAAATACATTTTCATCAAGGGAATAAGGGATTGTTTCTACTCGATGATGACGAAAAAGTTTACTTTTTTTTACACATTCTGTTAACCATTGACTAGGAGTAACAATAACTAGATTAAGAGGAGAAAATAAGTCTATTTTATCTTGTAAAAGATGATACGGTAATTTATAAAAATCTTCCTGTAATTGAGGGCAAGAATGACAATCTTCTTGATAGCCTTCACATCCAGCACTGTAGTGACATCCCCCGGTAAATGCCCACATATCATGAAAAGTCCAAACCACAGGCTTCCTTAACTCGATAAGTTGTCGAATGGTAAAGGGGGAGAGAAAACCACTGGTTATCCAATGTAAATTAATAATATCACTATCTTTGACTATATCACAATGTCTCAATTCATATCCAGAATAACCTAGGGAGAAAAGGGTATTAGAAATTTTTGTGCGATTATAGTCAATATAGTTTTTTTGGATTAAATCACAATAGAATTGAGATTCATTTTGACCTGTATAAATATCCCATTGAGACACGAGAGAATCTGATGAGGCTTTATATAGGCATAGTATTCGAGAATCCTTGGCTATAGTTAATAAGCCTTGATGTAAACGATAAGCTGCCCTTGCTGCACCCCCTTGCATTTCAAACGTGCTAAGATGAACTATTTTCATGTACAATTAACAATTAACAATTAATAATTAACAAACTTCTTTACTCCCTACTCCCTACTCATCAACAGGTAAGCCGATATTTTTCTTGATTTTGAACCATTTTTCCCTTAATTGCCAAAATTTACTGCTTTCCATGGCAACTATTCTTTCTTTTGCTTCATAGAGACTGTATTCTATCTTTTCTATTTCCTGTTTAAGTTTTTCATCATCATAATAAATAATTACTTCTCCACTTGATTCCTCCTCTGTGTTATTTTCCTCTAATTGACGCAGAAAATTTTGACACTCGTTTAATTTTTGTTGCGATCGATCTAATTGAAACTGTAAATCATACACTTGAGATGGTAAATCCTGCAATTGTTGTATAGCAGTTAATAGTATATATATTTGTCGAGATGTCCACTCTTGAGGAGGAATTTTCCCTAAATATTGTCGTAAGGAATATTTTGCTCGATCATCTATTTCGGAGGTAGAATGTTCGTTAACGTGATATTCATAGAGAGGATAAGGATAATAAATAATTTTTTTACCCGTGACAACGGCGGCAGTGAGAATTTCCCAATTTTGAGTGGTGATAGCTTTATCTTCAGTATGATCAAATTTTTCTAATATTTGCCGAGAAAAGAGGCAACATTCTCCACCATAGACATTTTTTTGCATCATAGTCGGAAGTGTGCCTCCTGAATAACTAACAATTTTCTCCTCTTTGCCTACTTCTTTTTGGGCGCTAGTAACTATATCCCCTTGATTATTAACAGCAGTTTCGATAAATTTTTCTACGGTTTGAGGATAGAAAGTGACTTGGGGTGAGAAAAAGAGGAAGTAATCCCCAGTGGCTTTAGTTAAAATTTCGTTGCAAGTTTTGCCAATGCCTTTGCGATGGGAATGGGAAATAAATTGATAATTAGGATAAAGAGATGAAGCATGATTAAATAATTCTTGAGAATTTTTATCTTTGGAATGATCATCGATAACTATAATTTCTATATGAGGATAGGTTTGCATTTCTAAACTGCTTAAACAGTCAATTAAATATTCCCCTTGTTGATGACTAATTACCCCAATGGTGACTTTTGCCGTTGTTTTCTCAAAAGGTTTTGCTTGTTGAAAAGCAGTTTCTATATAATTTATTTTTTCTTCTAGCAGTTTTCGGTTAATATTTTCTAAGGTGCTTTTTTCTGCTACTTGGGGATATTGAGGATAAGATTCGATCGCACTTTCTAATTGTGTTTGTAAAGACTCCTCATCTTTCGGTTGAAACCAATATAAACAATCTTGACGTTGCACTAACTGTAAAGTTTCCCTAAAACCTCCCGTATCAGATACTACTAAGGTAACAGGCAACTGCCCCATTTCTAAAGCAGTATTCGGAAAATTTTCTTGAGGGCTAGTTAAGCATACAATGGCACTATCCAAATCTCGAATATATTGAATCGCCTGTTGACTATAAAAATTGCTGATAATCTCATAACTAACAACTCCTTCCAACTCCCTTTTTAAATATTCTTCACTGTTTAAATGCTTTAATTGGGCAGAGTATAAAGCTACAACTTTACCCATAAAAATAACCTTAATTTTTGCTCTTAATTCATCTTGTAAACCTTGAATAGCTTGAACAAAAGTGCATAAACCCTTTCTTTCCTCTAATCTGCCGAAAAACACTATAGGGATAGATTGACTCTCTATATTTTCTCCAGAAACTTGATTTTGAATCCCACTAAATTGATCTTTTGAACTCATAATATTAGATGCTTATTGTCTAAAAAACTATATAAATATTTTATGATTATAATATTTTTTACTTAAATTAAAATACTATTTTTTTTGAATAAAATTGCTTTGTAACAATATTAGTCAACTTCTAACCCATTAAATACAAACTAAGGATTAATTATTAAAGGAAGAATAGAGAATATTTTTAACAATAGATAAATCACTGTCAAAAGAATATAATTGTTTATCTTCAATGATGTCTAACTCTTTTTTAGCAGTTTTTAACTCCCCTAGATGAATATATAACATAATTTTAGATGCTTGAATATTGGCTTTCCCCTCATGGGGTACAATACTAGAGGAATAAGCAAATGCCTGATTAATTTCTGAGGGCGAAAAATCCGCAAAAGAGTAAGTTTTCTGAGAATATTCTTCAGGAATCGGTTTAATATTTAGAAAAATAACTGAGCCATTAGGTACATACAAAATAGGCTCAAAATAATCTCTTAATTTATACATAATTAAATGAATCCAACTGCAATTATAATGACAGAAATCTTGATGCTGAATTAAAGATACATTCGGAATTAAAGCTGGAAAAAATTGTTGAGTAATATGGTTAGCTAAATCCCAATTTTTCATGGCATCCACTAATAAAAACTCGATCGACTTTTCTTTATTCCATGACATTGTCATCAAGTCTCCCTGATTAATATTAACCATGTCTTGATGGGGATAAATTTGTTCTAAAAAACCATCTAAAAAGTTATCATCATCTTTATATTTTCCTTCTAATTTTGTGCCTATTACTTCTTTTTCCATCCAAGATGATTTCCAGATAAATCGCTCATAAGCATGGATTTTTTTATCCCTTAATTGATCATAATGTTTATTCTTCTTTAAACCTAAAATTAAAGGTAAAGTAAATGAGCCTAACCAACTACCTAAATCAACTATTTCTCCTTGCCCTGTATATTCATTTTCCGTATAATATTTAACATAACTTCTCTCCTGATTACTTGTCATTCCTAACAAGGGTAATTTGAGTAAATCTTCATCTATTTTGTTAAAAGTAGAAACTGGTTGAATTAAAACAAAATAAGGACGATTGTGAGCGTGAGAAGTCTGCCAACCGTAGGTTTCAATTTTATTTTTGAGGAAATAGGAAGGGAAAAAAGCTAAATCAACATTCTCAAAGGTAGTTTGTTCTCGATAGCAACTTTGATTAAACCAATCATCTTTATTAATGCTATCATTTGCTTCAAAAACCCATTCAAAACAGCCATGAATTGTCACAGAAACTAAGCAATTTTCTCCTAACAAATTACTTTTTTTTGCTTGAATAGTATCGTAACCAAATCCATTCACATCTGGAAATTCTACATAGATTTTTTTATCTTTTAGGGTATTAGCTATTGCCTGAGTAAATAACCAACTACCAATACTTTGATATTTAAAATAAAAATCATTTTTACTTTCTTGTAGAATATATTGTTGCTCTATATTGAGGTTTAAAAGTTCCTCTGCTTCTCCGGTGGAAAAGACAAAATCAAGGGCGGGAATATCAGATTTACCACCATAAAAGTCTTCACTTTGACAGAGTATTAAAATTACACACCATCCTGCTTGATCTAATTTCTGACTTAGGCTAGTATAATAAGTGCCTATGCCACCATTACGAGAAAAACCTTCATACTCATTAGTAATTAATAGGGCAATATTTTCACTTTCGATCGAACCTAATTGTTCAGCTATTTTTTGCTTAAAACTAATTTGATATTTTTTGTCTATATTAGTATTTTTCATGAAGATTAAGTTAATAGCTATTATCCAGCTAAATTATTACAATAAAACTTTAAATAATGGGGATATAATTGGGGTGATTTTTTCCTGTTTCAATATTCCAACCGTAGGATTTAACCCTAGTAGTGAGATAACAAGATGGAAAGAAGGTTAAGGAGGCATTTTCACAGCAATATTGTTCATAATGGGCAATTTGCCAAAACCATTCAGGGTATTCTACATGGTATTTGTCGTTAGCTTCATAAATCCATTCATGACCACTGTGCATTGTCACCCCGATGGTGATATTATCACCTAAGATGTTAGTTTGTTTTCCTTGTAAAGAATGGTAAGCAAAGCCTAACATTTCGTGAAATTCTACATAGATTTTACTTTTTGGAAATTGGGATACGATCGAACTTAAGAAAAAAAGACAACTATAACCAATATAATCCACCCATTGACTTTCTAGGGATTGAAGGATTTGCAAATGATAACTGGAAAGATTCAGAACATTTTTAATTTGATTAGTCGTAAAAATATAGTTTAATTCTGGTAAATGAGATTTTCCTTGATATTCCGATTCAAAATCACAGGAGAGAAGAATCACACACCAACCTTGACTATGTAATCTTTTGGCTAAGTTTTTATAATAAGTACCAACACCGCCATTACGGAATATACCTTCATATTCAGTAGTTGGTAAAACGGCAATTTTTTCAAGGGGGATAGCAGAAGAAGAAAATAATTCCTTCACTGAAGATTGAAAGCTAATGCTATAATTTTGGTCTAATGGATTCACTCTTGCTCAATATCCTATTACAATAAAATCAGATCATCATGATTGAAACAAGTTTACAAGTCACCGTGAGCAAAAAGCAAGACTCAGAATTAACAATTAACAATAGACTTCTCCAAAAAAGATTTTAGCCCTTTCTTGATCAGTTTTTGGATAGAGCTAATAAAGAATGTACAATAAAAAAGCTATAGTGGTTTATTGATAATTCGCAATTTTTGATCAAGATGGCTAAAATTCAACAACCAATTTTAATTATTACTGGGATGCACCGCTCTGGAACATCTTTGGTTTCTTCTCTACTGCAAAGTGCTGGTTTAAATATTGGCAAAAATTTAGTAGCTGGTAATGAAGGTAATATCAAAGGACATTTTGAAAATAAAGATTTTGTAGATTTTCATGAAAAAGTATTATATTCTTTAGGTATTAATCAAATTGGTTGGACTTTAGAAAAAGATTTATCTCCTCCTCCTGCCTATCAAGATGAAGCAAAAAATCTGATAGAGTTGAGTTTATCGCAAAATAAACCCTGGGGTTGGAAAGATCCTCGTACGTCTCTTTTTCTTAACTTTTGGTATAATTTGATCCCTGATAGTCCATTTCTCTTTATTTATAGATCACCTTGGGAAGTATTAGATTCTCTTTTTCGACGAGGAGATGATATTTTTCATCGTCATCCTGAATTCGCTTTGCAAATTTGGATGTCTTATAATCAACAGATTTTAGAGTTTTATCGCCAGTATCAAGACAATTGTTTATTGTTAAATCTTAATCAAATAACTGCAAATCCAGATTTCTTAATCGAGGCAATTGCTAAGAAATTGAAGGTTGAGTTATCAAAATGCGATCGAAATCTCTATGAAGCTAGGTTATTAAAGCAATTATCCCATAATTCTCAACGTCCCTATGAGGTTAAACAGTTTTTCCCTTCTGCTTTTGCTTTATACGAGGAGTTAAATGCTATTAGCGGTTATCAGGATGACATTTTATCTTCTTTAAGTCAGGAATCTTGTCAGGGTTGGTTATTGCAGGATTGGGTGGATGTAAAACGTATTGAAAAGGAATTAGCCCATGAAAAAAAGGATAGCACAGAACATCTCGATCGAGTCTATCAAGAAATAGGTGATTTACGCCATCAAGTTGGGGCTTTAGAATGGGATTTACAACAATCTCAACAGGAATCCACTCACAAATCACAAGAGTTAGAAAATATCCGATCGCACTTTCTGGAATTTGAGAGGGAATTTCAGGAAACTGAATCTAATTTACAACAAGAATTAGTCGAAACTCGTCAACATCTAATTAAATCAGAAGAAGATTTTAACCAAGTTCGATCGTACTTACAACAAGAATTAGAAGAAACTCGTCAACATCTAATTAAATCAGAAGAAGATTTTAGTCAAGTTCGATCGCACTTACAACAAGAATTAGAGGAAACAAAACGCCGTCTTCAACCCTATGAAGAAGAATTACCCCTATTAAGAGGGTATTTTGAAAAATCTCAACGGGAATTAAAAGAAACCCAAGACGAATTACACAACATTCGATCGTACTCTCAAGAATTAGAAGAAAAAATTACCGCCATGGAAAGCAGTAAATTCTGGCGTATTAGAAGTAAATGGTTTAAAGTAAAACGGGGTTTGAATCTAAGCTAAGTAGGGGTTGAACAATGTTCAAGCCAAAAACTGTTCAACCCAAAACAAGCCACAGTTTTTATGACTCAGAGGGCATTAAAGATTTTAAGTAAGTTACGAAAAATCCTGACTTAGTTGAAAAATTAAAGGCACTTCTAAAACCTTTTCATGATGAAAACCATGCTCCCATAATCCATCTTCTCCCCAACAGTCACCGTGATCAGCACAAATGATTATGTTACTATCCTTAAAAGCCTCCAGTAAAGGTTTTAAGTACAAATCCACATACTCCAAACAAGCGGTTTGTCTTTTTCTACATTCCTCAGTATCATTATTCTCTCCAAAAGGAATGCAAGGATTATATTCAGAACTCCAAGATGCTCCCTCATGATAATATGGTGTATGAGTTTCACCAATATTCAAAAAGAGAAACACTTTTTTATCTTGAATTAATGACAATTGAGACTCAATCCAGTGTAGTTGCTTCTTGAGAGAATAAGTATCCCCCGGATAATAGAATAAGTCAAAGTCTTGAATCAGAGATTGTGCTGTTTCCGTTTCAGGATTAAACCAACCCACTGCACCACTACCGATAGTGAGATAGTTGAGTCTTTTAAAACCTTCAATAATATTTTTCCCTTCTAAGATTAAGTAATCATTTTCCTTGCTAAATCCTGCACTTCCTCCCATACGGAAAATTTTGCCATATTTAGCATTAATCAACGGTGTGAAATCTTCGGCGATGCTAGGGGTAAAGCCCACAAACATCGCATGATGAGAAGCATAAGTAAAATAACTCGGAGCTTTTGTTTTATATATTTGACCAATGTTTTTTAAGTTAGGGATATTAGCTTGGATAAAAGTATCGTATCGACAAGAGTCGAGGGTAATAAATAAAACTGAGTTTTGATCCTGTTTATACATATAGAAATTAGGCAAAATAATTATTTTTACGCAATTTTAACACTATCACTCCCCATAGTTCGACTACCCTCAACAACCGACAGGCAGGGCGTTTGCATTCTCGTAAAAATTTATTGTCCGAAAATGAAGATTGCTGATAGAATGAAAAATAGTTAAGGATAGTTAGGTAAATGACACAAATGTACAGTAATCTAGTGAACAGAAGGTCACAATCTTAGCTATTCAAAAACTGTTGACGAATACAAAACTTTATGATATAGTTAGTCAGAAAGAGTAATCGTCTGTTAAATAGTAATTTTTACAGCATTACTAAAAAAAATAATAGAAACCTATTAGTGTAGGAGTGAATTAAATGGCATTAGCGTTTTCGTTAACACCCCAAGATGATACTTGGAATCAAACGGTAGGAGAGGCTGAACTTGGTGCTCCTATTACTGAAGCTGTGGAAGTAACAGCCCTTGAAGGTAATGATACCGTTACTGGTACTGCTTTCAATGATCTTATTCTTGGTAATCAAGGAAATGATTCCTTAGACGGTGGCGTTGCTGGGGATGACATCATCTATGGTGGTCAAGGGGATGATTTTGTGACTGCGACTACTGGTAATAATCTATTACTAGGTAATCTCGGTAACGATACTATTATCGGCGGTAGCGGTAACGACACTATCTATGGTGGTCAAGATGATGATTCCATTGTTGGCACTGCTGGGAACAATGAAATCTTTGGAAACTTAGGTAATGACATCATCATCGCTGGTTCAGGTAATGACTATATCCATGGTGGTCAGGATAATGATACTATCGTTGCAAGTGCTGGTAGAGATACTTTAATCGGTGGATCAGGTGATGATACTATCGTTTTATCCTCTGCTGACGTAGCTGGTAGCGGTGATATATTTGATGGCGGAGATGGTAATGACAACTTATTAGTAGAAGCTAATAATGACTTAACTGGTGCAACAATTACTGGTATTGAAACCGTTAGCGTTGCATTAGGTGTGACATTGACGGCGACCCTTAACAATTTAACCGCAGTAACTGGTTTAAAAGGTCAAGGAACAATCCAAATCACTGCTCCTCGAGCCGAAATTGAGACCTATATTAATTCTTTAGGAGCTAATGTAGATGCTAGTTTAAGAATTCTTGATCAAGATGGAAGACCTGTTGTCGGTACTCCTGATGATAACCCTTCTGATCCCGATAAAGAAAGACCTCCGGTAGAAACTTTTACCCTCGGAGCTGATACTTTTGCCTTTACAGGTAGAGCCAATGCACCTTTGGACACCGCAGCAGGTATTTTCAATAACGTTACCCTACAAAGTAGTGATGTTGCTATAGGTAATGGTGATAGTGATGTCATAACAGTAGAAGTTGGTAGCAATACAACAGACACCATTATTCCCGTAATCAATCCCCAACTGACTGGTATTGAAACCCTTAACTTTACCACAACCTATGCAGGAGGCATCCGCCCTGTCTTTAGTGGATCTCGTACCACTGGCACAGAAACAGTAGTTTTTTCTGACAGTACCACTGGTTTAATAGTGGAAGGTATGCGTAACACCGTTGATGTTGCCTTGAGAAACCACTTTGCCGTTGGTGGATTCGGTGATACTGAGATCAACTTTACCACCACCACAAGTCCAGAGATTAATATTTCTTTAGAAAATGTTCTTTCTCCTAATACTGCTTTTATCGTTGCTAACCACGGAACTTTTAATATTACTTCCACACGGGTAAATGAGATTGATGCTGATGTCGATAATCAATTGGGTTCGATCGGCGGTCGTGCAGGTACTGTCAATATCAGCGGAGATCAAAATCTCGAGTTGAATGCCACCCGAACGGGTGGAAACTTTGCCCCTTCTTTACCAACAACAGTTTCTCGCATTAATGCGGCAGGGATCGAAGGCAATGAAATGGTTACTCCTTTCACCGCAGCCCTCGATATTGATGTCTTAAATCCTAATGGTAATTTGACCTTTATTGGTGGAGACGGTGGCACTACGATCGGAACTATCAATGGGACGAATAATACTGACATCAATTTCACTGGTGGTGCAGGTAATGATCTTATCGGAATTATCACTGGTAACACTAATGTCAATTTCACTGGTGGTGCAGGTGACGATCGTGTAAGATTTGATACTCAACAGCTTAATCGGGGCGATATTATCGATGGTGGAGAAGGAGAAGATGTTGTTTCCACCGGATTCACAGCTTCTATTCCTAGTAGTCTTCGTATGAGTAATGTGGAGACTTTTGAAGTAGGTATTTTTAATCCGGGTGTTACCACAACTATTCCGATGAATGATGTAACAGGACTTAATACTATTGTCTTTACTAATTCTAATGACAACACCAACAGAGCCCAGATTACAGGTATTGGTGTGGTACCTGCGGTCGAGTTTAAAGGAAATGGACGAGCGGGCAATCAACAACCCCATACCGTTTCTATGAATGGTACTGCGGGGGCTGATGTTTTCAATGTCACTTATGGAAATGATGGAGTTGCTCTCGGTGGAAATAACTCTTATCAAGCAGGTTTCATCAGAACTGAATCAGTAGAAACTCTTAATATTACTGTTGAAGATGGTTCAATCCAGTTTGCTACCGACTTAAGCGGGTTTGAAATTTCTGGAAAGGCTTTAAAAACAATCACCTTTACTTCCGAAAACAATGTAACAGGAGAAATTGTACCAAGAAATAACCAATCTCCACTAATTGAACCTCTGCGAATTGGCTCTGATGATAATGAGCTTACTGCCATTGACGCTAGTGCTGTTAAGGGAATGTTTAAAGCACAGAGTGGAAATTTAGCTAAAGGTGCAGTTGTTACATTAGGAGAAGGTAATAGCTTCTTTGATGCTCGTAATAATGGACCTGCAGGAAATGACTCCAGAGGCATTACTATCAGAGGACAAGGTGGTAATGATGAACTTTTAGGAAGTCGTGGCGATGATATCTTAATTGGTGGTGGCGGTGCTGATAAGCTAAATGGTGGAGACGGTAAAAACACTTTTGTTTATAATCAATTAACTGATTCTTTATTGAATAGTCTTGATTCTATTACCGGCGGTTTCGAGTCTGGTGACGATCTAATTCGTGTACCGGGTACTGTACGTAGAGATTTACCGTTAAATAGTGGTTTAGCAAATCCCGCCATTCCACAAATTCGACTAGACAACACAAGTATTAGTAGTACATTTGAATCACTCGAAGCTAATGCCATTGGTGCTTTCACCGTTTCTGTTGCTATCGACCAGATTAATACTTATGTTATCTTCAATAATGGTGTTGCTGGTTATCAATCAGGCTCTGACTCTTTATTTGAAATTGTCGGTACTCCTAATGCTAACCCTGTTGCTCCTGCTATTACTATCGAGGATTTTATTGCTGCATAATGAGCTTATTAACTTTCATCAACTCAGTAAATGTAACTGATTAAAACTATTGAGTTGAATATATTATCTGAAAACTCTCCTATTTTAAATTAGGGGAGTTTTTATTTTTGTCTTTTTTAGATGCGATAAATAAGATTTTGAATCATTTTGTCGTAAGGGTTGAACATTGTTAAACCTCCGCAAGTAGAAAAATGTAATGATGTCGAGCCTTCTATATGTTTTTTGATCGACTCACCTTCAAAATTATTGATGATTAACGACTCAAGGCTTCATCTAACAAACTTAACCCCTCCTCAACGGTGTTAATTTGAGAACATCGATCGCGCAATTCGGAAGCACCACTAAAACCTTTACAATACCATGACAGATGTTTTCGGGCTTGAAAAATTCCCCGTTGTCCTTTGTATTGCCATAGACCAATTAAATGCTCTTTAGCACAGTCTAAACGCTCTTTTAAGGTGGGTAAAACAGATTTTTGGTTGTTTTTGAGGTAAAAGTCAATTTCTCCCACTAAAAAAGGATAACCTAAAGTGCCACGGGAACACATAACTCCGTCAGCTTGGGTGATTTCAAGGCAACGAAGGGCATCTTCCACAGAAAAAATGTCGCCATTGGCAATGACGGGAATGGTTAATTTTTCCTTCACTTGGGCGATAATCTCCCATCGGGCTGTGCCGGTGTATCCTTGTTCTCTAGTACGTCCATGGACAGTTATCATACTTGCTCCTGCGTCTTCCATTCTCTGGGCAAAGTCGAGGATATTGATTTCCGCATCATTCCAACCTAAGCGAGTTTTTACCGTAACGGGTACATCCACTGCTTTTGTTACTTCTCGTACGATCGATTCTGCTATGTCAGGTTGTCGTAGTAAGCGCGAGCCTCCACCTTTTTTGGTAATCTTGTTAACAGGGCATCCCATGTTAATATCAATGGTTTTTGCTCCCTCCTTGACAGCTTTCTGGGCGGCTTCTGCCATAAAATCGGGGCGACAATCAAATAGTTGAATGCTGATAGGTTGCTCATGGGGATCAATTTCCATCAGTTTGGGTAATTCCTTGAGGTGATGAATTTCTGTGGCGCTTACCATCTCTGTGTAAGTCATGGATTCGGGAGCATATTTTCTCACTAAACGGCGAAAGACTAAATCTGTCACCCCAGAAAGAGGGGATTGTAACACTCGGCTATTGATTGTCACTGAGCCTATTTTTAAGGGTGTTGACAGTTTTTGTTGCAATTCAGAGGATAAACTAAAACCCATGGAGTTTATTATGATTAAATGTATGAGGAATTTGGGCGTTAGATATTAATCAACAGTCCATATCCTACTAAGGTCATTATAGGTGATGTTGTTTGTCACGCAAAGACGCAAAGACGCAAAGATGCAAAGGTGTTAAGATGCAAAGGTGTTAAGGTGTTTCACTATAAAAGCACTATTCCCTATTTTGATCAATATTCAAATTAATTAAGTAATATTTTTATGACAAATAGTCTTGTTAATAGTCAAAGTTTATATTTAAGAAAACACGCTCATAACCCGATTAATTGGTTTTCTTGGGATAATGAAGCTCTAAATCTCGCTAAATCTCAAGATAAGCCTATTTTTCTCTCTATTGGTTACTCTAGCTGTCATTGGTGTACGGTGATGGAAGGGGAGGCTTTTTCTGATCAATCGATCGCAGATTACCTTAACGAACATTTTGTCACTATTAAGGTCGATCGAGAGGAGCGTCCAGATATTGATAGTATATATATGACAGCTTTGCAAATGATGACTGGGCAAGGCGGATGGCCTTTAAATATCTTCCTCACTCCTGATGATTTAGTACCTTTTTACGGTGGTACATACTTCCCCCTTGAACCTCGTTACGGCAAACCCGGTTTTTTGCAAATTCTCCAAGCTATTCATAATTTTTATCATCAACAAAAGGATAAATTACTACCACTAAAAGAGGAAATCGTCAAGAGCTTACAAGATAATTCTCAGGTATTTTCCACTTCTGATGATTTATTGACGCTGGAATTGTTGACTAAAGGTATAGAGAATAATAGCAGAGTTCTCGATCGAAATGATTATGGTTCGCCTCGCTTTCCCATGATGCCCTATAGTAATCTTATTTTACAAGGTTCGGTAAGTGATGAAAACTGTCAAAAATTAGTGATTCGTCGGGGTAAAGATTTAGTTAATGGTGGCATATATGATCATGTTGGGGGTGGTTTTCATCGCTATACTGTAGATGCAACTTGGACAGTACCCCACTTTGAAAAAATGCTCTATGATAATGGTTTAATCATGGAATTTTTGGCGAATTTGTGGAGTAATGGCATCGAAAATCCTGATTTTAAAATTGCTTGTGATGGTACATTAAATTGGTTAAAAAGAGAAATGACGGCGGAAGAAGGTTATTTTTATGCCTCCCAAGATGCTGATAATTTTGCCAGTATTAATGATTTTGAACCTGAAGAAGGGGATTTTTATGTGTGGCATTATCAAGAATTAAATGAGATTTTATCAAATGAAGAATTAAGTCTATTAGAAGATACTTTTACTATTTCACAAAATGGCAATTTTGAGGGAAAAAATGTTTTACAAAAATTAGAAGATATGCCCATAAATGAAGATATTAAAAATATCTTAGAAAAGTTATTCATTATCCGTTATGGTGAAAGTTCAATTACTTTAAATAAATTTACCCCTGCTAAAGATAATCAGGAAGCAAAAAATTTGCCTTGGAGTGGGCGCATTCCTCCCGTTACCGATACTAAAATGATTTTAGCATGGAATAGTTTAATGATTTCGGGATTAGCTAGGGCTTATGGTGTTTTTCAAGATAAAAATTATTTAGAATTAGCCGAAAAGGCAACTAATTTTATTCTTAATCATCAATGGGAAAACGATCGACTTTATCGATTAAATTATGATGGAAAAGTTAGTATTTTTGCTCAAGCTGAAGACTATAGTTTTTTCATTAAGGCTTTGTTAGATTTAGCTCAAAATTCTGAGGATAATGCTAACTATTATTTAACTAAAGCTATCAAAGTACAAGAAGAATTTGATCATTTTTGTCTCGATCGAACTCAAGGGGGTTACTATAATAATAGTGATGATAATGCCGAAGATTTATTAATCAAAGAAAAGAGTTATATTGACAATGCTACTCCTTGTGCTAACGGAATTTCGATCGCAAATTTAATCAGATTAGGCTTATTTACCGATAATAATGAATACTTTGAAAAAGCCGAAAAAACTTTACAATTATTCAGTGAAATTATGACAAAATCTCCCACCAGTTGCCCTAGTATTTTTATGGCTTTAAACTGGTATTTTCATGGTAAAAGTGTAAAAACCACCGCCGAAATTAAGCAAAAACTTAATCAAAAATACTACCCAACTGCGGTGTATCGAGTCACCGAGGATTTACCTAAAGATAAAATTGCGATCGTGTGTCAAAAGTCATCTTGTCTTGAACCTGCCATGAATTTTGAAGAAATCATAGCACAATTAGGTAGGGGTTGATGAAAAAAAGTATTTTGATGAGGGGAGGTATCGGAAAGGGTGTTAGGTATTAGGTTAAAAAATGAAAAATCATTGAAAATTAATAAAGAAAGTTCAATTTATTGAACGTAAAATATTAGCCGTGTAATTCATT
This sequence comes from Geminocystis herdmanii PCC 6308, assembly GCF_000332235.1. Lineage (NCBI taxonomy): Bacteria > Bacillati > Cyanobacteriota > Cyanophyceae > Chroococcales > Geminocystaceae > Geminocystis > Geminocystis herdmanii. Next base: position 2,192,361 of record NZ_CM001775.1, on the reverse strand, counting down.
ACACGGTGATTGATTGATTAATACCTAATTTCTCATGGTTAATCTGACTTTTAACCCGTCTTTGGGGTGAGGGGTGGGAATAAGTTGCATGGTTAAATCTTGATTTGGTGACAATTCCCATTCAGCTTTTTGAGTTAATAAAGAAGCAAACACTCGCATTTCCAATCGAGCAAATTCCTTGCCGATACATTCCCTTAAACCACCACCAAAAGGCACAAAACCGAATTTTTTTTGTTTCTCTACGCTATTTTCAGGGGAAAATCGATCGGGCTCAAATTTATCTTTATCATGGTAGAGAGTCTCGTCTTGGTGGGTTTGGGCAATTTGATATTGTACTGTCCAACCTTTAGGAATGTAGTAACCTTCATAGGAGAAATCTTCAATGGCTTGACGAAAACCACCGCCAACGGGAGGAATTAACCGCAACACTTCTTTTAAAACTTGCTCTAAATAGGTCATTTCCTTTAATTGTTCTAAACTAAAGGGAGGTTTATAGTTTAAGGTTTCTTGCTCTTGTCTAATTTTAGCTAAAACTTGGGGATGTTGAGCGGTTAATAAACAAAAAGATGCGATCGCAGATGTTAAGGTTTCATGACCTGCAAATAACAATAATAATACTTGATCTTTTAATTCTTCTAAGGTTAATCGATGGCCATTTTCGTCTTCTGCTGTCAATAATAAACTTAAAGCATCAGATTTTATATTATCTTGCCCTTGTCTTTGTTGAACGATAACTTCGATTTCTCGTAACATTTCTTCACGGCATTTCAGCGCTTTGCCGAATTTGGTAAAAGGCAAGTTGACAGGAATACTAAACAAACCGTTACACCATTCCTCAAATAAAGCGCATAATCGAGTTTCTGAGCCGTTGTCTAATCCTACAAATAGTTTGGCGGCAATGTCAAAGGTATAATGTCTTAATTCGGGATACCAAGCAAATTCTCCTAATTTTGACCATTTTTCGAGATAATTTTCGGTAATAGCTTCGATAGTGGGTAAATAACTGGCTAATACTCGTGGTTGAAAGGCTTGAGCTAATATTTTGCGTCTTGAGGTATGAAAATCACCACTTTTGACAGCTAGGGATGTTTTTCCTAATAAAATTCTAGTACTTTTAGGCCAAGTTGAGACGACGTATTGATTTTCGTGGCGAAATAAAAACTCGTTGGCTTCTCCTCCTATCATGGTAACGGAAGGATTGCCGAAAATATTGGTTTTAAAAATTTTACCGTATTTAGCGATTTTTTTGGTATTAAAATTTCGATCGAACAAAAAATTAAGGGTTTCACCAATGAAGGGTAATCCAGAATCTCCGGGGGGTAAAGGTAAGGATTTTAAATCAGAGTTAGTGGTCATAATCAATAAAATTGCGGTTAATAATATTAAAATACAATACTATGATTTTATTTTTTTCCAATAATTTTATCTTGCTATGGTTCGATCGAATATTCTAACATGATAACATTTAAAATTTAATACCTGATTTTATCACAAAATAATAATGATAAATTTTTTTATTTCACAATTTCGATCGCCCGGTCCTATATTATTAGATTTAGGATTTATTAGTTTAAGATGGTATGGATTTTTAATTGCTTCGGCGGTTTTAATTGGCGTATTTATTGCTCAAAAATTAGGTAAATATCGTAACATTGATCCTGATTTAATTAGTGATTTAATTCTCTGGTTAGTAGTGGGTGCAATTCCTATGGCAAGAATTTATTATGTCTTATTTGAGTGGCAAAATTACGCCCAACATCCTCAAGATATAATTGCCATTTGGAAAGGAGGAATTGCCATTCATGGTGCAATTATTGGAGGCATAATTGCTATGGTAATTTTTGCTAAAATTCAGCGTCAATCTTTTTGGGAATTAGCTGATGTGATTGCACCTTCTTTAATTTTAGGACAAGCCATAGGTAGATGGGGCAATTTTTTTAATTCCGAAGCCTTTGGCAGTCCGACAAATCTGCCTTGGAAATTATATATCCCTCCTAATAGTCGCCCTCTTGAATATATTAATTTTGCCTATTTTCATCCAACTTTTTTATATGAATCTCTCTGGAATTTCGGAGTTTTTATCTTATTAATTATTTTGTTTTTTTGGGGGGTTAAAAATAATCATAAATTGAAAAGTGGTACAATATTTTTATCCTATTTAATTGCCTATAGTTTAGGGAGAGTTTGGATTGAAGGTTTTAGAATGGATAGTTTAATGTTAGGATTTTTAAGAATTGCTCAAGTTGTTAGCATAAGTTCGATCATCCTAGGAATTATCGGCTTAATTTGGTTATATATTCTTAATAAATATTTACCTGATATTAGGAATAAATAATTGGAGTTTACTGAAAAAGTTTTTTAATGATGATAGGTATGGCGTGTTAGGTTTTAGGTTAAAAAATAAAAAATTAAGGTTTTGAGATTTTGTATAAAATAAAATATAGAGGCATTAAAGAAAATTAGGTCTTTCTTGGTTCGTTTTGGTTAAAAGATGCTCTAAATTTTCCCATTTTTCTGTTTCAATATCGTTAATAATTAGGCTTAAATTTTGTTGATATTCTTTCAAAGAATTTAATAATTGTTCTTTATTATATTGTGCCATCATTAAGCCTAATTCTGGATTTCCTCCCCCCACTCTGCTGGTGTCTTTAAATCCCGAACTTGCCAATTTTTTCGCCATATTTACTACTTCTTGATTTTCATGATTGATGCAACTATTAATCAAATTAGCACTAATCATTACGGGTAAATGAGAAATCCATGCTACAGCTCGATCGTGTATTTCTGGAGTGGTTTCATATATTTTGCAACCCACCTCATGCCAGATGTTTTTCACTCTCTCCACATTTTTTGTCGAGGTATTTTCTAAGGGAGTGATAACACAGGGTGCATTTTTAAATAAATTCGCTTCTACGGCTTCAATGCCTTGATTTGCTGTACCTGCCATGGGGTGAGCGCCGACAAAATTAGCCCATAATTCCGTAGCTTGAGGTACGATCGAACCTTTAACAGAACCTACATCTGTAATAATAACATCAGGTGGTAAATGCTTAATTATTCTCTCTAAGGTAATTAAAATTGAGCCTATGGGGGTACAAATAAAAATTACTTCTGTTTGAGCCAAAATATCAAATTCAGTACTAGCTTGACTTACTATGCTTCGCTCGATCGCCTGATTACAAGTTTTTAATTGACGAGAAACCCCGATAACATGATAACCAAGATTGGTTAAATCTAAAGCCAACGAGCCTCCGATTAAGCCTAAACCAATAATACCTATTTTCATAAATGATTTGTAACTAATTTATCATAACTGTTGATTATATAGTGAACTACCTACACTAACCTAACGGTATAGTGTAGGCTTCATCTTTCACAGGCTCATGCCTCAAGACGGACTTGCGTCCGCCCTTTGGTCTTACAGTGCCTCCAGATGCAGAAACGGCTATTCCATCCGTCTGTATAATTCTGATGCCTTTTGCCCTAATGTTTTTACTGGCATTCTCGTCTCGATCGTGGACTGCACCACAACTAGGACAAGTCCATTCTCTTACATCTAACGGCATTTCTGACATTTGATATAAGCAATTAGAACAGGTTTTAGAACTAGGAAACCATCGATCAATTTCGAGTAATAACCCACCATGAAGTTTGAGTTTATAGTCTAAGTAATTGATGAAAGTTCCCCATCCCACATCAGATATAGCTTTGGCTAAACAGTGATTGCGAACCATACCCTTGATATTCAGTTTCTCTACGACTACTACCTGATTGCCATTGACAATCTTTCTGGAAAGTTTATGTAAGAAGTCGTGACGGGCATTACTTGTATGTTCGTGGACTTTAGCTACTAGCTTCGATGCTCTTTCTCTATTTTTAGAGCCTTTTTTCTTACGGGCTAATTTTTGTTGTTTTCGTGCTAGGTTTTTCTCATGTTTTTTTAAGTGGTTGGGATTAGGGTATTTACTGGTTTTTTCACCATCATTTACTATGGCGAAGTCTTTTATTCCCAAGTCAATACCACAGACTTTCCCCGTAATAGTTACTTCAGGAAAATCTTGCTCAGTTTCAAAGAGAATAGACGCAAAGTATTTTCCCGTAGGGGTTTTACTTACAGTAACAGTTTTAATTTCTCCCTGCATTGGAATATTCTTTCAATATCTTTGTGTAAAATAACAAAGTCATCTGCATATCGGATTATGCTAAGAGAATGTTCGTTTTTCCACTTATTACCTTTCCATGTCCGAGCAAACTTTTTAAGTTCTAATTCTAAACCGTGTAAGGCTATATTTGCTAATAATGGGGAAATTACACCTCCCTGTGGTGTACCTTCTTTGGTAGGAAATAGTTGTTTACTGTCCATGTATCCACTTTTTAACCATGATTTAATCTCACGTTTTAATTGTGGGTAGGTTTCAAGTTTTGCAAGTAATTTATTGTGGTCTATTCTGTCAAAACACTTGGCAATATCGGCATCCAACACATATTTAGGTTTTACTTTTATTGCGTTGAATATTTGTCCGATTGCGTCATGACAAGACCTTGCTGGTCGAAATCCATAGCTGTTCGGTTCAAATTTTGCTTCCCATTGGGGTTCAATGGCTAATTTAACTATTCCTTGTTTGATTCTATCTACAATACATGGTATTCCCAGTGGTCTTGTTTCTCCGTTAGGTTTAGGTATGTTCACCCTTCTTGTGGGTTTACATTTGCCTTTAAGATTTAATTGACCTGTAATCTCTAGGCGTTGCTTTGGGGTCAAAGATTTAACTCCGTCCACTCCTGCTGTTTTCTTTCCTTGATTATCCTGAGTTACTTTTCTGGTAGCTAGAATTTTCCCGTAGTAAGATTTTACGAGTAATCTTTGTAAGCTGTGAACCAACTTGACATTACCATTCTGACTCGCTCTATAAATTCGCTTTTGTAGTCTGTACACTTGGCGTTCCACAATCTTCCAATTAATGGATGACCATGTTTGCCAGTTATTCAGTTTATCGATAGGTTTTACCTTCGTCATAATTTTGCTACTTCATTGACTTTATATTGTTTATCAAAGTGTTCACGTCAGCGTATCTTTTACGTTACATAAAAGCGTTGGCTTCTTGAACAATCCTGTCTCCCATAATCTTACGCTGGTTACTACTCAAATTGTTCGACCTCTTTGAGAGATTATGAGAGGTTACTTCGTTCCCTATATCCTTCTGCCAGTTCAGGTGAACCGCAGTATTTCTCAACCTTAGACTTCCTTTCTCCATCGACCCTTTGTATTTGTCCCTAGTTCAGATCAAGTATTTTGCTAGTACAGTAGGATATTACCATTTTGGTCTAGCCTATCAGCCTTATTTGGCTAGTTCCAATTTACGATGATTCAGACAAGGATTCCTTTCGTAGTCATAGTTAAATTGCTCGATGGGGTTCCAAATTTAGGCTTTCAGTTACCACCTTTTAACCCAGCTTCAGCGTATGAGATACCACTTCAATTCACTGTGGGCTATGCTATGCTGTCACGTTGACAATAACGGGTAGGGTTTTCACCTACAAGGATATAGAGTTGTCAAGGTACATAATTGTAAACCTTGCCTAGCTTACGTTTTGGTGTTTTAACCTAAACTTTTACTAGAACGAGTCGCACACTTGAATTTTGGATATTTTGCTCTACCTTCAAAAAAGTTCCTAAACGCTTTAGTGAGATTAAGAGTCGCCGATTGCAACACTTGCGAATAGCAATCCTTCAACCAAAGTGTATCTTCTTCTTTTTTGAGCTTCGGCAAATGCTTATTCAAAGCTATCTGAGTCAACCCTTTGCCAGTTGCTTTATAGGTTTCGTTACACAAGTTTAGAGCGTAGTTATACCACCATCTAGCACAACCCATAACTTGACTCAGTTTTTGGGCTTGTTCATTTGTGGGATATAATCTTACTTTTATTGCTTTGTGCATCTTTACTAACAATCTTAGTTGGTGATAAAAACCATCTTAGCATAAGATTTTGATTTTGGAGAAAGAAATGTCCTATCGGACTCTGTTATGATCAAAGAAATTCCTGCCGAAGGCACTGCGTAGCAGCCCCCACGCTGATTTTGTGGGCGTTTTTGTAGAAAAATTCAGCGTGGGACTTCTTTCTTTATTTAGTTAAAAACTTTGAGGAAAATATTAGTAATAATCTCCGCACTTTTTTCTATTTCTATATCCGTAGTAAATCGGAAATTTTTGCTTAGAACAATGATTGTAGATGATTTCCCTTGAGTTCGATCGAGCTTTCATCTTCTATCTTTAGCTAGTTTGTAGTGACAACTTTAGTCGTTCTTTTTGATGTACTGAAATTGGTATAAGATATTGATCATAAAATTTATATATTAATTTATGAAACTAATTTCTATACTAGGTTCAACAGGCTCGATCGGAACTCAAACTTTAGATATAGTAAGGGAAAATCCCGATGGATTTCAAGTAGTGGGGTTAGCCGCTGGAAATAATATCACCCTTTTAGCGGAACAAATTCGAGAATTTAACCCTGAGATTGTAGCCATTCAAAATCCTGATAAGCTATTAGAATTGAAAAGTTCGATCGAAGATTGCCCCCAACAACCTATTCTATTAGCAGGAAAAGATGCTATTTGTGAAGTAGCCAAGTATGGCAAAGCGCAAAGCGTGGTGACTGGTATTGTGGGCTGTGCAGGATTATTACCCACCATCACCGCCATTAAAGCAGGAAAAGACATCGCCTTAGCCAATAAAGAAACCCTCATTGCTGGTGCACCTGTAGTATTACCTTTAATTAAAGAATACGGTGTCAAATTGTTACCCGCAGACTCCGAACATTCAGCAATTTTTCAGTGTTTACAAGGTGTACCCGAAAAAGGCTTACGCAAAATCATTTTAACCGCTTCTGGTGGCTCATTTCGTGATTTACCCGTAGAAAAATTGGCTAGTGTAACCGTTAAAGATGCCTTAAAACATCCTAACTGGTCTATGGGACAAAAGATCACGATCGACTCTGCAACCTTGATGAATAAAGGTTTAGAAGTGATTGAAGCTCATTATCTATTCGGTTTAGACTATGATGATATTGATATAGTTATCCATCCTCAAAGCATCATACATTCCATGATCGAGCTACAGGATACATCAGTATTAGCTCAATTAGGGTGGGCAGATATGCGTTTACCCCTACTCTATGCCTTATCTTATCCCGATCGAATCCCTACCAACTGGGAAACCTTAGATTTAGTGAAAGTAGGTAGTTTAACCTTCCGTGAACCAGATCATAGTAAATATCCTTGTATGCAATTAGCCTATGATGCTGGACGGGCTGGAGGTTGTCTTCCTGCGGTATTAAATGCGGCGAATGAGCAAGTTGTGGCGTTATTTTTACAGGAAAAAATCGGTTTTCTCGATATTCCGCGCATCATTGAATCTGTGTGCGATCGTTTTTCTAGTCAAAATAAATCAAATCCTAGCTTAGAAGATATTTTACACGCCGATCAATGGGCAAGACAACAGGTTTTAGATAAATTATCCGTGCTAACCTAAGTACTTAAATGTTAATCAATAACTCAGTTAAGTAGTTAAGTAGGGTGGGCAACGCCCACCAACCACCTTATATTATTAAAATTGCATAAAAACAATGATTCTAGGTAACTTTTATCTGAGTAAATACAAGATGTTAGGTATTAAGTAAAACATTGATAAAAAACCATTGATTATTAATTTTACCTTCCATTAATTTAATTAAATAGTTGAACAAAATTTAAAAAATTGATCTAGAAATATCACTATTAACCTTCGTGAACTATAGAAAACCTTGATAATAAAGTTCCCAACATTTGTCGCTAATAAAACTTTGTTCATTTTCAACAATTAAAATTAGTTAAATATTCTTAAAAATCAATTTAAATAATGTTTAAATCAATTATTATTACTATATCCTATCTCTTATCCTTTTTTTTCATTTTAAAAAAAATTTTGTCACAAAATAATTATCAATAGTTGAATACTTTAACTTATGTGGTATGATAACTAAAAAATAATCTTTACATAAAAAATCTTAGAAATTTAAAAACCCATGACAATCATAGATGGCACTTCTGGAAATGACAATATTTTAGGAACTTCCGCCAATGAAACTATTAATGGATTAGGTGGAAATGATACTCTTTCTGGTGGTTTAGGGAATGATATTCTTTCCGGTGGAGCAGGTAACGACTTATTTGCTTTAGAATATTTTGAGTCTTCTTCCTTTACTCGTAATACTGATATTGTCACTGACTTTGTTTCTGGTCAAGATAAAATAGATTTAAGAAATATTGGTATCAGTGATTTTGGCACAATTCTGATTCTTTTAGGAGAAGATGAGAATGGTACAGCACAAATTACCACCCGTTATAATTTGTCTAATAGTAGTGATTATTTCTATCGTCTCAAAATCAATGGTTTGAGAGCGAATCAGTTAAAAGCCAGTGACTTTAATTTTAGCATCGTCAATACTAGCTCTGTCATAATAGGTACTAATGCCGCCGATGATTTATTTGGTGGTTTGGGCGATGACACTCTTCAAGGTAGAAATGGAAACGATCGATTATTCGGGGAACAAGGCAACGACGTATTACAAGGGGGATTAGGTGATGATACCCTTTATGGTGGTGCAGGTAATGACTTATTTGCTTTAGAGTATTTTGAATCTTCGGCTTTTACTCGTGAAACAAACATTGTCGCTGATTTTGTGATTGGTCAAGATAAAATAGATTTAAGAAATATTGGCATCAGCGATTTCGGAACTATTTTGCTTCTTTTAGGAGAAGATGAAAACGGTACTGCTCAAATTACCACTCGTTATAATTTGTCTAATAGTAGTGATTATTTCTATCGTCTCAAAATCAATGGTTTGAGAGAGAATCAGTTAAAAGCCAGTGACTTTAATTTTAGCATCGTCAATACTAGCTCTGTCACAATAGGTAGTAATGCCTCCGATGATTTATTTGGCGGTTTAGGCAATGATACCCTTCAAGGTAGAAATGGAAACGATCGACTATTCGGGGAACAAGGTAACGATGTCTTACAAGGTGGTTTAGGTGATGATACCCTTTATGGTGGTGCAGGTAATGACTTATTTGCTTTAGAGTATTTTGAATCTTCGGCTTTTACTCGTGAAACAAACATTGTTGCTGATTTTGTCATCGGTCAAGATAAAATAGATTTAAGAAACATCGGTATCAGTGACTATACCACTCTTCTGATTCTTTTAGGAGAAGATGAAAATGGCACAGCTCAAATTACCACTCGTTATAATTTGTCTAATAGTAGTGATTATTTCTATCGTCTCAAAATCAATGGTTTGAGAGCTAATCAATTACAAGGAAATCAGTTCAATTTTAATAACGTCACCAATAATTCTCTGATAACCGGTAGCAATGCTTCCGATGATTTATTTGGCGGTTTAGGCAATGATACTCTTCAAGGTAGAAGCGGAAACGATCGATTATTCGGAGAGCGAGGCAACGATTCTTTAGAAGGAAGTGTTGGGAATGATACTCTTTACGGTGGTTTAGGAGATGACATTGCCATTTTTACGGGGACTCGTTCACAATATTCTTGGACGAATAATCAAGGAGTATTTACTATCACCGATAGTGTTAACAATCGAGATGGTGTAGATGTTTTGTATGGTATTCAAAAACTAAAATTTTCCGATCAAACTGTTACGATCGCACCTGTAGAAATTAACCCGACTCTTTCCATCAATAATGTTAGTGTAATTGAAGGTAATAACGGAACTAAAACTCTTGTTTTTACCGTTACCCGTTCAGGTACACCATACAATAATATTAGCGTTAACTATACCACCGCCAATGGAACAGCCACAGCAGGAAGTGACTATATCGCCAAAACGGGTATTTTAACCTTTGGTATTAACGAAACCACTAAAACTATTTCTGTAATAGTCAATGGTGATAATACAGTAGAACTCAATGAAAATTTCTTTGTTAACCTGAGTAATGCCACTAATGCCACCATCAGTGATAGTCAAGGTATCGGCACCATTACTAATGATGATTTTCCCAGTTTACGAATTAATGATGTAACAATCTCAGAAGGTAATAGCGGTACTAAAACTCTAGTGTTTACTGTCACTCGCACGGGTACAGCGTTGCAACCAATTACCGTTAATTATGCCACAGCCAATGGTACAGCGATCGCAGGAAGTGACTATATTGCCAAAACAGGTAGTTTAACTTTTGCTACCAATGAAACCAGTAAAACTATTTCTGTGGTAGTTAATGGAGATACGGCAGTAGAAGCCAATGAAAATTTCTTTGTTAACCTGAGTAACGCCACTAATGCCACCATCATTGATAGTCAAGGTATCGGTACTATTACTAATGATGATGTCAATGGACTTGTTCTTCTAGGCACAAGTAATGCAGATACCCTTACGGGAAACACCGCCAATGACACCTTGCGAGGCTTTGATGGTAATGATAGTTTAAATGGCTCTGATGGTAATGATAACTTAAATGGTGGCAATGGAAACGATCGACTTCTTGGCGGTAACGGAAATGATATTTTACTAGGTGGCACTGGTAATGATAATCTTAACGGTGGTAGTGGTAATGATACTCTTGTTTCCGCCTCTGGTAATGATACTTTAACAGGAGGTACTGGGGTCGATCGATTTGTATTCAAATATGCTGATGAAGGAGTGGACACCATTACTGATTTTTCTGTCACTGACGATAAAATTGTCATCTCAGCCTCTGGTTTTGCCACTAATTTAACCGCTAATGCTAATTTAGCATCTTCTGCGTTCATAATTGGTACGGATGCAACTAATAGTAGTCATCGTTTTATTTATAATAGTAGTAATGGTGCTTTAGTATTTGATGAAGATGGTACAGGATTAATTCCTGCCGTCAGAATTGCGACTCTTAATACAGGTTTAGCCATGACAAATCAAAATATTTTTGTAGAAACCTAAGTAGAATTAACCTCAGTTCGAGATAAAATTTTTTGTGCTGTAAAGGTGTCAGGTGTCAGGTATTAGGTTAAAGAATTGACAAAAAAAATATATCTTAATTGATTTTTTTATCTTCAATTCTTTGATCAAATTATATAATCTTCTGAAAATTACACCTGAAACCTGAAACCTGCCCTTATCAAACATTCTTGCATCGAACTGAAGTAGAATAAAGTCTTAAAATTTGGAACTTTAGGTATTTCTCCTGTCTCCTATCTCCTGTCTCCTATCTCTATAATTACAACAATCCTCGATAGCGAATAAAAAGTAAAATAACCGCCCAAGAACCTAAACCAACTTTTAAAGCAACTAATATATTTAATATGGGAATTATCCCACCACTGATTAATGAACCTAAATTTCCGTAAGGTAATTCAAAACCCATCAATGTTATAGTGGATAAAATTATAAATAAAACTACGATAAATTTTTCCCATTTAGAAGCATTATAATCTTGATAAATTTTTTCCATTGATTGAATAGAAGAAGTGATCACAATTAAGCCAATAGCTGTACCAAGGGCTACTCCAGCGGCGAATCCTCCTCCGGGGGATAAATGTCCCCTTAAGGCTAATTCTATGCCCACTAAGGCGGAAATAGTTGCGGCTAAACGAGCAAGTACGATGGATGGTTCGTCGGTAAAGCGATATACTTTTGTAGAAGGAGTTTCATCCCCGAAAAGATATTGTACCCCTAAGATTGCGATCGTAAATACGACCACTTCGCTGATGGTATCATAAAGACGATTGCGAAAAATAATTCCAGATACTGCATTAGTTACTCCCGTCTCCTCCACAATGGTTTCTACGATAAAAACTTCCTCAGATTCTAACATCGGATTAGGAATGATTAATATTTTGAGAAAAAGAGCAATTCCTGCGATTAAATAAACTATTTTCATGATTTTTTACTTTGATTTTCAGGATAATTAATATAAGTTAAATTAGAATTAAAATTAGATTTTTGAGCTGTAAAAATTTCGTATAATCTCTCGATTCTTAAAATAGTTTGATAAGAATTTTTTTCTAAGTTATCAGGGTACAAAATACCATGAACATCTTTTGCTTTTAAAGCATTTTCTAAACTATCTCGATCGTTATAATTAATTAACTCTAACCGTAAATAATATTTAGCAATTATCGATTTAAAACTGTCTATCAATGATAAAAATAAATTCTCTTTCTCTGAGTCATTAACATTTGATGAATCCTCTTTTAACACCCCTAAACGCATCACTAAGGACGATCGAACCGCAATAACGTACAATGATATGGCTAACAGTGTACCCATTAAAGCCTCCGTTAAAGCCACATCTCCTGCACCCAAAATAGCATAAACTAAAGCTGCGATGGCGCCCAAAGTACATCGAACTACTAAAGCATCATAGGGATTAACTTGAATTACCAACAAAAAAGCCGACAATGGTAATAAGGCGACGATGACATAAACAAATAAATCAGGATTATTCATAAAAATTAAGTATTAGAAATCAAATCTGTTTCAGAATTATGAGCATTTTGATGCTCTGTTGAACAATACGCCAATACATAACCCAACATGGTATTCCACATAGCTAGGGAAATAATAGCAAGTACTAACAAAGGCCATTCACCGGGTATCTTCCATAATAATCCTACAACAATAGCCATTGAACCTAAAGTATCCGACACCGAAAGCCAGTGAAGTTTATAAAGGGGATTACGTTTACTTAATAAATAAGCTGTACCCCATAGCCAAAAAATTAAACCTAATATAATCAAAAAATAGGGCATAAAATTAGTCATAGAATTAAGAATTAAGAATTAAGAATTAAGAATTAAGAATTAAGAATTGAGAATTGAGAATTGAGAATTAAGAATTGAGAATTAAGAATTAAGAATTGAGAATGAATAATAAATAGTGAATAGGGAGGGATTTTAAAATTATTAATTGCTAATTGTTAATTACTTAAATTTCTCATGCGTTTTTGTACTTGTGCTAATAACATCAATCCCGCATTACCTACCGTTAACATAATTACTCCTACAATACCAATCATCCAATCATCTCGTAAAACGGAAATAAATAAAGTGAGAATGGCACTTTTACAAGAAATACTAGAAAAGGCTAACATTTTTTGCCAAATATCTTCATTATGCCATGTCTCATAAATGGGGATTAATAAAGTTAAAATCATGATGATTAAGATAATATTCATGGTGTTTTTTTCCTTAAAATTCTATGGATAGTAAACCATCCTTCTTCGTTATATTTGAGTACGATGGTTTTGGGTGTAAAAGTGATTAGAAATACATCTAAAAATATTAAATATTTCGATCGATTTGGTGGCACTCTTTGCACAGTTAAACCTTCATAAGCATGGGGAAAAATAATTATTTCTATAGCTTCCTTATAGGCTTGAACAATAGAAATAAATAATTCTCCTAACAAATGTATCCAATCTTTAATTGACTGTCTTTCGGGGGGATTTTGTGGTAACAAAAAAGCAATTAAAATCCCTATAATAATATTAATCAGACTCAAATCTGACGTAAGTAAAAACCAAATTGTTAACCTTAAAATTATAGATAAAATCATAAATTAAATTAATTGAGAATTGAGAATTGAAAATTGAGAATTATTTGATTAAGTTTGATGTTAAACACTAAAAAATAAGAAGTTAAAAGTAATGAATATTTTAATTTAATGTTTAACTGAAGCATTATCCATTATCCATGATTATAATGATGGACTATGAACCATTAATAAAATACAATATAGTAAAACTGGAATCAAAGTCATAAAACCGACTAAATGCTCAAATTGTTCTAAAGTACGAGATATTTGAATAGTATTTTTTCGGAAAATAAAAGCGTAACAGAAACAACTAATAGCAAAAGTAATTAAAGCCTTAAGAATATTGATAAAACTATAGGCTGAAAAATAAATTATATTAGCGGCAAGAATACTAATAATTAAAATTGTTACAGCTAATTCTAAATAAGGATATTTTTTTGGTTGTGCATTCTTTTTATAGGGTAATAAAATTAATTGTACAAGATAAATACCAGTACCAACAGCAATAATATTCATGGGAATAACTTGCCAAGGTAAGAGATTTTGATAAGTTAATGCTTTTGCCTCAAAACTAGAGAAAAAAGGAAAACCTACCGCAGATAAAGAAGCTAAAGATAAAGGAATCCAAAGATTAATATTTATTGGTTGATTTTTTAATTCTGATAAGTTTCGAGAAGGTAAATTACCAGCACATAAAAATAGAGTACATTTTGCCAATCCGTGAGTTAAAGCATAAAATCCACCGACAGAAGGAGAAGCAAGAATAAACCCCATTTGAGAAATACTAGAAAAGGCTAATAATCTCTTAATATCTTTTTCAAATAAAGCATAAACAACTCCCAATAATGCCGTTGCCACCGCAAAAACTCTAACGATGAAATCAACATCTTCGCTAATAGCCGCACATCGAATTAACGGTAAGATACTGGCTTTTACCACAATCCCCGATAGCAATGCCGATACTGGAGTTTCTGCTTCTGAGTGAGTTAGAGGCAACCATAACCCCGAAAGGAAAACTCCTCCTTTGACAAATAAGCCTAAAATAATCAACACTAATGCTTCAGGGGGTGCATTGATTAAACCTTCAAAGCGAAAAGAAAGATTCGCTTTATAAACTAAAATTGCCCCTGCTAAATAGAATAACAAAACAATACCACCGACAAATAGATAACGAAATGCTACCCAAATTGATTTATCCGTGCGAGGATAAGCAATTAAAACAAAAGCTATCATGCCGATAACTTCTAAGGCAACATATAAACTAATAAAATCTGTGGTAAGAAAAGCAGAATTTAAACTGCCATGTAAGAGAATAATTTGCGCATAAAAAAAGGCTATTTTTTCCCTCTGCCAACAATATATTATCACCGCTAGAGTTACGATCGAATTAGTTAAAACAAAATAACTACTGAGATTATCAACAGTTAAAGTAACCCCAAAATTATCTAATAACTCTAAATTTAAAGATTGATTAGTCAACAATATTGTTAAACTATAACCCAAAGAAATTAAAACACCAAATAGTGCTAAATATTTATCAAATTTAGGTAACAAATAAATAACAAAACCTAAGATAAAAGGTAAGGTAATCCACGCAATAGTAAAATTAATCATTAACTGTTATTTTTTTCAATTTCTTTTGTTTCTAAAGTGGGATTATTTTTTGCTAATTTCATTATTGCTACTAACATTAAGGCTTGAGTAGAAAAACCAATGACGATGGCAGTTAAAATTATCGCTTGTGGTACAGGATCGGCATAGCTAACTACTTTTTCCGTGATAATAGGGGTAAATAATCCATCACGGGAAGCAATAAACACATAATAGGCAATAATTCCTGTACTCATAATATCCATAGAGATAGTTTTCATTAACAAATTCTCTTTCAGGAGAATACCGAAAAATCCACAGAGGATTGTCAACAAAACAAAACTTTCTAATATAATCATGGTACTTTATTCATAAATATAAATTTTAAGCAATATTAATATAATAAATCATAGAATTTCGTCTATAAGTTCTATAATAAGTTATAGCCTTGAGTAAGGAAAGAGATATTAGTTAACAATTTTTAATCATTTTAATCATTAAAATAAATTTTTATTATAAGCGATGAATCAGGAATGGAGAATTGAGAATAAAGAATGAAGAATTGAGAATTGAGACTGTTAATTGTTAATTGTTAATTATTAATTTATTTCAGTAAATTGATTCTGTTTTGCAAAATTTCTGCTTGAATTTTACTTTCATTTAAAGCATTTTGGGCAGTCTGGATAATCTCTTGAGGTGCTTTATTAACGAAATTAGCATTGTTTAAGCGCCCTTCTAAGGATTTAATTTCACTCTCGATTTTGCCTAGTTTTTTCTCTAGTTTTACCGTCAATTTTTCAATGTCAATAATACCGTCTAAAGGTATCAATATTTGAATTGTGCCGACAACTGAAGCAATTGCCTTTGAGATTTCTTCTGTTAAACTATCAGTAATGGTGAGATGCTCTACTTTTGCCAACTCCTTGATATAAGTTTGAGTTTGACTTAAAATCTTCCTTTCTGTCTCATTGTCTGATTGAAGAATCACGTTAACTTTAACCCCCGGTTTAATTTCGGCTTCCGCGCGGAGGTTACGAATCGATCGAATCGTCTCAAATGATAAACTAAAGGAGTTTTCTAACTCATTATCGATGAGGGTAGTTAAGGGAATAATAATTACTTGAGGAGAAGCAAATTCTAAAGCTACAACTGTATCATTACTGGGATGTCCAAAAATTTCCTCTTTCCATGTGTTTAACTGTTGCCAAGTTTTCTGTCTAGCTTCGGCAAACACCAGATTTTCATAACTAAACCATAAACCATAGAATAATCCCACTAATTGTAAAAAGGGTGCTAAAAGAGGAAAATCGTGAATAGCTGTGAGAATGGAAGAAATTAGCTCTAAAATTAAGAAAGTTACGAAAATTATCCCTAAAAGAGTGAAAGGTTGTTGATATTTGCGGATAAATCCACTAACCTGATCAGGTAATTGATCTAATAAACTTACTACTTGATTCCCTAACTTAATAATTGTACCCTCATCGGTACGATCGATCGTCATCATGGGAGTATCAACTATGGGAGAGGGAGAAAGGTTGATTAATTCGTCAACATTTGGAAAAGATTGTAAGGCTAAACTATCATTATCATTTTGTGTCAAGGTGTGCCAAATTTCTTCGGTGATGTGAGGCATAAAGGGATGTAAAAGTTTTAGTATTCCCTCCAAGACATAAGCCAGAGTTTGTTGCGCCACGACACGAGAGGAAGACTCCCCTTTTATCCATAAACGGGTTTTCACTAATTCGATGTAAGAATCGCAAAAGTCACCCCAGATAAATTCGTATAATCCTTTCGCTGCTTCCCCTAAGCCGTAATTCTCAATATTTTCTCTGGTTTGTTTGACAACTTGATTAAATCTTGACAGTATCCATTTATCCGATAACTCTAGTTGCTGTAAATGGGGATAACCTAATTGTTGCGGTGTCTT
This sequence comes from Geminocystis herdmanii PCC 6308, assembly GCF_000332235.1. Lineage (NCBI taxonomy): Bacteria > Bacillati > Cyanobacteriota > Cyanophyceae > Chroococcales > Geminocystaceae > Geminocystis > Geminocystis herdmanii. The sequence goes on along the minus strand of NZ_CM001775.1, from coordinate 2,175,275 downwards.
ACCTTCCAAATTCATCAACACGAAACGCGCGGCATTCCATAACTTATTCGCAAAGTTACGACTAGCTTCCACCGAATCAGATTCATCAGTGGTTCGATCGTATTGTAAACTAATATCTTGTCCTGCACCAGCTACTTCTCGAATTAAAGTATATCTTAGGGCATCAGTACCGTATTTATCAGTTAATAATAAAGGATCGATGCCGTTATTGGCAGACTTAGACATTTTTTTGCCGTTTTCATCCCTTACCAAACCATGAATATAGACATCCTTAAAGGGCATTTTATCAGTAAAGTGTCTCGCCATCATGGTCATTCTGGCTACCCAAAAAAAGATAATATCAAATCCCGTCACCATAGTTGTGTTAGGATAATATTTGGCTAAATCATCGGTATCATGAGGCCATCCCATAGTGGAAAATGGCCATAATCCAGAGGAAAACCATGTATCTAAAACATCTGGGTCTTGTTGTATAATAATATCTTCTCCATAAAGTTCGATCGCTTTTTCTTTAGCTTCATCAGCATTGAAGGCAACCACAAAGGGAGTATCATCGGCAATTTCTCCCCCAGTTTTACTCACAATATACCATGCAGGAATTTGATGTCCCCACCACAGTTGACGAGAAATACACCAATCTTGAATTTTTACTAACCAATCTCGATAGACTTTTTGCCATCTTTCGGGTACAAAATGGGGAGAGTGGTTATTATCTAATTCTTGTAAAGCATTTTGGGCTAAAGGTTCTATTTTCACATACCATTGAGTAGAAATAAGAGGCTCAATGGGTACTTTTCCTCGATCGCTATAGGGTACACTATGACGATAGGCTTCTACTTTGACTAAAAATTCTTCTTCCTCCAGACGGTTAACAATATTTTTTCTCGCTACAAATCTATCTTGCCCTGCAAATTCTCCTCCGTTTTCATTAATCGTGCCGTCTTTGTTTAAAATGTTGATAAAAGGCAGATTATGACGCTTACCCATCTGAAAATCGTTTGGATCATGCGCTGGTGTCACTTTAACACATCCCGTACCAAAAGTTCGATCGACAAATTCATCAGCAATAATAGGAATTTCTCGGAAGGTAATGGGAAGAATGAGAGTTTTGCCGATAAGATGTTGATAACGCTCATCATGGGGATTCACCGCAACGGCAGTATCTCCTAACATAGTTTCGGGGCGTGTCGTGGCTACTTCGATATACTCGTCTCCCTCACTCAAAGGGTAACGCAAATGCCATAAATTGCCGTCAACTTCTTTGTTTTCTACTTCTAAATCTGACACAGCAGACTGAGATTCTGGACACCAGTTAACCATATAATTCCCCCGATAAATCAAGCCTTCTTCATATAACTTAATGAAAGCAGTTTTAACGGCGGTGCATAATTCTTCATCGAGGGTGAATCTTTCACGACTCCAATCTGCTGATAAACCTAGTTTTTGGAGTTGATTAACAATAGCGCCTCCTGATTCTGTGCGCCATTGCCAAGCCTTTTCTAAAAATTTCTCTCTCCCTAAATCGTAACGGGTTTTACCTTCTTCCTTGAGTTGCTTTTCAATAATGGTTTGTACCGCAATACTAGCATGATCTGTACCGGGTAAACAGAGGGTATTTTTTCCCGTCATGCGGTGATAACGAATCAAGGTATCGATGAGGGATGTATTAAAAGCGTGTCCCATATGAAGTTTACCCGTGACATTGGGAGGGGGGATAACAATGGCGTAAGCCTCCCCTTCTTTTTCTGGATTGGCTTTAAAGGTTTCCTTGTTTTTCCAAAACTCTTGCCATTTCGCCTCAGTAGCTTGAGGCTCGTATTGAGGTGGTAATATATATTGAGATTCTGTCATAAAAATTATCTATAAATAGGCAATTTACTATTATATAGGGATTGGATAGGAGAATATAAATTACAAATAATAAAAAATATTGATACATGATCAAAATATATCCAAAGTTTTCATCTAAAATTTTAATTTACCATTGTTGAATAGATAAACCATCGATATAAGTAAAATCACTATCACAAGTGACTAAAATCCAGTTATTTTCTATACATTGGGAAGCAATCCAAATATCATTTTCAGGTATTGGTTTTCCTTTTTGCTTTAATTGAAAACGAGTTTGAGCATAAATTTCTGCAGTTTTTCTTCCCATTGGTAAAACAATACAAGCATCAATAAATTGCAAATATTTTGTTAAATTTGTTAATTTTTTCGCTGAATTTTCAGCACCAAATATTAACTCCCCAACTACGGTTACGGGAAGAATAATAGTTGAATATTGTACAATATAATTAACTATTTCTAAATTACCGTTTAAATAACGAATTACAACGGATGTATCTAGTGCAATATTGACATTACCATTCATCATTATTAACAATGTTAAATTCTTGATTAATAATATTTTCTATTTCTTCAGCTTCTTGATCACTAAGAATACCAGCAAATTGTGATAATGAGTGAGGTAAAGTTACATTACTTTCAATTACTATATTAACTTTAGTGTTTTCTGGTAAATTAGGATTGTTTAAAGGACGTAATAATCCATTTTCATAGATTGCTAACAATTTTTGCATGACAATTTATTAACCCCTAAGATAATTCATATATTTATTGTAAACGCTTTTGATTCTGATTATACGAACCATGGGAATAATTTGATATTGATGAAAATAGGGAATGGGCAATAATATTTTTTGTAATACAAAGCTATAGCCTTCACAAGTATAAAACTTTTGCAATGTTGTAATTAATCTTAATGATTAACTCCAATCTTCTTGATCTTCTTGGGACGGTTTACGGTATATTGATCCTGAACTGTGTAAACTTCTAGCTTTACTGAATAGTTCTTCTTCTGTCATATCCCACTCTTTAACGATCGTATCTAAATCATACTGAATATCTCGCGCCCCGGGGAAATTTTGGTAACGAATTTTTAATCTTGCTACCTCTGCTAAGTTATAATCAGTTTTACCCTCAACAAATATTTTTTTGATGATTTCTCGATCGATATGTCCTAAAGGGTGTTTTTGATCTATACTCATGATTTTAGATGTTAAGTGTTAGGTAATAGGTAATAGGTGTTAATTCTCCATTCTCCATTCTCCATTCTCCATTCTCCATTCTCAATTCTCAATTCTCCATTCTCCATTACTTATGCAATCTTACTCCTTATTTGCCCCTGCTAAAATTAATCTACACTTAGAAATTATAGGCGATCGAGCCGACGGTTATCACGAATTGGTGATGATTATGCAAAGTGTCAATTTAGGAGATATAATTCATATACGGGCAAATGGTACAGATAAAATACGGTTATATTGTCAAAATCCGCAAGTACCTTTAGATGATAGCAACTTAGCCTATAAAGCCGTGGCTTTAATGCAGAAAAAATACCCCCAATCGGCACGAAATTTTGGCGGAGTGGATATTACCATAGAAAAAAATATCCCTGTAGCCGCAGGACTTGCGGGAGGCTCAACGAATGGCGCTGGTGTATTAGTCGGCATTAATTTAATGTGGTCATTAGGACTAACACAACCAGAATTACGAGAATTAGGGAGTTTGTTAGGTTCGGATGTGCCTTTTTGTATATCTGGAGGTACTTCGATCGCCACAGGAAGAGGGGAAGAAATTGAGCCTTTGTCGGATTTAACGGATATATGGGTTATCCTTGCTAAATATAGTAATTTAGGAGTTTCTACCCCTTGGGCTTATAATAGCTATCGAGAACAGTATAACCATCTTTATGTTTCTGATGGGGAAGAAGCGAAAAGTCGCACTCATAAAGTACACAGTGGAGAATTGGTGAAAGCGATTACAGCCAAAGATACTGAGGCAATAGGGCGACTATTATATAATGACCTTGAAAAAATCGTTTTACCTGAATATCCTGCGGTATCAGAGCTTATAACTGCCTTTAAGCAAGAAAATGTATTGGGTTCGATGATGTCTGGATCAGGCCCAACGGTTTTTGCTTTATGTACTACAGAAAAAGAAGCCAACTCGATCGTCCAAAAAGTGCAAAATAGTATTAATGATCCTAATCTCCATTTTTGGGTAGCCCAAATGTGTCCTCATGGTATTGTGTCGATCGAACATTAAAATATCTGTGTAACTTTTATTCTTGGGGCAACAATTAAGTTTATTTCATGGTTATTATGGCGGTTGAAAAAAGCATGGGCAAATGTAGAAATTATCTTACGAGGAGATGTAGGAATAAATGCGGATAACAGTTTTAAGATTTTGAACTAAAAGACAAAGAGTTAAATATTGAGGTAAATTAAACTGATTTTTTAAATGATCCTGATAAAATTGGGGAAGTTGAAACATTTTTTTTTATAGCAATTAATATAAAAACTGAAAATATCTCATCTTTATACAGATTATCATCTTAAATCCCTTACTGATCCCCTCTGTTTAGCTTAATTGTCGCCCCTCAGACTCATTATTTATTACTTTCTCTTAACCAAAAATTTGAGAATAAAACAGCCTCGCCCTCTCCCTGTCTAATCGGGAAGTCTAATAATAATTACTGTTGTATCTAGTTTGGTGGCGATCGATTCTGGAATATTACCATACCATGCTTGTTGTAATAAACTTTCTCTGGATGCCCCCAATATCACCAACTCAGCATTTTGAGATTGAGAAAGATGGAGAATGGCGGAAACCACCGAAGGAGAAGAAATAATCATCGGTTGTACTTCTGTGGTGACTAAATTTCTTAATTTTTTTACGGCTAAATGAAGGTTTCTTAAATCAATCTGGGTTTTCTCTGGAGAATGCACTTTCGCTAAATATACTGGAGGTAATTTTTCCTGAGAATAAACCCCGAGAAAGGCTGGTAATAATTTTAAACCTTCTTGGGCATTTGGTCCTCCTGCCGTTGGTACTAAAAAACTACCTTTACCACTATTGGGATAGGATACTTCATTACCTAATTTGACAAGAATTAACTCACAGGGCGCTTGATTAATCAGGCTATCAATGAGACGAGAGAAAATAAATTCTTCCGAATCTCCCTTTTGTTTCCATCCCATCAAGAGTAAGTTAATGTGTCGAGTTTTGACTATATCCATGACAATTTTACTGCGAAAATGCCCTACTACGATCTTGGTATGAACGGAAATTTTCGTTTTCCTCCCCATTCTCTCTAAATTGTGCATCAAATGACGGCTCGATCGAACATCTACTTTTGTAGTGCGTGGGTCTTGATGTTTTGCAATTTTAATCACCTGCACAAATTCAATCTCATATTGATAGTATCGTGCGATGGCAAGGGCAACCTTAAACAATCCTCGGAAGTCGTCTTCTTCGGCGATGGGTACTAACATACAACCCTTACCAATAGCAGGAGAAGAAGTTTGATAGATAGTATAGGCAGGTTGAGGCTTAAAAGTGGTATCCCCTTTCAACTCTTTAACTTCAGCTCGAATAATATCTGTACGAGTGATAATACCCACTAAACGGCTATCTTGTAAAACGGGAATACGGGATAATTGGTAACGACTAAACAGGTACATCACATCACTTAAAGAAGCATTGGCTTTAACGGTAATAGGATTTGTTGTCATGATTTCTTCTACCGTTACCTGATTATTACTAGCATCAACTTTCACTAAATCCGATTGAGTGATAATTCCTACTAATCCCTCCTCATTTACCACGGGAAAACCTCGATGATGGGAAACTGTCATTAATTCCAACACTTCTGGAATGGTTAAACTTGATGACACCGTTTCTACTTGAGTTTGCATGACATCTGTAGCGGTGAGATTGCTCAAAAAATGGCTTTGAGTATCGTTAGTTTCTTCTTTTAACTCCATACCCATAGCGCGGAGTAAATGTTGATAGACTGAGCCTTTTTCAAAGGTTTCAGCACTAACATAAGCCACGGCACAACTAATCATTAAGGGTAAAACGAGGTTAAAATTGGCGTTTAGCTCAAAGACAATGATAATCGCTGTAATGGGTACTCTGACAACCCCTGTAAATAATGCGCCCATACCCACTAATGCAAAGGTAGATACAGAGCTAGTACCTGATAAATACCATTCTAAATCCCCTACCAAATAGCCTAAAGCCGAACCCATAATCAAGGCTGGGGCGAATAATCCTCCCGGTGCGCCTGATCCTGCGGCGATGATGGTTAAGATATAATGGGCTAAAAAAACTAGGGCGGTTTCTTGCCAATCTAATTCACCCCGAATCAAAAAGTCTTTTAATCCTGCGTTATCTCGAAAAAATGTCGGTAAAAAGGAGATAACAATACCTGAGATTAATCCTGCGACTCCGATGCGCACATAAAGGGGAATTTTCAGTTTTTGATTCCATTGAAGACTAAATAACACACTGCGGTTAAACACTGCGCCTAAAATTCCTGCAATAATACCTAAAAACAGATAAAAGGGTATCTCTTGGGGAAGAAAGCTCAGGTTTTCGGCGGAAAAGACTCCCTCCGAAAGTTTTAAGTTTGAGGATTGTAAAACTAAAGATACTACTGCCCCGGTAAAAGATGCTACGATCGCAGTCTCAAGAGTTAAGTTAGACACATCCCGCATCAATTCTTCTACCACAAACATCACTCCCGCAATGGGAGTATTAAACCCTGCGGCTAATCCTGCGGCAGCACCAGCGGCTATCATCTGCCTACGATGTTCGGGGGATGTGGGTACAAAACGGGTTAATTCCCCAGCTAATGCCGCTCCTATATGCACTGTAGGTGCTCTACGCCCCAAGGTTAACCCTGCTCCTAGTACTAAGATTGTACCAATTAATTTAACAACAGCAACCTTTAAAGTGAGGGGAATTTTATATCTAGCAAGGGCGGCTTTAATTTGGGGGATACCTCCTCCTCCTGCTTCGGGGGAAACGTTTTCTACTAATAATCCTGCTAAACTACCTAAAATTAAACCAAATAAGGGCAAAACTGCGATCGCACCCCATTGATTAACTAATTGAAGGCGATAACTGCCCAGAAAATTAATTCCTTCTTTGAGGAATAAAGCGGCTAAACCTGAGAAAATACCGATTAAACACGCCTCCATTAAAGCATAACGAGTAGAGATCGATCGTCTGCCGAAGTGTTGAGATTTGAACCATTCTTGCCACTGGTTGATCATTTTTCTGGAAAAAAAAGTGGACAGGGATTGAGGATTGGGGAATTAGGGAATTGGGGAATTGGGGAATTGAAAGATATTATTAACTATAAATGATCAATGATTGAAAATGAATGAATTTTTAAAGAAAGGGATAGAGGAATTTAATCGACAGGAATTTTACGCTTGTCATGACACTTTAGAAGAAATCTGGATGGATTCGATCGAACCTGATAAGAAATTTTATCAAGGAATTTTACAAATATCTGTCGGTTGTTATCATTTGAGTAACGGAAATTGGAAAGGCGCTGTTATTTTATTAGGGGAAGGCTTAAGAAAATTAGGGGAATATGAACCAGATTACGATAATGTTGATGTAACTAAGTTAACGGAAAATAGCTATGAATTGTTAACTACCTTACAGCATATTAATCCCGACGATGTAAAAGAATTTTATACAAAATTAATTAATCATCAACTAGAAAATAACCTGACTTTACCTCACATCCAAACTTTAATGAGGGATTAAGTTATGAAATATAAAGGATATGAAGCCGTTATTGAATACGATGAGTTCGAGCGTATTTTTGTCGGACGAGTTATCAATATCAAGGATATTATCATGTTTGATGGAATTTCTGTCGATGAATTACAACAATCTTTCCATAACGTTATTGATGAATATTTAGAAGATTGCCAAAAATTAAATAAAATACCTAATCAACCATCAAAAAATTAGGGTGAAAGATTTTGATTGTTAACTCATTACTTATGTAGGGGCATAAGGCCTTATGCCCCTACTTACTCGATTTTTGCAAGAAGTCTATTATTTCAATTATTTCAATCTGACGATCGCATCTTTATTTTGTTTGAAATCAGATAATTTCAGCCCAATAATTGATTCCATCAATCTGGGGTTTAAATTGACGATGGCATCACTTAACTCAAAAGTTTGAAATCCCGCAGGGAAAATTAACAGAAAATTAGCAGTTTCATCCCCTACCGCTTCGGACCAATGTGTCCACCCTTGTGGTACAAAGAAGATATTGCCCGGTTCTAAAATTTCTTCATAAACCTTGCCTTTCGTATCAATAACAACGGTTTTTGCTTTACCCGACAACAAAACTTGTTCTTCCCAAGTATCGTGCCAATGAGGAGTACGAGAAGCACCAGCTTTGATTTCCACCCGTGCAGAATCATTTTGGGCAATGGGAAAATTTTTCTTACGACAATATGCAACCACTCCAGCATCATAATTATACACTTCCACATCTCTAGGTTCACAAGCGAATCTCATGGGTTTACTCGAATCCATGTCGGCACTGATTACTATAGGTTGTTTCAAAATGGAAATATTCGTTTTCGTAAAAAGTTCGGATTCTTTGACGGAATCAGGAAGAAAAGCCTCAACTTGCTCCCCATTTTTAATGATTGATGGTGCTGATTTATCAAGGGATTGTGCTTTTAATCCGAAGGAAAAAAACCCTATCGCTATGACAACACAGCAAACATAGATCAAAAATTTTTGGATTTTCATATTTATTGTTATTGGTGATAAGAAATTATAGTTTTTTTGAGTGAAAATAGTTAATAATTTTCCATTCGACCTTCTCCATTCTTAATTCTTAATTCTTAATTCTTAATTCTCAATTCTCCATTATTTGTTCTTGGGTTTCGATCGCAACTCTAATCAATAAACCTGCTAAAATTAAACTACTCATCACCGAACTACCGCCATAACTCAACAAAGGAAAAGGTAAACCAGTGGTAGGTAAAGCGCCAATATTAACACCAATATTGAGTAAAGATTGCCCTACTAAAATCATCATCACTCCCACCGCAATTAATCTTTTAATGGGATGTTGACATTTTAAAATTACTGAGAGTGCGATCGTAGCATAGGTCATCACCATTAAAATTAGAATCACACTACCCATAAAACCAAACTCCTCCGCAAACACCGCAAAAATAAAATCAGTATATTGAAAAGGTAGATAAAACAGCTTCTGTTGAGACATCCCAAAACCAACCCCAAACTCCCCTCCCGAACCAATAGCGAGTAAACTTTGTATTAACTGATAACCGTCACCTCGTGCATCTTTCCAAGGGTCAGTAAATGATACAATACGTTTTAGCTGATACGGATTAATCGCCACACTCACGGAAGCCGCCACCATACCCATCATCGCCGTTGCCAACAGCTGTATATAAGGCAACCCCGCCGCTAAAGCCATAAACCATAAAGTCATCCCACATAAAGCAGTCGTACTCAAATTAGGTTGTTTTAAAATACAAACTAGGGTAAAAGCAAAAATCCCTAACCATGTACCTTTAACTTTCCAAGGTAATCTTTGCCAACCTGCAAAAATCACCGCCCCTTGTAAGACAAGAAACGGTTTAAGTAATTCTGACGGTTGAATTTGAATTGGTCCTATAGCAATCCATCTTTCTGCACCATTAATATTTTGCCCTAAACCGATCACTGTGCCAATAATTAAAGTTAAAATTGCCAGATAAAACCAAGGGGCATATTGTAAGATTAATTTCAGGGGTAATTGAATGATTATTTTCAAGGAAATTAAGCCCATTATCATCCAAAATGCTTGACGTTTAAAATAATACCAACCATCGTTAGACTCATCTAAACCCACGGCATAGGAGGCAGAAAATAAGGCAATTAAACCGATTAATAACCATAAAAAAGTTAGCCACCGCAACAATCTTGCTTCTAATGACCATTGATCTATATCTGGTTGATAAAATGGGATAAGATAACGGGTAATTTCCATAGTTGTTAAGAATAAGCCTAGAAATAAAAATAATCTGTCATGAATAATATAGCAATTACTGGAAAGATTTTTGATTTGTTCGTAGGTTTTAACCCTTATTTAATGGCTAAAGTCATCATTATAAACTTTTTTTAAGGGCGATTTTCCCAAGGCTTTAATTTAAGATATTCATAAATTGCTTTGATATGATTTTCTGTTTTATGGACTTTCATTTCTGTGTGTTGAATGTGCCTTATTAACTCTTTTATATTATTTTCTTGTATCATTTGTTTATCAATAAAACCTTGTTGTTTTTTTGCTAACAGATTTATTCCTGTTTGAATATTATTATTAACTTTTTGTTGATTAATTTCTTGTTCATTTTTTAGGTTATTTATTATTTCTTGAAAGTTGCTAATTTTTGTGATTAAATCTTTTATATTATTGTTATCTGAATCGTTAATTATTTTTAAAATAGGTTCGATTGAACTTTTTATACTATCATATTCTTCCGTTAAAATCTCTTGATATTCTTGGATTTCTTCTCTTTTAATGGTCAAATATTCTAATTGTTCATTGATATTATTAACCATAGCTTGTTTTTCAGTTAAAAAAGACTTAATCGAATTTAATTCTTCTTGGATATTTTGCTCTAAATTTTGATATTTTTCTTGACTCATATTTAAAAATTCTTCGGCAGATTGAAGACGATTTACTAAGTCTATAACTTCTGATTTTCCTCCCAATACTTCCAAAAAAATATAAACAAATTCTATTTTATCTAAATCATTTTTTAGTAGTTTTGCTTCCGTCTGTATTGTTTGGGCAAAAGTTATTCTTTCTTCTGCTTTCATGAGTAAATCATTAACAATATTTTTCAGTTGTTCTAAATCTTGAATTGTGTCAGAATCGTTAATATTATTCATAAAATTTTGATTAAGCTAAAACTCATACAAGTTACCTATAGCATTTTTTTGACTAATGAGATACTTTTTTAAGAAAAGATTTACATAAAAGACTGACTAATTCTCCTTCTTGAGTTACAACATCGGCGAAAGGAATTTTTCGAGGGGGTGATTGTTTCAAAAATTTTACCCTAATTCTCGTAGCTTCATAGGTTAAACCTTTTTTGTCTAATTGTCGTGCTATTTCTTCTATTTCTACATCTCGATCGTACCCTCGATTATAAGATCGATCGAGCTCAAATAACAAGACTGCTGACCATGATAAATTATTTGCCACCAAAATTAAGGCTTTTAAATCAGCAAATTTAACCATATCTAAAGAAGATAATAATACAGAAATTAAAAATTGATGTTCACTTTTCTGTAAAAATTTGATTATCTCCCCTTGTATTTTAAAAATGGGTTTCATATTCAAACCAGCTTTAAAATAAGTATATTTTGCACCGTAATAGAAAACCAGTATCTCTAAAAAATTCTCTGGATTAAAAGAAGCTATAATTTGCTCTAAATCGATAAAATCTGAAAAAAAATCTTCAGTTTCTATTAACTCATCAATTCGATAGATAACTTCTTCGATTACTTGCCACCAAGTTAACTTAAATTGTTGCCATTTCTGCTTTAAATTATCAGGAAAAATACCAGTTTCTAACCATTGCCATATATCATAATTGACAAGATTATTAATAAATTTTTGTCGCCGTTGTTGAATGGTAATTAAACTTTGCCCATAAATTCTCAATTCTTCCGCAAAACTTTCAGGAGTTATCTTGTCTTGAATATCAAATAAAATGGATAACTTATAAGAATTTTCTGCGTTATTTTGTAACCAATACCATTCTTTTTCGGTAATAAAAATTGATTCATAATAACGGGCGCGAGTGATGGCAGTGTACCATTGAAATAAGTCATCATAACCTAACTGATTTTTACTTATTTGGAAAGGAAATAAAATTATTACCGCTTCAAACTCTTGTCCTTTTGCTTCTGAAATTGAATAAATAATGATTTTTTCTTGCTTTTCTAAGTAACTAATTTTTTCGTTTAAATCTTCATCAGTAAAGTTAAATAAATCTCTTTTTAAGAAAACAATTTCATTAATTCCTCCAGTTTCTACTTCTGTATTTTTATCATTTCCTAAACAATTTAATAAATTTTTAAACCAATTATTATCTATTTTTATTAATCGTGGTTTTAATCCTTCATCATAACATTTATCAGGGTTGCCAATGGAAGGTAATTTTCTATTATTGCTTTTAATCTGTTGTGAAAAAGCCTCCTCTAAAATATATTTTGCGACGGAGGCTATTTGTTTTGTATTGCGAAAATTTTGGCTTAATTGAATTTCATTAAATAATTGACGACGAGGGTAGTTATCTGCAAAAATAGTTCTAAAATTTGCCCAAGAAAATCCTGAAATAATTACTCGTTGATTTTCATCTCCTAAAATAATAATTGTTACAGGTAAATGGTAGTTATTAGCTAAATCTAGGAAAATTTTAAGTTGAAACCAATAAAAATCTTGTACCTCATCCAAAATTAATAAAATAGGTTTATTTTTGGTTAATAATTGAATCCATTGCAGATTTTGAGATAAATTATTTAACGCTTTTTGGCTATAACTAAAAGCATCCCTTTCATTAAAAATACTAAAGTTTTTTTCTTTCCATATTTCTTGTAAAAAATTGATAATATCTTGATAAGTTACGGTTAATCCATCTTTGCAATTTAGGGGATAATTAAGATTTTTACCTAAAATAAATGATTGCAAAATACCATAAATATTAATATTAGTGAAGTTATTAATCTGATGATTTCTTTTTTGTAACGATTCTCGCATTATTTTACAACCTTGACTAGCGGTTAAGACGGGATAGATTTCATTAGCTAATTTTTGGATTAATTCATTACGACTAAATAAGGCAATATTATATTGTTGATGGGCTAAATTTTCTTGAAACTCATCATCTAAAATAATTACTTCTGGATTTAAGGATTTAAGGGAATTATAACCAAATTTCTTGAGAGATTTATTTGGTGTAATTATGATGGGAAAAATATCTTCAGCAATAAGTTTATCGGCAATAAAAAAAGCAAGAGTTGTTTTACCTGTTCCTGCTGTACCTTGAATTTGATATACTGGAGATTCGTTAGTTTTTATCTCTTGAATTAGCTGTTTTTGTTCAGAATTTAGACAGGGATTAAAACGATATTTTCCTTCGATAATAAAGTCAATGATTTTTTCTGGGTTAATTTGTTCATCGATGAAGGAATGAGATAGTTTATAATATCGATCGAAATCTTGAAATTGAGTATCTTCTTCTATATTTTCATGATTATCGTCATCAATAATTAACTCCTCTAAATGGGTGTTTAATTCGGGGGGAAAGTATTTAGGTAAATGTTGATAGACGGTTTCTCGTGTAGCGATTCGATGAATAATTAAGTAAGGATTTTTCGTTGAACCAACAGTAAAAATAATGCGATAATCACCGATACGATAGCGCCAAACGGTGGGTTTTCTGCCTTTTAGTCTTTTAATATTGGGATATTCGTGTAAATAAAGTCCTTCTAAACATTCGATCGTCTGTGCTAATTTAGTTATATGGGAATAAAATATTTGTGGAGAATGCAAAACACTTTTAAATCCACTATCTGACAAATAAATATCTAACATAAAAAATGAGGAATTATTAACATTACTCACAGTCTAAGCTAGAAAACATCTAAATTGACTCATGAGAATAAGCAATAAAAGTTTCACAGTTTTTTTGATTATTGAACACCTCCCAAAAATTAATAACATAAGAGTTAAAACCTAACAATTATAAACCCTATTTAGTCAGTCGTTCTACTTTTTACCGAAGAAGATAAACCTTGAAAAAGATACCCTAGGTTTATAATAACCTTCCCCTTCCTTAGCGTAATATCTGAGCTAAGGAAGGTTTCGTTTGTCCAAAGTTCAGTCAGGTAAGGAGAGGGCATTAATCATTCTCTGGTAGTTCTTAATTTAATTTTAAAGCATTAACTGGGACATCATCCCAAGAATTAACGGTTTTGAGGATAACTTGCCATCCTTCTTCTTTCTGTTGTGTTGTAAGTTCCGTTTCCCAATTTTTATGACAGTCTTCTGCCATTGCCTTATTTTTAGTAGCAATACAAGCCTGTAAAATACCACAAGCGTCTCTTTGTTCGTTTACCCAAATAGTCATAATAGTTAATGGTTGTAGATATAAAAATCATTGTTGAAGGCAAGGAATGGAGAATCAGTAATAGGCGTTAATCCATAACTCACCGTATAATGAATTACACGGCTAATATTTCACGTTCAATAAATTGAACTTTTTTTATTAATTCTCAATTCTCAATTTTCAATTTTCAATTAATCTTATCACCTACATAGCAAACAGGTTGATTTCCACTAGGGCGAATATAGGAGGATTTCCCACCGCATAATCTTCCAGCTTTGTCTATATCATAAGGACATTCACACAGCCCTCCTTTTAACGGATTACGGATTGGCTTTGATATATCAGGGCTAGAGGAGGAAGAAGATAGAGAAAATTTTTGCAAAAGGGTGAATCCTGTAATTAATAATCCTGCTAAAATAATTAATGTAGCACTACTAAGCACGATCGATTTTAAAGTAAAAAATTGAGAAAAACGATTATTTTCAGACTTACGACTAGCTTTAGTTTTTTTCCCCCTCAAATTTTCCCATAAAGGAGGATCAACTGCTAAATTTTGGCAAATAACGGGCAACCATGACGAGCCGGGGGCTTGTTGTTCAAGGTGATACAAATCTTGTATTTTTGCCTTGGCATCCTTGACGGCTTGATATAAGGTTTCTCCTCCAGAGTAGGCTTGAAGAAAGAATTTTAAAAACTCTTGAGCAACTTCATCGGGTACAGCTTCTCGCATGATAATAGTTTGAGGTAGGTGTAAATCTGCGAGATTAAAACCTAACCCCAAACCTTCACAGGAGTTGAAGATAGCTAATTCTAACCCATTATGGATAGCTTTTGCCAAGGTATTTTTTAGCCTTTGAATATCGATGGTTTCGTAGGGATTAATTTGCAGTAAACCACGTTCATTATTATTATTACTGGAACTGTGACCTGCAAAAAATAAAATTTGCCATGATTGTTCCCATAATGGGGTTAATTCTGCTAAATTGGGTTGATCTAAGAAGACAACTTCGGCATTAGGTAAACCATTTAAAACACGTCTGTCTCTTTCTATATCGATACCCCGTCGATCGCCCAAAATAGCTAAAATGCGCACTTTTGGAGGATAATTAAAATCGCTCGATCGATTAGGCTTTTGGCAATTAGGCTTACTTAAAGCTATCTCTGTTTGCGGATAACGATGCCAAACACTCCATAAATGCCAAGGCAGTTGCCATAAACGAACATCCGCCGTTTGAATTACGAAACGAATTAAATCTTGTTGATGTAAATGGGGAAAAAGATCGAATAGTAGGGATTGCACCCCAGCATTTTCTAACCACTGATTGAGGTTAGCTTGTAAACTTTCAATATAATCTTGACATTGACTAATGGCAACATTAGTAACTTGAGCCGAGGTTGCACCTAAGCGCAGAGAAATAGCTAAACTGCGATAGCTAGATTGCCAATTTGTATAACTTTGATAAAGATTTGGTGCAGGGGGTAATCTTCCTTCCGTTTCCACTAACAACTCTTTGGAGTCATCGTCACTAAGGCGAATGGTAACGAAAAAACCATTTTCAAAACTACCTTCTCCTATCTTAAAAACGATTAGTTTCTTCCCCATTACACCTAAATAATTGATGGTTTTTGTAAGTAATTATCTTCTCTTTTTCTTGTCTTCCTATACAATTATCTTTTCATTCTTATCTGAAGCCTACAGCCGCTTGCCATACAAAGGCTAAGAGTAAGAAAAATAAAGGAATAACGGGTAATACATCCACTAAAGGTTTAAAAATTTCGTAAGCCTCTGGTAATAGTGCTAGTTGCATCATAATAATAAATAGTTCCTTACTAAACAGATTTTTCTATTAGTATTTTATACTATCAGATTCCTTGATCTTTAAATCACTTATTTAGAGTTCTTCAAAAAAAGATTTTTTATCGGTTTGTCTTTTATTATTTTCTTACTCAGTATATTTTATGATAATGATAATGGATCAACAATCATCGGTTAGTTTTACGATCGAACAAGATATAACCCAAGAAAAGACGGGGGATTTTTTTCAATGGCAATGTCAGGTGACACAGGCTTGTAGAAATTTTGAGGGTTATTTAAAAACCGAGAATTTACCGCCATTGCGAGGGATTAGGGATAAATGGCATACAACAATTTATTTTGACACCCCAGAAAATTTAACCCACTGGTTAGAATCAGATACTCGTCGTGATTTAATGAAGCTGAGAGAAAATATCGGCGGTTATCGATTTATTGGCTATAAAACAGGTTTGGAATGCTGGTTATTACAAAAGAAAAATCTACCGCGCTGGAAACAAGTTTTAAGTGTTTTATTAGGACTATATCCCACCATCATGCTACAGACTTTATTGTTTCTTCATGTGCCTATTTTGGATCATTTACCGTTAGCTGTTCAAGTTTTATTAAGAAATATTATGGCTTGTTTTCTGTTAACTTTTTTTGTGATGCCAACAGTAAGAAAGATATTTCATTTTTGGCTTGAACCCCCTCAACCTTCTCAAAAAAATGCTTTAACGGGAATTTTATTGATTTCGATCGCACTCATATTAATGGTATCTATTTTTCAAACATTAATCGAATAAGTTTGTAGTAAGGGTTTTAACCCTTTTTTTACAAAATACGGTGGATGTCTAATGGCTAAAGCCATCACTACAAACTTTTTTTATAACGATACTTTCGAGAAAAATTAAATTTTCAATGACTCAAACTATTGTAGAGACGTAAAATTTTACGTCTCTACCTAACACCTAAGTATTAAAGACTTACAGTATAGGCATCGGTGACACCCTCTACTTTAAGAATTTCGTCTAAAATGCCCTCTGGTAAAGGATCATCAATGGTTAGTACCATAACTGCATCTCCTCGTACGATCGTACGTCCTACTTGCATACTTGCGATATTTACATTAAAGTTACCTAATAAAGAGCCAATTCTGCCGATGATACCGGGCATATCTCTATGTAAGGTGAATAACATATAATTATTGGGAGGTACGTTAACGGGGTAAGCATTCAAGTTGGTAATGCGAATTTCACCATCGTTAAGTAATGCACCGCGCACAGAGTGAGTGCCTTTTGTGCCTGTGGCTTCCAAGTAAATGGAGTTGCTATAATCTTTGATGGTTGCGTCTCTGGAGTCGATGACGTGAATACCTCTTTCTTTGGCTTCGATGGCGGCGTTAACATAGTTAACTCTTTCCCGTAAGGCTTTGGATAATAAACCTTTGATGGCGGCGGTGACAAGGGGTTGACTGCTATTTTCTGCTAATTCCCCTTCTAATTTTACATTGAAACTTTCCACTCGATCGCCGGCTAATTGTCCGACTAAGTTGCCTAAAGTTTCCGCTAAACGCATATAAGGGCGTAATTTTTCCATCACATCGGGGCTTAATCCGGGGATGTTGACTGCACTTCTAGCAGGTAAGCCTAAGAGAACATCTCTAATTTGTTCCGCTACATCGATCGCTACATTAACTTGCGCTTCAGCGGTGGATGCGCCTAAATGGGGAGTTAAAACCACATTACTACCTAAATCTCTTAATTTTGACTCTCCCAAAGGTTCAGAAGAAAACACATCTAAGGCAGCACCAGCAATTTGCCCTTTAGCTAAGGCTTCATATAAAGCATCTTCGTCGATGATACCACCACGGGAACAGTTAATGATGCGGGTAGTGGGCTTCATTTTGCTGAGGGATTGCTCATTAATGAGATTTGCCGTTTCTTTGGTTTTGGGAACGTGAAGGGTAATATAGTCAGATTCGCTGAAAATCATGTCTAAATCCACTAGAGTACAACCTAACTGATTCGCTCTTTCTTGGGAGATAAAGGGATCATAGGCTAAAATTTTCATACCCATAGCTTTAGCAACTTTGGCAACATGAGAGCCAATTTTTCCTAAACCTACCACGCCGAGGGTTTTTTTGTAAATTTCTGTACCCATGTAACTTTTGCGATCCCATTTTTTCGCCTTTACTGATTGGTTAGCATCGGGAATGTAGCGAGAAAGAGACATCATCATGGCTAAAGCGTGTTCGGCGGCGGCGATCGTATTTCCTTCAGGGGAGTTTACAACCACAATCCCTTTACGGGTGGCACTTGGTACATCCACATTATCCACCCCTACACCAGCACGACCAATAATTTTAAGTTGGGTAGCCGCTTCGATAACTTCTGCGGTTACTTGTGTACCCGATCGAATCATTAAAGCATCGTAATCACCGATAAT
This sequence comes from Geminocystis herdmanii PCC 6308, assembly GCF_000332235.1. Classification (NCBI taxonomy): domain Bacteria; kingdom Bacillati; phylum Cyanobacteriota; class Cyanophyceae; order Chroococcales; family Geminocystaceae; genus Geminocystis; species Geminocystis herdmanii. The sequence continues at coordinate 2,157,011 of NZ_CM001775.1, read as the reverse complement.
TCCTGCTAATTCTGTGGGGGATAATCCTGTTTTTACGTCAACTTGTGCTACTTGAGAAAGAATTTTAATTCCTGCTTCGTCCACAGGATCAGATACTAATACTTTTGCCATATTCAATTATATATAGGTTTTATCTTTTGCGATATTTTTTTACGGTATTCGATCGCACAGTATTGATCTTATCATTATTACTCCCCTCTGGAAAAAATAATCCATGGTGGCGGTGGGGAATTGAGGAGTTGGGGGGTTGGGGGGTTGGGGAATTGGGGAGTTGGGGAATTAATAATTGTTCATTGTTAATTGTTCATTGTATAATGATCGATCGATTCTAAAAATTATGTTTATAAATAATTAAATTAACTCATGACTACTTATTATTATCTTGTGGCTAGTGAAAAATTTTTGACCAGTGATAGTGAAAACTTACACGAAATCTTAGATGAAAAACATCGTGATTATCAAGAAAAAAATAAAGAAATAGACTTTTGGTTCATCAAACAACCAGCTTTTTTAGATGCACCAGAATTAAAAGAGGTTAAAGGGAAATGTCCTCAACCTGCCGCCGCCGTAGTTTCCTTAAATAAACAGTGGATTACTTTCCTAAAATTGCGCTTAGAATATGTCATCACTGGAGAATTTAACGCTCCTTCTGATACTATTCCCGATGCGATCGCATCTTTAGCTCTCACGGTATAGCAATTAGGTTATAACTTAATTTCTACCGATTAGATTTTTGCAGAAAAGATTTTTATCTGTTCGTAGTAAGGGCTTTAGCCTGTTTTCCCTTGATTATAGTCGATGTCTAATATTTGTGGTGATTGGTGGGCATTGCCCACCCTACATTTAGCTTAAACGGCGAGAAGCTCCACACTATAAAACGCCGTAGTGGGAAAGAAGGAGTACCACGATGGAAGTTCAAGAAGGATAATTTCCGCTTGAAGCCAACACTTTACGAATGTCAGTGTATGGAGCGTCACCTCATCAGAATGCTTTTTTATCCTCCTATAAAAATTTTTTCTTGAGTAACTTTTCTGTGTCATCTATAGTGATAGGGCGACCAAAAAGATAACCTTGGACGTATTCGCACTGATGTTGTTTAACTTTCTCAAATTGTATTTCTGTCTCAACACCTTCTGCTACTACTTCCATCCCTAAGTTATGCGCTAAATTGACGATACTTTCTAATATTTTCTCTTTTTTCTCATGTTTGCCGATGGCACGAATAAAACAAGCATCTATTTTGAGGATGTCAATGGGTAATTGATATAAACGACTCAGAGAAGAATAACCCGTCCCAAAATCGTCGATACATAGTTTAATACCCAACTCCTTTAATTGATTTAACATGGTATCTGCTCTGTTATCGGTTTCGAGAATGGCACTTTCAGTAATTTCTAATTTAATTAAACGTCGATCGCACTGAGTTTGTTGTAGAATTTGTTCTACTTTCGTCACCAAATTAGACTGTTTAAATTGACGGGGGGAAAGGTTAACATTGATAAAGAAAGAATGAGCAGGAATCAAATTTTGCCAGAGTTTGGATTGAATACAAGCCTGATGTAAAACCCATTCTCCAATTTCCACAATCAATCCTGTTTCTTCGGCTAAGGGGATAAATCCCATGGGGGAGATAAAACCTTGTTCGGGATGATGCCAACGTAATAAAGACTCAAAACCGATAATACTTTGATCTACGACATTTATAATTGGTTGATAATAAGTCTCAAATTGATTTTTTTCTAGGGCTTTGCGTAAATCATTTTCCAGACTAAGCCTTTTTACGGCTACTTTGTGCATAGTTTTATTGAAAATAGCCGATCGAGATTTACCTAAAGATTTCGCTCGATACATGGCTAAATCCGCATCTCTTACCATTTCTTCTCCGTTTTCATAGCCCATGGTACTGAGAGTTATTCCTATGCTTCCAGATGTAAAAATCTCTTGGGAATGAAGTATTAAGGGTTGTTGTAAAGCATTTTGGATTCGATCGACAGTTTCAGAAATGATACTTAAATCCTTGACATCATCAATAATAATCGTAAATTCGTCTCCTCCTAAACGAGCTAATTTATCTTGTTCTCGAAGACTGTTTTTTATTCTTTGTGCTACTTCCTTTAAAAAAACATCTCCCACCGAATGCCCAAGACTATCATTAATTAGTTTAAAACCATCTAAATCTAAGAATAATAGAGCAAAAACATAATCTTGATATTCATTCGCTTTAGCTAAACAATCTTGTAATTCTTTTAAAAACCATGCTCGATTATTCAATCCGGTTAAAGAATCATGAAACGCATCATAAACTAATTTTTTCTGAGTATTGATTTTATCAGTAACATCTCTTTGAATGGCTAAATAATGGGTGACTTCCCCTTGACTATTGGTAATAGATTCAATATGCCATTGATTGTAAAATTCTGTACCATCTTTACGATAGTTGATGGTTTCGCCAAAAAAAACTTTACCGCTTCTGAGTAAAGATTTTAGATGTTTAAAGACCGTTCGATCGGTATTTGGACCTTGTAAAATACGAGGAGTTTTACGGATAATCTCCGAAGGTTGATAACCCGTCATTTTGGTAAAAGCCTGATTAACAAAGACAATTTCAGGACCCGGATAATCTAATTCTGTGGTGGTAATTACGATCGAATCATGCGCGCTATGAACGGCAGCCGCTAATAGGGTAAGTTGTTCCTCATTGTTATCGATATAGCCATTAGCTAATTTTTCAGGGGAAATCATTACTTCCAAAACAGCTACATCAGGAAGGGAGGAATTATCGTCTAAAACCATATTATTATTCTTTATTCTCAGATAAAGTGTAAAGGCTCAATATTCTTGTCAGGATTCCACTATATTATCATTTTCTGGGAAATATAAAGTAAATCTTAAGATTTTTCCTGAAAATAAGTTCTAACCACAAAGTTAAGCTACAGTTTTATACTTCCATTAATTGAGTTCGATCGATCAAAAAATCTAAAAAAGTTTGAGCAATAACCGATAATTGTTTTCCCGCTAAATGGGATATATACCAATGACGAGGAATAGGGAAATTTTCCACATCCAAAACAGCTAAATCCTCATGAGAAGCAAAAGTTAAAGTATGTTTTGATAACACCGAAATTCCTAAACCCCCCAAAACAGCTTGTTTTATCGCCTCATTACTACCCAATTCTAATCTCACCCTCACATTAATACCATGCTCATTAAATAAATTTTGTACCGCTTTACGAGTACCAGAACCAAATTCTCGCATAATAAAAGGATAACTTTCTAACATCTCAAGGGGTATTCGTTTACTATCTACCAACGGATGATCTTGTTTAGCTATAACTACCAACGGATTATCAATAAACGGTTGACTTTTAAGATCAATTTCTGAAGGTGGTTGACTTAAAATATATAAATCATCTTGATTATTTAACATTCTCTCCTGTATCTGTTTATGGTTAGTCACCTGCAAAGAAATATCAATATCGGGATAAAGCAAACAAAAAGAGCCTAAAATACGAGGAATAAAATAAGTAGCCGTGGTAATAACTGATAAACTCAATTTTCCTTCCTTTGTGCCTTTTAAATCGGCAATTTTCATCTCAAAATTATCTAATTGAGTAAAAACATCTTGGCAGGTTGTCAATAATTCTTTTCCTGCTTCCGTGAGATAAAGTTGTTTCCCAATTTGCTCAAATAATGGTAATCCTACGGTTTTTGTTAACTGTTTAACCTGACTTGATACCGTGGGTTGGGTTATGTCTAATTCTTCTGCCGCTTTGGTAAAACTTCCCAGTCGTGCGGTGGTTTCAAATACCTTTAATTGATGTAAAGTAGCGTGAATCAAACATTTAACTCCTATATCTATTTATCTTTATTGATACATAATAAATTATAGATAGATAAAAGTCAATAGTAATTAGGGGCTATCGTGAACTACCAAACACTAACCTAACTGTATAGTGTTGGCTTCATCTTTCACAGGCTCATGCCTCAAGACGGACTTACGTCCACCCTTTGGTCTTACTGAGCCTCCAGATGCAGAGACGGCGGTTCTATCCGTCTTTATCATTCTGATACCTTCGGCTCTTATATTTTTCGTTACACAGGCTTAGAGCGTAATTATACCACCATCTAGCACAGCCCATAACTTGACTAAGTTTTTGGGCTTGTTCATTTGTTGGGTATAACCTTACTTTTATTGCTCTGTGCATCTTTACTAACAATCTTGGTTGGTGATAAAAACTATCTTAGCATAAGATTTTGATTTTGGGGAAAAGAAATGTCCTATAGGACTCTGTTCTGTTGGTCGATCGGCATCCCCCCCTGAAACGTGGTATTATTTTATTGTGTTTACAGCGTGGGACTTCTTTCTCCATTTAAGTTAAAAGTATTTTGATGAGGGAAGGTATCTGGTATTAGGTATTAAGTTAAAGAATGAAAAATAAAGATTTTGAGACTTTGTATAATATAGCTAAAATAAGAATATTATTTCATGGGTTATGCAGATGTATCAACAAGAAAATCCCCCTATTTCTCCGAAAGAGACATTACCCACCATGTACGATTTACCTAGTGAAACATTGGAGGATGAAGGTTTGCCAGACGAGTTTCATTTAATTCAACCCACATTATTAAATTCCACTTTTGTGCCTCCCGATTACTCCGAAAATGAGATTTTTGTCGCTAGTGATTTAAACTTATACTATAATCCTTCCCATCCTCAATGGTATAAACGCCCTGATTGGTTTGGGGTTTTAGGCGGTACAAGACTATATGATAATAGAGAATTAAGATTAAGTTATGTCGCTTGGCAAGAGACAATACAACCTTATGTCGTTATTGAGTTTATTTCCCCCAGCACAGAAGGGGAAGATTTAGGGAAAACTTTGTGGAATAGAAGTAAACCTCCTACCAAATGGATTGTTTATGAGCAACTTTTGAGAATACCTTATTATTTTGTCTTTAATCGTTACACTGATGAGTTTCAAGGTTTTGGGTTGATGATGAATCGTTATCAACGGTTATCGAAACAAGATAAAGGATTTTGGTTAGCTGAAGCAAAGATGGGTTTAGGGTTATGGCAAGGACATTATCAAGGGATCGATCGAACTTGGCTACGATGGTATGATGAACAAGGAAACTGGATTCCTACCCCTCTGGAAACACAAAAACAACTTACCCAGCAGGAAAAACAACGTGCTGAGGAAGAAAGACAACGTGCTGATAAAGCAGAGTTAGAGATTCAAAAACTAAGGGAATTATTAAAACAATCTGGTGTTGATATTCCAGAATAAACATTTAATAAAGTTTGCTAGTAATTCTAAGTTTAAATAGTTCTCTCCTACTGTAAATAATACTTTAATAGATAAAAAAAGATGGAGATTAAAAAAAAATCACTATTTTTTGATGCGCAAATTTTCTCCATCTATATCATAGATAATTGCTGGAGGAATTTCTGCCGTTTTTTTACTCATTATTTCGAGAAACAATAAAGAATAAACATAGCCTTCAGGACAAGATAATTCTTGATAAGATAAGGGTAAAGAATCTGTCAATTTAACATTGCTAAAGTTAGGAAATTTTGCTATCGGTTTTTCTGTTTCACAATAGTTAAATCTGATGGTATTCTGAGGAGTTTTTACTTTACTAAAGCTCATATTTGGACTAGCTAACACCCCCCAATCATCATTTTTAGGTTTATAATTCTTCGTTTTTTCCCTGTTTTCTGGTAAATCTGGTTTACCCCCCCAAATCATTACGACAAAATTTCTCAAATTATTTTCCGTTGCTAAGGCTATAATTGCTATATGTCGATCGTCCAATTTTTGTATTCTAAATAAATGTCCACTAGCAAAAGGTAAATAAAGATTTTTCTCTAAAAATTTACCATTTTGACTAAAGTATTTATCTTGAATATCTGTTAATAACATTAAACTTTCCATCGCTTCTTTTTCAAGAATTTCGACACTTTTTGAAGGTATATTATTAATAGGTTTTTCCACATTGGTAGGAGATTCATCTACAGGAGTCGAATTATCAATGGGAATTACGGGGGGAGAATCATCAACGGGGATAACTGGAGGGAATAAATCTAACTTATTTATCAGTATAAGAACGATCGAGCCTAAGATACCAAAAGTTGTCAGAGTTTGCCATGATAATCTTAGTTTTCTTTTGTCTAAATTATCTAAATCTTTAATAACTTCTTCTACTTTTTGATACCTTGTATTCAGAGAAAAAGAGATCATTTTATTGAGAATTTTTTTTAAATCCCTACTAATTTTTTTTGTTAAATATTCTTCCCAAATCCACTGATTATTTAAGTCAATTAAATCAAAGCTCGATCGATTTGTCAATAAATGAATACAAGTTACTCCTAAACTATATAAATCACTAGCAAAAACAGTTTTTCCCCTAGCTTGTTCTGGTGCAACATATTCCGCACTGCCAATAACCGTCGCCGTTTTACATTTATCTTCTTTATCTAATAATTTTGATGCTCCAAAATCCACTAAATAAAAAGTTTGATTATCAATTCTTCTAATAATATTTTGAGGTTTTATATCTCGATGAATAATATTAAGCAAATGAACTTCTTTAAGAATAGCTAAGACATTTTTCAGTAATTTAATAATTATTTCTTCATTAAAAACACCCTCTTTAATTAATTCATCTTCTAAGTTTTCACCATCAATAAATTCCTGAATAATATAATATCTATTTTCCTGCTTAATAAAATCAATTAATTGGGGAATTTGTACATAAGAATTAAGCATTTTTAAACGAGTTACTTCTTCTTTAAACATCTGCCAATTTTTATGATTTGGATTTTGCAAAGAAGGCAAAAATTGTTTAATTACACAACGAGATAAATTTTTATTACTATAATCAATAGCTAAAAAAGTTTTAGCAAATCCTCCCCTACCAATCTCTTTGATTGCACCATATCGATCGTCAAGCCGTAAACTAGAATTACACTTTTGACAATAAGTGTGAGTATCCAAGTTAAGATAATTACACTCTGGATTAAGACAATAAATCTGCATCTTCACAATTAACAATTAACAATTAACAATTAACAATAAATAATAAAGTTGGCTTTTCTACAAATAATCCCTGATTGAAAATCATGATTTTTTTGGAGAATTTTAATACTTAAATTGTTCTAATAAATCATAAAAAGGTTGCCAATTATCTTCCTCTGCTATAGGATGCCACACTGCTTCAATTATCGATCGAACTGGTACAATCGAAGGATTAGATCGATCGAGCCTATCTTTAATCTCATCTAATTCTTCCCTAACAAAATTCTCTAAAGCCCGATGATATAATAGCCTCCAAGAATGTAAATGAGTCGATCGAATTTCTGTATTTTCTAAGATTAAATCAGGATTTTCATGCCAACCATAATTAAATTGTGAAGCTAAATCTGCAAAAAATTGATGATAACTATACTGACTTTCTTTTAATAAATCGATCGTTGCCGTAACTAACTTTTTCCCTAAATTTTGAGCTAAATTTTCAAATCCTAGTTTTTTTACCATCAAAGTATGATAAAATTGATCATAATAAAGATCATAATGGGATAATCCTGCCTGTAAACTCTCAAAGGGTATCACCAACGATAAAGGCTTTTGTAACAATTCCAAATTCCAACGACAAATTAAGGGTTGATTACCATAACTATATCTACCGCCGTAGTCAAAATAAGCCGCCGTAAAGTTAGCATCATAAGTATTAATAAAGGCATAAGGGCCATAATCAAAACTCTCTCCTGTAATAGACATATTATCAGTATTGAGAACACCATGACAAAAACCCGCACTCATCCACTGCGCGCTTAATAAAGCCACCCTTTGCACTAACTCCCGATAAAAATCGATGTAAGGATGATCAGAACTTGTTAAATGGGGATAATAATAATAAATTACATGATCTAAAAGATTTTTGATTAAATCATGACGCTGTAAATAATACAGTCTCTCAAAACTACCGAAACGAATATGAGATTTACTGAATCTTACCATCACAGCGCTACGAGTGGGAGAAGGTTCGTCTCCTCGCCATAAAGATTCTCCCGTTTCAATCAAAGAAAGACAACGGGAAGTATTCACCCCTAAACGATATAATGCTTCTCCTGCAATAACTTCTCTGACTCCTCCCTTCAAAGTTAGTCGCCCATCGGCTTGGCGAGAATAGGGAGTTCTTCCCGATCCTTTTGTGCCAAAATCATATAAGAAGCCATCTTTTCCCCTAATTTGCCCATAGAGAAATCCTCTACCATCTCCCAATTGAGGATTATAAGCACCAAATTGATAACCATGATATTTTAATGCTAAACAAGGTCTAATTCCTTGAAACTTTCCGAAGGCTTCTATCCAATCATTATCGGTGACACTATCTTTGTCTATGCCCATGACAGGTAATAGATTCTCATTTACAAATCTTAATATATGTTGGGGAAATTCTGCTGGAGTAACTTCTTCATAGTAATCATCTCCTAAGTTTTCCATAGCCATTTCATATTCAAGGGAGAGAAAAGGATTTGTTATCATAGTTAGTCGTGGATAGTTAATAATGAATCATTAATTTGCATCTTATCTTTTTTCTGTCTCTTCTCTCTAAAGACATAAATCTTAATATTTCCTTTCCACCTTTGTCTTTTCTTGTTTATCAAGATTCATAGCTTTGATTTTTGATGAAAATTTATGGTTTTTTGTCCAAATCGAGATTAATTGTCGATCGAGTAATTGTCAATTATAAATTACCGTGCTATAATCAAAATTGACGAGATTAAGTATCGGTTTAAAGATTTTGTTTAAGATATTCACGAGTATTTCGAGTTTTCGATTGACAAGCTTCTCTCCGAATTGCGAATCTTAAGACTATATTGTATTTGGAGAAAGTTTATGTCTATCTATGTAGGGAATTTATCCTATGAAGTTACGGAAGCCCATTTAACCTCTGCCTTTGCGGATTTTGGAGCAGTAAAAAGAGTCTATTTACCTACCGATCGTGAAACTGGGCGTATGCGCGGTTTTGGTTTTGTGGAAATGAGTACTGATGCTGAAGAAGATAAAGCAATCGAAGCCTTAGACGGTGCAGAATGGATGGGACGTGACATGAAAGTTAACAAAGCCAAACCCCGTGAGGAAAATAATTCTCGTGGTGGCCGTGGTGGCGGTGGCGGAAGAAGAAATAGTTTTTCCAGTAGCTACTAAAAACTTATTAGTGTAACTAAAAAATATTATTTTTTACCGTTTACCCCTAACTAAATAAAGTTCAACCTCTTTTCAATTGTGAGAAGGGGTTTTTTTTGTGAAATTTTAAGTGAGCCTCGTTACTTTTTGAGCAAATTGAAGATTATAATTCATACTTGAAGGAAAATATAGATTTTAAGGAGAATGTGTCATTATGTCGATCGAAACATTAGAATTTATTATCTTTCCTGATGGTAGAGTCCAAGAAAAAGTAACAGGAATCATCGGAAAGTCTTGTGAAGAAGTAACTAAAGCCATCGAATCACAATTAGGTAGAGTTATATCACAACAAAAAACGGGAGAATATTATGAAGAAAAAATCTCCATAAATAACACCATTCCCAATCAAAATTGGTAAACTTTTATGTATAAATCTCATTTTTTGTAAGATTAAATTAAGTTTAGTAACAGAAATCTTATGTCACACTTTAGCAGTATCAAAACCCAAATTCGGAATATTAATTCTTTGAAAGCCTCTTTAGGAGATTTAGGAATTAACTGGAAACAAGGTCCTTCAAACGTTCGAGGTTATCAAGGAAAAACTAGCCAAGCGGAAATAGTTATTGAACAAGAGAATAATTATGATATTGGTTTTAGTTGGAATGGTCAAGAATATGAGTTAGTAGCTGATTTACAATACTGGCAACAGCCTTGGACTGTTGATGGTTTTTTACAGCGTGTGACTCAAGGTTATGCTTTACATACCGTTTTAACCGAATCTTCTCAACAGGGCTTCAATGTCACTGAACAACAAAAAAATGAAGATGGTAGTATTCGCTTAGTTGTTCAACGCTGGAGTTAGTTTTCAAGAGGACAGGTGGATAGGTGGACAGGTGGATAGGTAGATAGGTGGATAGGTGGATAGGTGGATAGGTGGACGGGTGGACAGGTGGACAGGTGGACAGGTGGACAAGTGGAAAATTTCAATTCTCAATTTTCAATGACTAGAATATTATGATCGATCGAAATGATGAATTTGCACCGACAGGATTAGAACCAGAATTGGGCGGAATTTGGCGAGATAACCCCGAAAGAAGCGGTTTTGAACCAGAATTAGGGGGAATCGATCGAGAAAAAGGGGTTTATGTGGATGAAGTAACCTGTATCGGTTGCAAAAATTGTGTTCATGTTGCCCCGAATACTTTTTATATTGAAGACACTTTCGGTCGATCGAGGGTTTATAATCAAGATGGAGATACAGAAGCAATTGTACAGGAGGCGATCGATACCTGTCCTGTGGACTGCATTCACTGGCTAGACTACACCGACATTAAACAAAAAGAAGGGGAACGAAAATATCAAGATGTGCGTCCACTAGGTTATCCCCAAATTCATAAATCAGCAAAAAAAAGGAAGAAATTATTAAATAATTAAGCCCTAATTGTTAATTGCTCTCCTATTTGACTACAATACAAATAACTGTTAATCCTGTCTTAAATAACTCATTCATCGAAAAACCCAAAATCCCTTAAGACAAGAACTATAGCAACCTACATAGTTAGATTTATTAATCCCCCAACGATGAAACCTCAAATCAAAAAATTCCCCCTAGTACAATCCCTCTTAGCTACCCTAGCAACAGGAAGTTTTTTAAGTATTGCTATTTCTCCCACCGCCCAAGCAGAAATGACCGATAGTCCCAAAATGGTAGTGGATGAGATGTGGCAAATCATCAATAACGAGTTTGTCGATCGAAATTTTAATCAAGTTAATTGGCAAAAAAAACGAGAAGAATTATTAAGCAAAAATTATAGTAACAGAACTCAGGCTTATCGCGCCATCAATCAAGCCTTAAAAGAATTAGGTGATCCCTATACTCGTTTTCTTCCTCCCGAACAATTTGAAGTTCTCAACAGTCAAACATCAGGGGAAACATCAGGGGTAGGCATCCGTATTGCCATCGATCCCCGTACCCAAGACTTATATATTGTCGATTCCATCAGAAAATCCCCTGCCGCCGAAGCTGGACTCCAAAGAGGCGATCGCATTGTGCGTATTGACGGTAAACCCACCGCATTAATGGATTTAGATCAAGCATCGGAAGCGTTAAAAGGGGAAATAGGTACAGATGTTAGCTTAGAAATTGCACGACGAGGACAACCTTCCTTTCAAGTCAAAGTAGTCCGTAGTGAGATAGAAGTTCCCTCTGTGGATTTTAGTCTCAAACAGGAAGCAGGGTTAAACGTAGGTTACATCAAACTAGACGAATTTAGCTCCCTTGCTGCCCAACAAATGAAAGATGCTATTGACGAATTACAAAAACAACAAGCCTCCGCTTTTGTACTGGATTTGAGGGGTAATCCGGGGGGATTATTATTTGCTAGTGTGGACATTGCCAGAATGTGGATGGCAGAAGGGGAAATTGTGGACATAGTCGATCGAAGAGGTGGACACCGCCGTTTTCAGGCGAATAATTCAGCTATTACCGATTTACCCTTAGTGGTTTTAGTCGATGGTAACTCCGCTAGTGCCAGTGAAATTTTAGCAGGAGCGTTAAAAGAAAATAAGAGAGCTACAGTTGTGGGGACAAATACTTTTGGTAAAGGTACAGTACAATCCGTTCATTCCCTCTCCGATGGCTCAGGATTAGCAGTAACAATCTCCCGTTACTATCCTCCCAGTGGCATGAATATCAATAAAAAAGGTATTGCCCCTGATATTGTACAAGGCATTAGCAGAGAAGAGGAGTATCTTTTGAGTCAAAACCCCTCTTTATTTGCCACCAAAGCTGATTCCCAATACTCTAAAGCCGTATCTATTCTCCGAACTCGTACCCCCGTTAATGAATCTAATTCCGTAAGTATTCGACAATAAATTTAGATGAGATTTTTGTTGGGTGACGATGAATTCTAACCCAACCGACAAATTAAAGATAAATTTAGGATTAAAAAAATGAATCAAATCATAGAGGTTAATATTGCCGATGTTTTGTCTCGACTTGAAACAAAGATAGACGGTTTAGACAAAAAATTTGAGGATAAACTTGATAAGTTAGAAAACAAAATCGATCATGTAGCAAATAAAGTTAATGACATCAAAGTAAATCTAGCTAAAGTTGATGAAAAAATTATTGGTTTAGATAAGCGATTAGGCAATTTAGAATTTGTAACTCGATCGATAGTAGGAGGAGTTATTGTCGCTTTGCTTTTGGCTTTTGCTCGTTATCTTTTTCCTAACGTCACCTTGTAACGGATGGTAATCAATTTCAAAATATAGTCGAAGGACAGGAACAATGAAAATTCAAGCAATAATACATGAAGCGGAAGAAGGTGGATACTGGGCGGAAGTGCCATCATTACCGGGCTGTGTTACCGAAGGTGATACAATGGAGGAATTGGAGACTAATCTTCGGGAGGCGATCGAACTATATTTAAGACCCATTCCTCATCAACAAGATTCCTCTAATAAGATATTGGAATTAATTTTATGAAATCAATTTCAGGAAAGCGATTAGCTAAAAATAATCAGACAATAATAATTCCTATTCATGGCAATAAAGATTTAAGAATAGGTACTGTTATATAAAACTTACTCATAGTTACCTATGACGTTTACTTCTTGCTTCTACCAGTCAAGTCGGCTTGATACTGTCCACAAGCGTTGATTCGGGTGTAACCCACCCTACTTTTATTATTCTAATTAATTGATTAATCTTGAATAATAACTAATTTTTATTTAATTTAATCTTTAAATTAAATAGTTTTAACAGTCTTGGTTATCGACTTCATTAAAAGCTAACATATTTTAAAAAAATGTCAACCTTTATCCCGTGAGTAGGTATAAACAACTATAATAAACTATTAGTTAACAGTTAAAAGCTCTTAAAAGTCTGATGAAACAAGCTAATTTGACTGAAGATGATTTGATTTAACCACAAATTAGATCGATAAGTTATTCGATCGCTTTCAGAGCCACAGCTCGATCGAACTGAGGTAAAATAAGAAAAATTATTTATAGATAATGTTGGGTTTCACGGATTCAACCCAACCTACATTTATTCCTCATTAAAAATATGGCTTATTATTGGTTTAAAACATTTCACCTTATCGGTATTGTCGTTTGGTTTGCAGGGTTATTTTATTTAGTACGTTTGTTTGTATATCATGCTGAAGCTAATGAAAAACCTGAACCTGCTCAAAGCATCCTCAAACAACAATATGAGTTGATGGAAAAACGTCTTTATAATATCATCACTACTCCCGGTATGGTTGTTACAGTTGTAATGGCGATCGGACTCATTCGTACACAACCTGAAATTTTAAAATCTTCTTGGTTACATATCAAATTCTTGTTTGTCGGCTTATTGTTGATTTATCATTTTTGGTGTGGCAGAATCATCAAACAATTAGAAAAAGGTGAAAATAGTTGGAGTGGACAAAAATTTCGGGCATTAAATGAAGCGCCAACTCTCCTTTTAGTTGTCATTGTCATGTTGGCGGTGTTTAAAAATAGTTTTCCCCTTGATATTGCCACTTGGTTAATTGTCGGTTTAGTAATTATTATGGCAGGAAGCATTCAATTTTATGCCAAAATTCGCCGTCAAAATGAAGCTAAATTAGCACCAATAATCGACAGTGAAGAAGTAAAAGTTTGATCAATTTTTCATTCTTTTATACCATGCTTTAACTAATTTTATTTCGTCATAACTGTAGTTGTCTCCCAATTTCTCCTTTAATGTTTTTAAAGATTGATCTCCCATTTGTTCGATCGTATTCACAATAACTTCTTTTTTCTTTGATAACACAAATTTGTCAATATCGATCGACTGATTTAGTTCAATTAATTCACTGATATGGGTGATAATAGTACTCACCGCAAAACCCCTTTCTTTGGCAATTTCTGGTATGGTTAAACCCTGTTGATATAACTGTAAAGTTTTCATTTGAGTAGTAGTAGGGAGAGCAACCGTTAAGTTTTCTTCGTTTAAAAAATAGGTGATTTCTTCAATAAAATAATGACCATATTTATTAAGTTTATACTCTGTTATTCCCGATAATTTTGCTAAACTTTTTAAGTTTTTTGGTTGCATTTGTGCCATTATTTTAAGAGTTGAATCTCCAAAAATAACGTAGGGAGCAATGTTTTCTTGATCAGCTAATTTTTTTCTTAACTTTTTCAATCTCTGCATTAATAACTCTACTTCTAAGGCTTTGGGGTGATACTCATGAATAACTCTATTTTTATTAGTATTTTCTACAGCAATTTTTACCTGTTTTTTTTGTCTTAATATCTCCCAACTATCCTTATTTAATTTTAAAATTTTATAACTATCTTCTGTTTGATTTAATAGCCCTTGATAGACTAAAGATTTACCTAAATATTCCCATTCTTCCACCGTTTTATCTTTGCCAATACCATAGGTTGAAAGTAAATGATGTCCATATTTATAGACTTTATCACTGGTTGAACCCCGTAAAACTTCTATAATATGTTTAATACCAAATTTTTCGTTACAACGGGCGACACAGGATAAAAATTTTTGAGCCTCAATGGTACAATCTTCAAATTCTTTAGGATTTAAACAGTTATCACAACCATCACAATCACCCCTAAATCTTTCGCCAAAATAACTTAATTGGATGATACGGCGACAATAATTTGTTTCTGCATATTCAATAACTTTTTTTAGTTGTTGATAGCTAATTTTTTGCTCTTGAATACTCTCTTTTTGTTTAATAAAATAGTTGATTTTATACTCATCATTAGGATTATATAATAATATACACTTAGCTGGGTCTCCATCTCTACCAGCGCGCCCTGATTCTTGATAGTAACTTTCTATATTTCTGGGTAAGTCATGATGAATCACAAAGCGCACATCGGGCTTATTAATTCCCATGCCAAAGGCGAGGGTTGCCACCATGATTCTGACATCATCTCGAATAAAACTGTTTTGGTAGTTCGATCGAACCTCATCGGATAATCTGCCATGATAGGGTAAAGCAGAGATACCATCTTGAGTGAGACGGGAAGCTAAATCTTCTGTTGTTTTACGAGCGAAACAATAAACTATACCAGAACCATCTAAACGACGAATGAGGTTAAAAAGTTGTTGATAGGTGCGTTTTTGACGGGGTTGCACTTCATAATAAAGATTGCTACGATTAAAGCTGAAACGATGAATCGCAGGATTTTTAAAATTGAGTTGCGTAATAATATCTTTTTGTACTCGTGTGGTAGCGGTAGCCGTTAAAGCCATGAGGGGAATGTTAGGAAAACGAAACCGCAGTTGTCGCAGTTGACGATATTCTTGACGAAAATCATGCCCCCATTCCGAGATACAATGGGCTTCATCGATGGCAAAAAAAGAAATCGTCACCGTAGAGGTAAGAAGTTGTAAAAACTGTTGAAATTTCTCACTAACTAATCTTTCAGGGGCAAGATAAACTAATTTGATTTTTCCTGCCAAAATAGCTTCTTCTCGGCGACGAACTTCTGTATAATCGAGGGTACTATTAAGAAAAGTCGCATTGATACCATTATCCTGTAACGCCATAACTTGATCTTGCATTAAAGATATAAGCGGTGATACTACGATCGCCACCCCTTTTTTCAATAACGCAGGAAGTTGAAAACAAAGGGATTTGCCTCCGCCTGTGGGCATTATAACTAATAAATCTCGATCGAGCAGGGCTTGATTGATAATTTCTTCTTGTCCATCTCGAAAACGATCATGACCAAAATACTGCTTTAATGATTGTTGTAAGGAAGCCATTAAGAATTAAGAATTAAGAATTAAGAATTAAGAATTAAGAGTTAAGAGTTAAGAATTAAGAGTTAAGAATTAAGGATTAAGAGTTAAGGATTAACTCCCTGTCTTCCTGTCTTCCTGTCTTCCTGTCTTCCTGTCTTCCTGTCTTCCTGTCTCCCTGTCTTCCTATCCCCCTATCTTCCTCTACCTATGCCACTTAGTCACACCGCCGGGGGCATCAATGAGGGTAACACCTTTTTCTTTCAATAAGTCTCGGATTCGATCGCCCTCTTGGTAGTTTTTCGCCTTCCGTGCCTCTAGTCTTTGTTGAATTAAAGTCTCAATTTCTTCCTCGGTAATGGACAAAGAAACTGGCTCTTTTTCCTCATAATTAGCCTCTAATCCTAATACTTGGGCTAAGGTAACTAAAGTATGCCATTTATCTCCTAATTCTTGGCTCGATCGAGTAGTTTTGCCCTCATGGGTTAAGATGTTAGCCTCTTTAACTAACTCCTTTGCTAGTTCAAACAAGATAGCTAATCCTGATGCAAAATTAAAATCTCGATCGATGGCTTGACAAAAGTCCTCCTGAACTGATTTAATAATTGTAAACTGGGATTCCCTTGTCAAATTTAGCTTTTCTCTATACTTAACTCCAAAAAGTAAACCCTCCGCTAAAGTATGCCAACCCTTCGTTACACCCTCCATCGCATCCTGTGTGAAGTCAAGAGGTTTACGATAATTTGCTTGTAAGATAAAAATACGCATCGCCATAGGGTCATATTTTGCCAATAAATCCCGAATTGTGACAAAATTCCCCAAAGATTTCGACATTTTCTCCCCGTCAACCTTCACCATGCCATTATGCAACCAATAACGAGATAAAGGCTTCCCCGTCACCGCCTCCGATTGAGCAATTTCGTTTTCATGATGAGGGAAAATTAAATCATTGCCCCCTACATGAATATCGATCGTTTCCCCTAACATCTCTCTAACCATAGCAGAGCATTCAATGTGCCAACCGGGGCGCCCTTTTCCCCAAGGAGAATCAAAACTAGGCTCATCAGGTTTTGCTGACTTCCACAAAGCAAAATCAAAAGGTTTTTGTTTCACCCCTTCACTTTGATTAACTCTACCACTTGCCCCAGTTTGTAAATCTTCTAATTTGCGCCCTGACAATTTGCCATAGTCTTTAAATTTCTCTACGGAGTAATAAACATCACCTTCTGTTTCATAAGCATAGCCTTTTTGCTCTAATTCCCAAATCAATTTTTTGATACCGTCTAGGGTATGGGTAGCACGAGGATAAGCATTCGCAGGTTTAACATTTAACTGCGTCATATCCTCAAAATATGCCTCAATAAAGCGCTCAGATACCGCCTCCATCGTGGTGTTTTCCTGTCGCGCACGATTGAGAATTTTATCGTCAATATCTGTAAAATTTTGAATATAGTTAACCTTATAACCACGCCACTCTAAATAACGTCTCACAACATCCCAAGTGATACAAGTTCGAGCATGACCTAAATGACAATAGTCATACACTGTTATCCCGCAACAGTACATATTGACAGTATCTGCATTAAGGGGGATAAATTCTTCTTCTCGATTGGTAAGGGTGTTATAAAGACTTAAATTCATCGGTGAGTTAATGAGGAATGAGGAATGAGGAATGAGGAATTAATAATTAAAAGTACCCATTGTCCATTATCCATTCTCCATTCTCCATTATTTATGGTTGATTGTCAATGGGTTGAGGGGAAGTTGATTCTTGTTGTTTCTGCATTTCCATCATGCGTTTAAGTTGTTGTTGTTTAAAGTCTTCGGCGGCACTGTTAATATTTTTATTTGTGTCTTCGGCAAATTCTTCTCCATTACGCCCATTCAAAAAGTTGGCATTATGAATTAATTGCATGGGATTAAAACCACTTGTACCATACATAGGATTGACTTCATTACTTTGAAATGGTTGGGGTTGTTGGTTATTGATGTTTTGAGCATTGACGTAATTTTGACTAAAACCGATAAATCCTAATGTTATAGTCAAGGTGGTAAAAAGATTTGAATTAATGACTTTTTTCATGATTTTATCTAGCTAATTTACTAAGTTTATGGACGTTATATAATTAATTTTGTTTCCTTTATTTATTGTTAAACTTCGATCGCTAATTCCTGTTTCTATATTTTTATTATAAGTTATATAAACCATTATTATAAAAGAAATATGCGATCGCAACTAAATGTTTTTAAATTTACTTAGGAAAAAAGATTAAAATATAGCATTCCTATATGAGTTGTAAGAAAATAATAATTTAATTTCCACCAAAATTGGGGTTTAGAGGGCAATAATTCTCACAAATGATTTAGGATTGCTATAGTAGTAAATAATCTTTAAAAATGTAGAAAAGCCATTTTTTTATTCTCAATTTTAAGCAAAACGACGGCTTAATAAGGGTTTAATTGAGAGTAAAATCACCACATCAAAGATGAATAATAATGATAAGACTGTGACAAATTTAAGACTTCCCCAAGGGGTATTCATGACTATACTAACAAAACTCCAATCAGAATTTTGATATATATATCTAATAGGCTCAATGGCGTAGGTTAAAGGGTTTAAACTGGCGATGACTTGTAACCATTCTGCCATGAAGGAAAGAGGTGCTAATGCAGTACTAGCAAACAACAGAGGCAGATTAATTACAAAAATCACTGCTAATAATTCAATATGTCCGGGGAGGGCAAAAGCTAAACCTAGGCTTAATCCTGTTACACCCAATACAATAAGAAATACAATAAGTACGATGGCACTCAACCCCCCAAGACTGGGTAAACCAGCACCAATAAAAGCACTGGCGGTAATAATAACGGCAGTTTGAATTAAGCTCAGGGTGATAATATAGATTGTAGAGGCAAGGACGATCGAAAATCGAGAGGCTAAAGGTGCTACTAATAATCTATTTAAAAAGCCAAATTCTCGATCGAACATGATGGGTAATCCGGCATTTAATGCACCAGAAAAAGCAGTAAAAATGATAATTCCCGGTGCTAAAAATTGTCCATAATTAGCATTATTTCCGAATAAATTATTAGGGGCATGAAAGAATAAAGCACCAAATAAAATTAACCACATAAAAGGTTGAATAACTCCAGCAATTAGGGTTGAAGGGCGACGTTTTAATTGAATAAATAAACGCTTATTCATAGCCAGTGTTTCTTGTAAAAAATCACTCAAATCATTGGATTTTTCGGGAATTTTTACATTAGAATTGGGTGCTAAAATTTCTGTAAATTGAGGGTTAGAAAAACTTTGAGTCATAATTAATCGTAAATAGTTATTGTAATATTTTAAAAGTTCAGATTCATGGCAAAATTGCTTATATCGCTAATATAGCAGAATTAATGAATTTACCCACAGAATAGTGTAATCTGATTATTTCTATAACTTTTTACTTGAATCATTTTCATTAAACCTGACACCTGATACCTGACACCTGATACCTAAAAAAATAAAAATACTGAAAGTATCAAAAAAATCAATGCTCGATCGAAATTTGAGGTTAAATAGGAAAAAAGTATCTATTTTTATATCATGACTATTTCTTCTACTCTTATTCCAACTACTCAACACAATCCCCTACAAGAAGCTCAAGGTATTTACGTTACTGTACATGGACACTTTTATCAACCCCCTAGGGAAAATCCCTATCTAAATACGATCGAACGACAACCTAGCGCCCATCCTTTCCACGATTGGAATGAAAGAATTTTCTATGAATGTTATCGCAACAACGCTTTTGCCCGTATTTTTAACAATCAAGGTGATATTGTCGGTATCGTCAATAACTATGAATACATGAGTTTTAATATGGGGGCAACTCTCATGTCGTGGTTAGAAAAGTACGATCGAGCCGTGTATCAGAGAATTATAGAAGCCGATCGAGCCAGTTGTCAACGGTTAAACGGTCATGGTAACGCCATCGCCCAAGTGTATAATCATATTATCATGCCCCTTGCCAACGAAAGAGACAAATTTACACAGGTAAGATGGGGAAAAGCTGACTTTTATAGTCGTTTTGGCAGACAACCCGAAGGAATGTGGTTAGCAGAAACCGCCGTTGATTACGACACTTTAGAAGTATTAATAGCAGAAGGCATAAAATTTATTATCCTTGCACCTTCCCAAGCCAAAAAATGTCGCCCCATAGGAGACAATAAAGAATGGTTAGAAGTAGGAGGAGGGCAAATTGACTCCACTCGCCCCTATCGATGTTATGTTGACAACGGTGCTTATATTGATGTATTTTTCTATGATGGACCTATTTCTGGAGATATGGGTTTTGGAGATGTCTTACTAAGTAGTAATCATTTTTACTCCCGTCTTAACCTAGCCGTTAGGGGAGACAAACGGCAATCTCAACTCATCTCCGTAGCTACCGATGGAGAGACATTCGGACATCATAAAAAAGACACCGAAAAATGTTTAGCCTATGCCTTTACTAAAGAATTTCCCCAAAAAGGTTGGACTGTAACCAACTACGCTCATTATCTTAGTATAGTTACTCCTACTTGGGAAGTAGAATTAAAACCAGCTACCGCTTGGAGTTGTTATCACGGAGTCGAGAGATGGAAAGACGACTGCGGATGTGGAGGAGGAGGAGAATATCATCAAAAATGGCGTAAACCCCTGCGAGAATCTTTAAACTGGTTACGAGACGAATTAACCAAAGTTTATGAAGATGTGGGCTATCATTATTTTAAAAATATTTGGTTAGCAAGGGATGAATATATAGAAGTCATTTTAGATCGAAACCCTGATACTGTCGAAAAATTTTTGCATCGTCACGCCTCCCATAACCTCTCCCCTAGTGAACAAATTGACGCTTTACGATTGTTAGAAATGCAACGACACTCTTTATTAATGTTTACCAGTTGCGGATGGTTTTTTGAAGAAATATCACGCCCTGAAGGCACACAAATCTTACGCTATGCTTCCCACGCCTTAGAGTTAGCAGGAGAAGTAGCAGGAGTACAACTAGAAAAAGAATTTCTCGATCGACTCTCAGAAGCAGAAAGTAACATTAAGGAATATAGTAACGGAGAAGGAGTTTATCGTCAAGCAGTGATACCTTCCCAAGTAAATTTAGAACAAGTTACCGCCCATTATGCCCTTAGTTCCTTGTATAATGACTATCAAAGTGAGCAAACTATTTACTGTTATTCTGCCCAAAAATTAGACTTTCAGAAACAACAAATAGGCTCTTTGACATTAGCAATAGGACAAGTGCGCTTAACCTCACAAATTACATGGGAAAGCGGACATTTTATTTTTGCGGTTTTACACTTAGGGGGTTGGGATTTCCATTGTTGTATTCAACCGTTTTCCAGTCGCTTGGCTTATACAGAAATGAAAGAGGAATTATTTTCTATCCTCAAACAAGCCAGTGTTGTGGAATTGGTTTTAACCATGAGTAAATTATTTGGTAATAAATCCTTTGACTTAAAACATCTTTTTGCCGAAGAAAGATTGGCAATCATGGAAAAATTAACCGTCACCACGAAAAAAAGACTAGATCAGCTTTATACTCAAGTATATCGAGATAATTATAGTATTTTACTGGCTTTTCAACGGGATGAAGTGCCAATCCCCCAAGAGTTACAAGTAGCGGCAGAAGTTGCCATTTCCTATCGTTGTATCAAAGTTATTGAAGCTATCAATAATAATATCCCAGACTTAGATAATTTAGAACCTTATCTCATTGAGTTAGATGCCATTGCCACAGAGGCTAATAATTTACAATGTCAATTAGAGATTCCTAAAGGTAAAAAAACCCTTGAAAAACTTATCTTATTCTCTCTTGAACAAATTTTATCAGATCAGGATATTTCTGAATATGATATTCAGATGATCGATCGACTAATTAAACTAGGGAAAAAACTAAAATTAAACCTTTGGTTAGATAAAATTCAAGAAATTTATTATGACTTTTTATATACTCAATTAGTCCCCAAATTAGCCTTAACTAATCACAAATTACTTGATCCGAATCACTTCAGATTATGGATTAAGTTAGCAGAATATTTAGACATTTATATCAACTTTGATGAAGATAAATAATTAGTGTTTAAAATAATTAAGGTTTGCTGAAAAAGTGTTTATCTCCTGTCTCCTGTCTCCTAACTCCTATCTCACCTCAGTTCGACATAAAGAAAATGATGAAAACTAGACAGGTAGACAAGTGGACAAGTGGACAAGTGGACAGGTAGAAAAATTCCCAATATTTGTGGGTTTTAAAAATAATTTTATTGACTCAAAAAAAACACAATCCTCCTGTCTGCCTGTCTGCCTGTCTTCCAAGTCAGTCCTCACCTATTTTTATATCGAACTCAGGTTATCTCCTACTTTCACCGATAATTCTATCTCGAACTCAGATGACCTTGAATGCAAAATATCAATTTTAAAAATGTATTTTTTGCAAATCATTAAAAAAATGTTACGAAACATACAAATTAAACCATCGTAAACCTTTTAAATATGTACATCAAACTTAACAAATGTTCAAATAAATTAGGAAAATCCATTAATCTATGTCCCAAGTATCCAGACGCAAATTTATCTTCACCGCCGGAGTAACCGCCGTAGGTAGTGCTATTTTACATGGTTGCACCACCGGAGGTAACGAACAACCCACCACAGAAACTCCTACTACTACCGCCCCCGTTACTGGAGATGCACCCGAAGTAACTACCGCTAAATTAGGTTTTATTGCCTTAACGGACTCTGCACCCTTAATTATTGCCAAAGAAAAAGGCTTGTTTGATAAATACGGCATGACTGGAGTAGAGATATTGAAACAAGCATCATGGCCTGTTACAAGGGATAACATTGAATTAGGTTCGGCTGGTGGTGGTATTGATGGAGCTCACATTCTTTCCCCTATGCCTTATCTAATGACATTAGGGACAATTACAAAAAGTGGACAGCCTGTCCCTATGTATATATTGGCAAGATTAAACACCAATGGACAAGCTATTTCCATCGGCAATGCCTACAAAGATGCTAATGTAGCCCTAGATAGTTCAGTGATCAAAGCCAAAGTCAATAAGGATTCTAAATTTGCCATGACTTTCCCCGGTGGTACTCATGATCTTTGGATGCGTTATTGGTTAGCGGCAGGGGGTATTAATCCCGATACCGATGTTTCTGTTATTCCTGTGCCTCCTCCTCAAATGGTGGCGAATATGAAAGTAGGTAATATGGAGGCTTTCTGTGTGGGTGAACCTTGGAATGCTCAATTAATTAACCAAGATATTGGTTATAGTGCTTTAGTGACTGGTGAATTATGGAATGATCACCCTGAAAAGGCATTAGGTTTAAGAAAAGATTGGGTGGATGCAAATCCAAAAGCCGCTAAAGCCTTATTAACCGCAGTGTTAGAAGCTCAACAATGGTGTGATAAACCAGAAAATATTGAAGAAATGTGTCAAATTGTTTCTCAAGATAAGTGGTTTAAAGTGCCTTTTGAGGATATTGTAGAACGATCGAAAGGTAATATTGATTTTGGCAATGGTAGAGTAGAGAAAAACTTCCCCTATGCCATGAAATTTTGGAGAGATAACGCTTCCTATCCTTTCAAGAGTCATGATTTATGGTTTTTAACGGAAGATATACGTTGGGGGTACATTCCCGCCGATACCGATACAAAAGCATTAGTAGATCAAGTCAACCGTGAAGACTTGTGGAAAGAAGCGGCTAAAGCCTTGAGTGTGCCTGAAGCTGAAATTCCCACAAGTACATCCCGTGGTGTCGAAACTTTCTTTGATGGGGTAACATTTGATCCTGAAAATCCTCAAGGTTATTTAGACTCCTTAAAAATCAAAAAAGTTTAAGCAATAAATGATTGATATAAAAGACAAAATTAGTTAACAACATTAAAGTTAATTATTTAACCTTAGTTACTAAAGTTGTCTTCTAAAACACATCGTAACTTTTTTATAAAATAAAAAATAATCAGACATATTATTAATTAAAAATCATGACTGCCAGACTTCAAAAAACCTCTAAAAGTTCTAATATTTTAACTTCTATTTTATACTCTCAAAATACGAGAAAAATTATTGCACCCCTCGTTGCTTTATTTATTTTATTAGCTATTTGGCAAATTTTATGTTCAGGAGAAAAACCTAATTTACCTTCTCCTATTACCGTAGTTAAAGAAACATGGGACCCTTATATTATTAATCCCTTTTTTCATAATGGCGGTACAGATGTCGGTTTATTTTGGCAACTTTTAGCTAGTTTAAAACGGGTTGCCATTGGGTTTTCTTTAGCTACGGTAGTTGGTATTGCACTAGGTATTTTAGTTGGAGCAAATCGCCTTGTTTATTCCGCCTTAGACCCAATTTTTCAGGTACTAAGAACTATTCCGCCGTTAGCATGGTTGCCTTTATCCTTAGCGGCTTTAAGACAAGCTGATCCTTCAGCAATTTTCGTTATTTTTATCACCGCAATCTGGCCTATTATCATCAATACAACGGTAGGAGTACAACAAATACCCCAAGATTATAATAACGTTTCTAGGGTGCTTAAATTATCAAAAACTGAGTACTTTTTCAACATTTTATTTCCTTCCACAGTTCCTTATATTTTCACTGGTTTAAAAATTGGAATTGGTTTATCTTGGTTAGCAATTATTGCCGCAGAAATGTTAGTGGGTGGTGTGGGCATTGGCTTCTTTATTTGGGATGCTTATAACAGTTCACAAATGAGCCAAATTATCCTTGCTTTAATTTATGTAGGAATTGTTGGTTTATTGTTAGATAGATTAGTGAGTTTTGTTGCTACTTTAGTTGTTCCTGAAGAACAAAAATAAACAAGTTTGTAGTAAAGTCTTTAGACTTTTTCCCTAATCAAAATAACCCTTTTAAGGGTTACTACGAACAATTTTTAATTCATCATTAGAACTATGCAAAATTTTATTGAAATTGATCACGTTGATAAAATATTTCCCCTCGCTGATGGAGGAGAATATATCGCTTTACGCAACATTAATTTGAAAATCGAAAAAGGGGAGTTTATCTCTTTAATTGGTCATTCTGGTTGCGGAAAGTCCACACTTTTAAATATGGTTGCTGGTTTATCTAATGCAACTCATGGAGGAGTTATTCTTGAAGGGCGTGAAATTACTGAACCGGGTCCCGATCGAATGGTAGTATTTCAAAACTATTCTTTGTTACCTTGGTTAACCGTGCGCCAAAATATCGCTTTAGCGGTTAATCGGGTGATGCGTCATTTTCCAGAAGCCGAAAGAAAAGCTATTGTGGATGAAAATATCTCTATTGTAGGGTTAAAACACGCTGCCAATAAAAAACCGGGGCAACTGTCAGGGGGGATGAAACAACGGGTTGCCATTGCTCGTGCTTTGGCGACAAAACCGAAAGTACTACTTTTAGATGAACCTTTTGGCGCTTTGGATGCTCTCACTAGGGGAAATTTACAAGAAAGTTTGATGCGCATTGTCCAAGAAAATCATGTTACTTGTATCATGGTAACTCATGATGTGGACGAAGCCTTGTTGCTGTCCGATCGAATCGTTATGTTAACCACAGGTCCAGAGGCTCATATTGGGCAAGTGTTAGAAGTACCTATCCCCCGTCCACGCCAACGATTAGAAGTGGTAAATCACCCCAGTTACTATGCTCTGCGTAACGAAATGGTTTACTTCCTCAACCAACAGAAACGATCGAAGAAAGTAGGAACAGTTATCCCAACAAAAGAAGTTATTGCAGGTAATGGCTTAGAAAAAATTAACCTTGATCTGGGTTTTATCCCCTTAACCGACTGCGCTCCCTTAGTGGTAGCTAAAGAAAAAGGATTTTTTGCCAAACATGGACTAGAACAAGTGAACTTAGTACGAGAACCATCATGGCAGGAGTTAGCAAGGGGTATCGCTGAAGGGCGCTTAGATGGTGCGCAAATGGTGGCAGGAATGCCCTTGAGTATGACTTTGGGCGCAGGAGGTAAACCTTCTATTCCCATGATTACTTCTATGATCCTCAGTCGCAACGGTAACGCCATTACCTTGGCAAAACAGTTTCAAGAAATGGGGGTGACAAACCTTGAAGAATTAAAACAAGCCCTTGCGCAAAGCCCTGATAAAGTCCATACCTTTGGCATTGTTCACCCCGCCTCGATGCACAATTTACTACTGCGTTACTGGTTAGCATCGGGGGGTATTGATCCTGATCAAGACGTTAGTTTAACAGTGATTCCACCCCCTCAAATGGTAGCAAATCTCAAAGCTGGTAATATTGATGGTTACTGTGTGGGTGAGCCTTGGAATACTCGATCGATCAAAGAGGATTTAGGTTATGTAATTACTACAGACTTAGATATTTGGGCAGGGCATCCCGAAAAAGTTTTAGGAGTTAAAGAAGAATGGGTAGAAAAACACCCCGAAACTCATATCGCTTTAGTTAAGGCTTTAATCGAGGCTTGTGAATATTGTGACGATCGACGTAATCGAGAAGAAATCGTAACCTTACTGGCAAAAGAAGAATATTTGAATATGTCAGAAGAATATATCCGTCCCGGTTTTATCGATGATTATAATTACGGTACAAAAACCGAATCTTTACTAAGATTTAACCAATTTTCTGTCAATAACGCCAATTATCCCTCAAGGGTAGAAGGATTATGGATTTTAACACAACTAGCTCGATGGGGTTATACCGATTTTCCTCGTAACTGGGTTGAAATTATCGATCGAGTGCGTCGTCCAGACTTATTTGGAGAGGCTTGTCGTCAATTAGGCATTCCAGATATGGATAGCGAACCTCAAAAGTTACAGTTATTTGACAAGATGATATTTAATGCAGATGATCCCGTGGGTTATTTAGAAAGACTCTCTATCCGCCGTGATTATAAGGTTTCAGAGATTTTAATTGATAACATTGTCAGCAAATAATTAACCCCCCATTTCTCTATCTCCTCAACTCCTTAACTCCTTAACTCCCCAACACCCTAACACCTAATAATATTATGCAAAGGTTAATGAATACAGAAAACAATACAGCCACCTTAGAAAAAACAGATTTTTTAAGTATTAAAGAAGTATCAAAAGTTTATCCCACAGCGAATGGGGATTATATTGTTTTAGACGGCGTTAATTTAAGCGTCAAAGAAGGTGAATTTGTGTGTGTTATCGGGCATTCTGGCTGTGGTAAATCCACACTTTTAAACATGATTTCGGGATTTAATCAACCCACTACTGGCACAGTAAAACTTAAAGATAAGATTATCGCAGAACCGGGTCCCGATCGCATGATGGTATTTCAGAATTATTGTTTATTACCTTGGAAAACCGCCTTTGAAAATGTCTATCTTGCCGTTAGTGCCGTCTATCCGAATAAAAATAAACAAGAAAAACTTGCTTTAGTAGAAGAACATTTAGCCATGGTAGGTTTAACCGAAGCGGCGAAAAAGAAACCGAATCAATTATCTGGAGGGATGAAACAAAGGGTTGCCATCGCCCGTGCCTTAGCCATTCGCCCTGAAGTCTTGATTTTAGATGAACCTTTTGGCGCATTAGATGCTATCACTAAAGAGGAATTACAGGAAGAATTATTAGAAATTTGGCGTAGCCATAGAGTAACTGTAATGATGATTACCCATGACATAGATGAAGCTCTATTCCTCGCCGATCGACTGGTAATGATGACTAACGGGCCTTCTGCTAAAATAGGAGAAGTGCTTGATATTCCCTTTTCTCGCCCCCGTAACCGCGCTCAAATCACGGAAGATCCCCGTTACTACGAATTACGCAACTATGCTTTAGATTTCCTCTTTAATCGTTTTGCCCATTCAGAAGACCCTAGTGATGATACGATCGAACCTGAACCAAAAAATAATAAGCTCAAAATTGCGGGTATTGTGGGCGGTTTAGTGGTAGCTACGATCGCCGGATTTGCATTGTTTCAATCTTTTAGCGGTAATAACGGACAAGCACCGAAAAATAATATTGAACAAGTTAATTAAACTTCGTTATCCAAGGGAGATTATCTCCCTTTGTCATTAAATAAATATATGATTCAAAGATAGTTGACTGATGATCACAGCAATGAGTTTTCAAAAAAGTTTGTTGTAATAGTTTTTGCCTTTAATTCTCAAAAATGCAGATCGATCGAACTCAAGTATAATCAAAAGCATAAAACTATTTATTACCCTCACCAGAAGACTCTTTTAATAACAATATGAATTGGTGGCGAAAACTCAAAAATAATCCCTTAGCTAAATCAGGTGTAATTATCCTCATCTTTTTTTATGTCATGGTTTTAGGTGCTGATTTTATCGCTCCTTATAACCCTTATTCCGCCCAAGAAAATGGCTCTTTATTACCCCCAACAACTATTTATTGGCGTAATCAAAATAAAGAATTTATTGGTCTTCATGTTTATCCTACCACTCAAGGGAAAACTGATATAGAAACGGGCGATCGAACTTTAACCATTGACTATAAAAAACCTTCTCCCCTTCGCTTATTTACTAAAGGTGAACCTTATCAATTTTTACAATTAAAATTACCTTTACCCCCCACATTTCAGGAAGTAGAAATCTTCTCAGGTTTTAGATTAAATAGACGCTTATTCGGCACAATAGGAGAAGGAAAAATTAATCTTTTAGGCACAGATGAACAGGGTAGGGATCAATTTAGTCGTATTTTATTTGGTGGAAGAATAAGCCTTTTTATCGGCTTAATTGGGATTTTAATTTCTTTTCCACTAGGCTTGATAATTGGAGGCATTGCTGGTTATTTCGGCGGTATTTTAGACAATATTTTAATGCGACTGGTGGAAGTTTTAATGACCATTCCGGGCATTTATTTATTAGTAGCATTAGCCGCCGTTTTACCTCCTAGTTTGAGCAGTGCGCAAAGATTTATGTTAATTATTTTAATCACTTCTTTTATTGGTTGGTCTGGTTTAGCTAGAGTTATTAGAGGGCAAGTTTTAACTTTAAAAGAACAAGAATTTGTACAATCTGCTAAGTCGATCGGAGCAAATTCATTCTACATTATTATTAAACATATTCTACCGCAAACAGCGACTTATATCATCATTTCTGCTACTCTTTCAATACCTAGTTTTATTGTGGCAGAATCCGTGTTAAGTTTGATCGGTTTAGGCATTCAACAACCTGATCCTAGTTGGGGAAATTTACTTTCTTTAGCTTCTAATGCTTCGGTATTAGTTTTACAACCTTGGTTAATTTTTCCTCCAGCAATTTTAATTATTTTAACAGTGCTATCTTTTAATTTATTAGGGGATGGTTTAAGGGATGCACTCGATCCTAAAACCATTAATAATTAGGGGTTGCTGAATAACTATGAGTGGTAAAGGGGAGGTGTTAGGTATTAGGTTAAAGGATGAAAAATCAAGATTTGTCCACTTGTTCACCTGTCTCGTTTTCACCACTTTTTTTATATCGAACTGAGGTGATTTTAATAGCTTTCTGAGTTATTCAGCAAACCCTATATATGAATATAAGTTACAAGAGAAAAGGCTTTTTCAAATCTGTTATCCTAATTTTTATTAGTGGTATTTTAGTCATAACTTTAAGCAATTGTAAAACAGAAACGACTTTCCCCTTGCGTATTGGCTCAAATATTTGGCCCGGTTACGCTACTTTATACTTAGCTAGAGATTTAGGTGATTATACTAATACTACTATTAAGTTAGTAGATTATCCTTCCGCAACAGAAGTAGTACGGGCTTATCGTCATGAAGAAATTGAAGGGGTAGCCCTGACGATCGATGAAGCATTAGTGTTAGCATCAACTCAAGATAATATTCGTATTGTCGCCATTTTTAATATTTCCGATGGGGGAGATGTCATCTTAGGAAAGCCCGAAATCAAAACCATGAAAGACTTAAAAGGGAAAAGAGTGGGAGTAGAATCCACCGCCTTGGGGGCTTTTTTTCTTACCCGTGGCTTAGAAGAATCGGGGATGTCTTTGGAAGATATAAAAATTGTTTCTTTAGAACTTTCTGAGCATGAAAAGGCTTATCAAAATGATCTCGTTGATGCTATCGTCACATTTTATCCCCCCAAGTCAAAAATTTTAGAGATGGGAGCAAATTTATTATTTGATAGTAGTCAAATACCGGGGGAAATTGTCGATGTCTTAGTCGTTAATACAGGTGCGATCGAAAACTCTCCTCAAACTATTCAAACTTTAATCAATGGACATTTCAAGGGGTTGGATTATTTAGAGAAAAAGCCCCAAGAAGCCTCCCCTATCATGGCAAAAAGAAGCCAAGTCACCCCAGAAGAATTTTTGGAATCATTAAATGGGTTAAGACAGCCTAATTTACAAGAAAATCAGGATTTATTAAGTAAAAATGATCCTTCCTTGATTAATGCGATGGAAAAATTGGTCACAATAATGTTAGATAATAAACTATTAACAAACACCGTTGATATTGAGAGCCTTCTTGACGATCGATTTGTACAAAATGTAACGTTAAAAGATAATGAACATACAAAATAATTTAATTTGTCAGTCTAAAAACCTCTTTTTGTTATAAATCAGATAGAAATGCTAGAGTAAAAATAGAATTTAAAAATGAGAA
This sequence comes from Geminocystis herdmanii PCC 6308, assembly GCF_000332235.1. NCBI lineage: Bacteria > Bacillati > Cyanobacteriota > Cyanophyceae > Chroococcales > Geminocystaceae > Geminocystis > Geminocystis herdmanii. The sequence goes on along the minus strand of NZ_CM001775.1, from coordinate 2,126,435 downwards.
TAAAACTATGGTAACAACTAATATTAAAGAGACAAAAAAAGTAGTTAAAGATGCAAAATATTACAGAAACAAAATAGGCGTTAAAAAGAAAAATCATGAAGAAATAGAGGAACTTTTTAATAAGCTAAATGAAAATATAGAAAAAATGGCAAAATCAAGCGGTTTAACCATTGATGAATTGATAGATGCTTTAGATCCTAATAAACCTTTTCCCTTTTAATTATGCTTTTAGTTGTCGATGCCAATATCTTAATAGGTGAACTACTAAGAAAAAGAGGACGGATTTTATTTAACCATCCTCGCTTAAATCTTTATATTTCAAACAGAGTTTTTAATGAGACAGGCTATGAATTAAACAAAAGAATAAACTTGATGATCCAAAAAGAAAAAATTGAATCTTCTTTAGGAGAAGAAACCCTAAATTTTTGGAACTCAACAATCAATGATACTATAAAAATAGTTCATATATCTGAATTTTCACATTTAGAAGAAGAAGCTAAAAATCGTATTCCAAGAGATCCTAATGATTGGGAAATAGTTGCTATTTCAATCTTACTCAATGCTGATATTTGGACTCAAGACTGTGACTTTATTGGGTGTGGGCGTGCTACTTGGACAACAGACACTTTGATCTATTTTTTGAATAAAAATACTTAATAAATTAGTTTATTTCTGATAGATTTACTAATTTACAAGAAAGATATTAAGTAAAAATCCTTCCTTGATTAATGCTATGGAAAAATTGGTCACAATAATGTTAGATAATAAACTATTAACAAACACCGTTGATATTGAGAGCCTTCTTGACGATCGATTTGTACAAAATGTAACGTTAAAAGATAATGAACATACAAAATAATTTAATTTGTCAGTCTAAAAACCTCTTTTTGTTATAAATCAGATAGAAATGCTAGAGTAAAAATAGAATTTAAAAATGAGAATAAAACAAGGATAATTTACAAAATAATTAAAAATTTCTATGAGAAAATTTCCTTTTCCCCTAAGATATTCTATTCCCATTATATTGATATTTTGTGGTGGTTTATTGGGGTTTTTCTCCTCATTTCATGAAATAAAACAAATTTATCAAAATACGGAAAATGAAGGGAGAAATTATTTAAAAATATCTGCGGGACAAACTGCTATAATTTTAGACTATCTTTATCGCCGAGAAGATATGCAAAATGCCGTAATAACTATTATTAGTCAATTAGGTAGTGATTCCCATTTAAAGAAAATAATTTTATTTAATGAAAATAATATTGTTCAAGTTTCTAGTCGTTATGATTTAATCAATCTTGGGGTAGAAAGTACCACTGCAAAATCTTATTTACCTTTATTTTATCAGATTAGAAATAACTTGCAAGGACAGATTTTATTATCAAAAAATAATGATAGTTTAATGGCTTTTTATCCTGTTTTATTAGATATTTTACCCGGGGAGATTCAACCTTCTCGTATCGGGATTCTTTTCTTTGAATATGACTTAAATTTTGCTAGAGAAAAAGCCCTTAATAATATTGTACAAAGAAATGTAGTTTCTTTCACCCTTTTAACAATTTTTTGTATTGTTTTATGGTTTTTCTTTGAGTTAACTTTAACTCGTCGGGTATCGAAATTAGTATCAGCTAGTAACAGTTTTTCTCAAGGTAATTTAAACATTAGGACTCAACTTTCAGGCTCAGATGAATTAGCCAAAATTTCCTATGCGTTCGATCGAATGGCTAGTAGAATAGAAAAAAATACCCTGATTTTAGAGAAACAATTAAGAGAAAGAAAAGCCATTACAGAAAAACTAAAAGATACGAATATTAAATTAGAATTAGCCACAAAAGCTAAAAGTGAATTTCTCGCTAATATGAGTCATGAAATTAGGACTCCCATGAATGGAGTTATTAGTATTACGGAACTTTTAGCCTTAACTAATTTAGATGACCAACAAAGAGAATTAGTTGATATTATTCAAGATAGCGGAAAAAGTCTTTTAAATATTATTAATGATATTCTTGATTTTTCTAAAATAGAAGCGAATAAAATTCAATTAGAAGAACAATGTTTTAACTTATTTACTCTGGTAAAATCTGTCTGTATTCTTATGTCTAAACAAGCAGAAAAAAAACAAATTAAATTGGAATATAACATTGATTCTGATATTCCTCTTTATTTTCTTGGAGATTCCTTTCGATTACGTCAAATTTTGTTAAACCTCATTAGTAATGCCCTTAAATTTACTCCTAAAGGCAATGTTTTGATTACTATAAACATCGATAAAAAATGGACTATTGATGAACAAAAAGAAGAATTAAAATATCAATTATTGGTAACAGTTAAAGATACTGGTATTGGGATCGATCGAGATAAAATAAATACATTATTTGATCCTTTTATTCAAGGAGATGCGTCCATAAATCGTCAATATGGAGGTACAGGTTTAGGATTAACTATTAGTAAAAATTTAGTAGAATTAATGGGAGGAACAATTTGGGTAGAAAGTAACGGTAAGATAGGAGGAAATCCTCCCGATAATTGGTATTCTAAGCTCAATGATAGATCAGATAAACCAAGTATGGAAGGAGCAATATTTTACTTTACTTTTCAAATTAAAGCAGTATTGTATTGTAACTTAACTCCCAATAATTTAAACCAAGAAAACTTAAATAATTCATCTTCTCAAGTTGAATCTTCTCCATTAAAAATTCTTCTTGCCGAAGACAATAAAGTTAATCAAAAAGTAGCCTTATTAACCCTCAAAAAAATAGGTTATACTGCGGATATTGCCAATAATGGTTTAGAAGTTTTAGAGATGTTAGAAAAACAATTTTATGATGTTATTTTAATGGATATGCAAATGCCAAAAATGGATGGCATTACTGCCACGCAAAAAATTCGTCAATCCTCCACAAAACAACCGATTATTATTGCGGTGACAGCGAATATTTTAGAAGAAGATAGACAAAAATGTTTCGATGCAGGGATGGATAATTATATTAGTAAGCCTATTGGTATTATTCAATTAAAAGAAACCTTAGCAAATCTTAAATAGGGTTTGCTGAAAAAGTCTTTTGATGAAGGTAGGAGATAGGAGTCAGGAGACAGAAGATAGGAGAAATACTGAAACATCAAGGTTTTGATGCTGTTGATAGATAGAATAAGTATAGTTGTATTTTAAAAAATTAGGTCAAAAGTGTCGAATTTTTGAATAAAAATCCTCAAAACGGTGCACTTTTTCACTAATGTATTATGTTTAAACCGTTGATTTTAATAGCTTTCTGACTTATTCCGTAAACCCTAAATAGGAATTCAGGAAAATTTGTTAATTATTAATTATTTATCCTCCTAAATAGGCTTCTAAAACTCGATCGTCCCCTTGTATTTCTTCGGGAGTACCATCAGCTAAATTTGTACCTTCTGCCAATACCCAAACATGACTACAAAGAGACATAATCACATCCATATTATGCTCAATAATCAGGAAAGAAATTCCCTGTTGATTCCAGTTGACAATATGCTGACAAATTTGATTAATAAGGGTGGGATTAACTCCTGCGGCTGGTTCGTCTAGTAAAATAAGTTTAGGATTTGTCATTAAAGTTCGAGCCATTTCAAGGAGTTTTCTTTGTCCTCCTGACAATGCTCCTGCGTAATCATAGGCTTTTTCGGCTAATCCTACGGATTCTAAAATATTCATGGCTTTTGCCTTGTTTTCTTTTTCTTCTCGGCGAATTTTGCCTTGATTGATTAAGACAGAAAATATATTTTCTCCTGTTTGCTTCTGACTACCTAACAACATATTTTCTAATACCGTTAAACGAGATAATACCCTCGCCACTTGAAAGGTGCGAATAAATCCTTCTCGGGCAATTTCATGGGGGTTTAAGTTTTGTACTGGTTTACCTTCAAATAAGACTTTTCCTGTGTCGGCTTTTAAAAAATTTGATAATAAGTTAAATAGAGTACTTTTCCCTGCACCATTAGGACCTATTAATCCTGTTATACTATTGGCTTTAACTTCTATACTGGCGTTGTTTACTGCTTTTAAACCGCCAAAACTTTTGGAGAGATTATTAGCGATGAGTATAGAATCGTTTAAGTTCGATCGAATTTCTTGCTCCATTTATCCAATAGGTATTGATTTTAAGTAGTATTTATTTTGCCATAGAAATTAACAAAAACCCAAAAATTTATTTAAAATGTGATGACATAAATTTTGCCAACTTTTTACAAAAAATATATGAAGATTTGTGTCTTATTCTACCAATTCGGTAAAGAAAAAAAATAACAACCTATAATGAAGACATACGCAAGGTTGTTAAACTGACTCAACTAAGTGATTCTCAAATTTAATCAATCCAATTTTCAAAGGGAACATATTATGAGTATCAAAGATAGAGCAAAGGCAACAGCTAAAAATGTTGAAGGTAAAATTCAGGAAACTATGGGAAATGTGACAGATAATCCTAAAGCACAATCTGAAGGTAAGGCAAAACAAGTGGAAGCAAAAGTTCGTCACACCACTGAGGATGTGAAAGACGAAGCTAAAAAGATTGCTGAGTAATATTGTCTTTATAGGCTGATTTTCCGACGATAAATAATTAAAACTTTTTTTTCATAATGAGACAAGTTTATTTCTAGTACCAATAGACGTACCGTGACATAAATGAATCCATTAAACAATTTTAAAAAACAAATATAAATTTCACTTTTTTATCATACTTTTTTCTACAAGGGTTTATAGCCTTTGTGGTAATAATGCTTTTGTTTAAGTGCTAAATATACGAATCTTTTGAATCGATCGATTTGTGTTGTAAGTGCTAGAAATATCTTGCTTATTTATGAGCTTAAACAATAATTAGCGTCAATAAATCATCTTAATTGTTGGTGAAAATCAACGATCGTACTTTGCATGGATGCAATAACAAGGGGTAATTCATTAATTATCCCTATCAATACCTATGACAACCTTATCAGAAAATAAACATTATGACAACTCAAACATCTAAGACAAATTCGGCGGATTCTGATCAGAATATTCGATCGTTAGTACTGCCAGAGGAGCAACAGGGAAATGAATTATATGATTCTCCAACCCCTGATAGCTATGATGCTCATATCATTCCCGCAGAAACTGCCGCTAGAAAAGAGCGTGAAGGAGATGATTTTAAACATCTACACACTCATATAGAAGGTACTGAACATATTGAAACAAAAGGGGGTTTTACCGTTGATAAAGAAGGTTTAATCAATAACTTTGCCATCGAACCCGAAATGTATTATGAAACCCGTGGTGATTTATCCGAGAAAAAATCTACTTAGGATTCAAAATAACATCATTGATTAAACTCTCTAAAGCGAGGAAACAAAGTAATCTCCAATCCTCAACTTTGACATTTGATTTAGTTTTTATGTCTCAAAAAAATGTTTCATGTTAAAGCATTTTTGTCCCATTAATATCAGGAAGAAATAATTATGAATACAGGAAATAATCGAAAAAATGCCAGAGTGGTATATCGAGAATATACAGACTCCGATGGTAACATTCGCACGGAATATAAAGACGCTAAAGGTAATATTTATACCGAATATCAAGATGCTAATGGTACTTTTCATACGGATGAACAAAACTCCATTAATCATAAATTGGCGGATGCTCGTATTCAAGACGCACGAGTCGATAATGCAGTGGCACAAATCGATCGATCTGACAAAAATATCTCTAAAGGATTACTGATCGGTGTTATTGTTACCACTGTAGCGGGTTTAGTTGCAGGAGTGATTTATTTTTTAAATGATCTGAATAACCCTCAACCCGTGCCGATCGTCACGATTCCCACGGAAAAAGTTAACCCTAACCCTACCCCCATAAAGGTTGTAGAAAAAGAAGTCGTCAAAATAGTTCCCGTACAAGTGCCTGTACCAACTCCCATGCCCACGGTTAAAGCACCAGAGGCAAAAGCACCAGAGACTAAAACACCAGAGGCAAAAGCACCAGAGACTAAAACACCAGAACCTAATAATAATCCTACGGTGAATAATAATATCACGGTCAAACCTTCGGAGTCTAATTCAGTTCCCGTAGCTAAACCTAGTGAAACCACGACAAAACCTGTGGTAATACCAAATAATTCTGTCAAAGGTAAAAATGATACTGTACTCAAAAATGAAATTTTGAAAACCTTTCAGGGTAATTTACCGAACAATCAATTAAAAGTTGAGGTAAAAAATGGTGAGGTAATCGTATCAGGGAATGTGGAAACACAGGAACAAATGCAACAAATTGAACCGTTACTCTCATCCATTGAAGGTATTAAAAAAGTTAATGTAATGGCTTCGATCGAACCCAGAGTGACAAATTAAGCTCTAATTTACTCTTGTAATGCCCAAACCATAAATAACAAAACATAATTAATAAATTTTTTTAAAAACCATGATTTTCACACAACGTGCCGTCGGAACATTCTCAAATTATGAAGTGACAGATATTGCCCTTCGGGATTTACACAAAAATAATTTTCCTATGGAGCAAATCTCCCTCATCGGCAATGAAATCAATAACGAAGTTGAAGTTACAGGAGTTAACACCAGTGAAGACCTTGTTAATGTAGGACAGTTGCGCACTGACAAAAATAAAGCAGTAGAAACTGCCACAAATGGAGCGATGGCGGGTATTACTGTAGGAGGTTTTACCGGGTTGTTAATTGGTTTAGGTGCGATCGCTATCCCCGGATTAGGTCCCATTATGTTAGCAGGAGCTGCCGCAACGGCTTTAGCTACGACTATTTCAGGTGGTGTCATCGGAGGTGCGATCGGTAGTTTAGGGGGAGGATTAGTGGGTTTAGGTATTCCTGCCGATCGAGCGAAGGTTTATAGTGATCTGATCTCTAAAGGTAATTATCTACTTATGGTAGAAGGTTCGCCGTCTCATATTACTCTTGCGGAAAATATTTTGAATAATCATAAGATTAACAACTGGTTTGTTTACGAGATACAACAAGAAGTTGAACCAACAGCAAAACCAATTTATGTTGAACACTTACGAGCATAAAACTGTTGATAAGAGATAATAGTTTAATTGATAATCCTACCCATGAATGAGGTGGGATTCTTAGTAAATACGTTCGATCGAGATCAATAAACTTGTTCGATCGAATTTGTTGCTCCATTTATCAGACAGGTATTGATTTTTAAGTAGTCTTTATTTTTCCATAGAAATTCAGGAAAACTGAAAAATTTATCCCAGATTTGATGACATAAATTTTGTTAACTTTTCTTAAAATTAACGTTTCTTAACTTATCTTGACATTTGACTAGGAAAATAGGGAAAAATCTAGGACAATAGAATATATAAAATAATTTTGTAAAATAGATAATTATAGGGTTCGTAAATTATATATGAATAATCAAACTGTTTCCGAAGGAAGTGTTATGGGAAATGATAAGGTAGAAATCTCTATTCACCTTGATTTTGAGTTAGTGGAAAAAATCAAACATCTGACAAATGATCCTAGTCGAGTCATTGAATCAGCGTTAAAAGAATGGTTAAAAGGTGAAAGACAACAAGATGACGATTTAACTCGCACTTTAAGACGTAATCCTCCAGTACCACCAAGAGGAGAGTGGAATGACTAAATAGGGGTTGATGAAAAAGTGTTTTGATTACATTAGGAGTTAGGAATAAAGAGTGTATCCGCCTACGGAACTGGTTGAAGCAGAAAGTAAACACTATAGTGAGTAACTATAGATAGTTTTTACATAACAGTAAGAAGTAATTAATGTTAAATCAATTCTCCATTCTCAATTCTCAATTCTCCATTACCATTAGATTAGTAGATAACTAGATCATCGATCATTAGAGAATCAATGACACTAAATATAGTTGAAAATAACTATCACAGTCTGGAAAATTTAGGTAGTGAATTGGTTTTTACTCAAGATGTCTTGGGTAATTATCATTCTTTTTATTGGCGATCGAATTTACCAGAGTTAGGTATCATTACGGAAAATTCAAAAACGCAACTTTTACCCCTTGCTAAATCTGCTTACTTGGAAAGAATCAAAAGAATCTTAACTCGTAAAATTCCTGAACAATGTCATTGTATTTTATGTTATGAACATCATTCTTTTCCTTTTGAATTAATCATTAGTCCCATTATTCTGCAAAAAGGTACTGCGGAATTAGTTTTAGTCATGGGTCGTTTTTTGAATAATGATGAAGTTTGTTTAACTTCTTCTTTACCAACAAATCCAGACCCTTACCAGAAATTACTCACTACCATAGCAAGAAAAATTCGCCGTACCCTCGATTTGAATACCATTTGGCAACAAACCGTTGATAGTATCGGAGAAGCATTGAGGACAAATCGTTGTCTTTTGTTAACATCTAATGAACAGGAGGAATATCTAGAAATTAAGGCAGAATATCGTGAGAGTCAATATCCTTCTCTGTTGGGAAAACGGTTAAGTTTTGCTGATTATCCCATTCTTCAAGAAGTTGTGTTCGATCGAGAATTTAGGATAATTACAGATAAATTGTACCCTAGTTGTGATTCTTTATCTGTATTATTAGTACCAACTTTTTATCAACAAGAATTTAATGGAATTATTGTGCTACATCAGTGCGATCGACTTCGACAATGGAATCAAGCAGAATTAGAATTAGTACAAGAATTAGCAGATCAAGTAGGCACAGCCATGGCTCATGCTATGTTATACCAAAAGCTAGAACAAGCAAATATTGAAGCCAAAGAAGCATCCCGATTAAAAAGCGAATTTTTAGCTAGTACAAGTCACGAATTAAGAACACCTTTAAACGGCATTTTAGGATTTTTAAAACTCATCCTTGATGATATGACAGATAGTCGAGAAGAAGAAATAGAATTTCTTGATCAAGCCTATAATTCCGCACTGCATCTACTAAACTTAATTAACGATATTTTAGATATTGCCAAAATAGAAGCAGGAAAACTAGAATTTAACCTCGATACCATTTCTTTACAAAAAATTTATCAAGACATCGAAAAATTTGCTTCGACTCAAGCCCAAAAGAAAAATTTATCTTTTGACATCAACTTACCCCCTACCTATGATCAAGTCTTACTCTATGCCGACTATCAACGACTACTGCAAGTAATGTTAAATCTCGTGGGTAACTCCTTAAAATTTACTCAAATAGGAGGCATTGAAATCACCACAGAAATTATCCCCAAAACCATTAAACTTCAAGAAAAAACTTTCCCCGGCATGGTAAAAATCAGTGTCGCAGATACAGGCATAGGAGTTTCCTTAGACAAACAAGAAAAACTCTTTGAAACATTTTACCAAGTCGATGGCTCTCGAACCAAGGCTTATGGAGGTACAGGATTAGGGTTAGCAATTTCCAAACGTTTAGTAGAGGCGATGGGGGGAAAAATCTCATTTTATAGCATGGGGGAAGAATTAGGCTCAACCGTTACATTAACGATTCCCTTATCTCAAATTCCCCTCTTGAAAAAAAGTGAATAATTGCACAAAAATTTCGCAAAAAAATGCTTCATGCCTGTAAAAATAACAAAAAAATCTTTTTTTTTTCGACTTTCCCTTGACAATCCTTGACATTTTTGATAAAATTTATATAATGGGAATAGTGCCATTTTTGAAGATAGACAGTCAGATTTCCATTATGATCTTTATATTTTCTATTATTACCAAAAATCAGAAAAAAGTCAAGAAAAATCGCAATTTTTTTTCTGATCATTGTTGTCAATCAACATAAAAAAAATAAAATTCGTTGAGGAGAAGAAGTAATAAATTAATGGTGACAACAAAAGTTATTAAAGAAAATCTAACAGAAAAACAAAGTTAAAATTAGGGAATTTTAATTAGAGTCTGCTGAATAAATCAGAAGACTAGGAAAATCAAGGCATTCAACACATTAAATTAACTAAAAAGTGCGCAGTTTTAACAATTTTTATCCAAAAACTCGACACTTTTGACCTTACTTTTTAAAATACAACTATACTTATTCTATCTATCAACAGCATCAAAACCTTGATGTTTCAGTATTTCTCCTATCTCCTGTCTCCTGACTCCTCTCTCCTATCCTTATCAAAATACTTTTTCAGCAAACCCTAATTAGGTGTCAGTGTTTTAGTGACAAAATTGTCGAGTTTGGATTGAGTTCGATCGTCATAATCAATCCTCCTATGAATATAACAAAGTATGACAAAAATTCTCTATTCGTAACATCAAGAAGTTAAGATGGTACAAGATTAAGAAAGGTTTTTAAGATTTTTTATGAATAATCAATTATTTTACGGTGATAATTTAGACGTTTTAAGAAGACATATTAAAGATGAATCCGTGGATTTGTGTTATATCGATCCTCCCTTCAATTCTAAGCGCAATTATAACCAAATTTATAACAATATTGGAAAAGAAGATCGAGCTCAAGCACAGGCTTTTATTGATACTTGGACATGGGATGATTTAGCTAATATTGGTTTAGCTGAAATCAAGGAAAATTATCACGGTAAATTCACTCAAAAAACCGTTGATTTAATCTGTGGATTAGAGCCAGTTTTAGGAAAGGGAAGTTTATTTGCTTATCTGGTAAATATGACTTTAAGAATAGTAGAAATTCATCGAGTTTTAAAGCCGACAGGGAGTTTTTATCTCCATTGTGATCCTTCCGCTAGTCATTATTTAAAATTAGTTTTAGATGCCATTTTTTGCTCTCAAAAAGGCGATTTTTTAAACGAAATTATCTGGAAAAGAACCACATCTCATAGTGATGCAAAAAAGAGATTTGGACGAAATAATGATATTATTCTTTTTTATGTAAAAACTGCTAATAATTATACATGGAATCCTCAATATGGTAATTTATCAGATAAAAGAATGAATAATTATAATTATCAAGATGAAGATGGAAGATTATGGGCAAGTGGTGATTTAACCGCAAAAGGTTTAAGCGGTGGAGGTTATGAATATGAGTATAAAGGAGTAAAAAATTATTGGCGTTGCCCATTAGAAACAATGAAGCAATTAGACGTAGAAAATAGGCTTTATTTTACTTCAAAAGGTGGTATCAGAATTAAGCGTTATTTAGATGAAAATAAAGGACAATTAATTCAACAAATTTTCGATGATATTCCTCCTATTTCCTCTCAAGCAAAAGAAAGATTAGGCTATCCAACCCAAAAACCCAAAGCATTATTAGAAAGAATTATTAAAGCTAGTAGTAATAAAGGAGATGTGATATTAGATGCCTTTTGCGGTTGCGGTACAACCGTTGAAGTTGCCCAATTACTAGATAGAAATTGGATAGGAATTGATATAACTTATCAAAGTATTGGGGTAGTTATTAAAAGATTAGAAGATAGTTTTGGTAAAGAAGTTTTAGAAAATATAACCCTTAATGGCATTCCTAAAGACATGGAATCTGCCCAAGCATTAGCCTTAAAAAAAGACGATCGAACTAGGAAAGAATTTGAAAAATGGGCTGTTTTAACCTATACGAATAATAGGGCAATAATTAACGATAAAAAAGGAGCAGATAAAGGTATTGACGGTATCGCTTATTTTGATAGTGGCAAAGATAAACCAGAAAAAATTATTATTCAAGTCAAATCCGGCAAGGTAAAATCAGGTGATATTCGAGATTTATTAGGTACAATGACGATAAACGAGGCAACTTTAGGAATATTTCTTACCCTTAACGAGCCAACAAAAGACATGATTAAGACTGCCAAAGAAGCAGGAATTTATCAAAGTAAATTTATGAGTAATCCTGTGGATAAAATTTCGATCGTAACGATAAGAGAAATTATTGAGGAACAAAAAAGACTTGATATAAGATTAGTCTTAGAAGTCTTAAAAAGTGCTGAAAAACAAAGAGAAACCAAAAGCGATCAAATCAAAATTAACTTTTCTAATTAACACAAAAATTTTAAACTAAATTCCACCGTGAAATAGCATCTTGCCCGTAAAAATAGACAGGTTGAACAATGTTCAACCCCTACAGAGAAAAAAAACCGTTTTTTTTTAACTTTTCCCTTGACAACTCTTGACTTTTTTGATAAAATTTAGATAATGGGAATATTGACAATTTTGAAGATAGACAGTCAGATTTCCATTTTGATCTTTATATTTTCTATTATTACCAAAAATCAGAAAAAAGTCAAGAAAAATCGCAATTTTTTTTCTGTAAAGATGTTAGGGTGTTGAGGAGTTTTTGTAAATTTAATTATGTTTTTCTGGTAAAATTACGTCAATTATCACTCTCAACGGCTTATTTTTCAAAAGTTTTGCCCATGGAAATCAGGTATAGTTTACAGTGAATAACAGAAAGATTGATTGATTGATGAATAACAAAACAATGGCAACTCGTAAAACATTTATTAAACCCGATAATATCGAGATTTCTTACTTAGAATGGAATCAAGATAAAACCCCATTATTATTATTACATGGCATGGCGGATCATGGTTTAGTGTGGGGAAAATTGGGAGATTATTTACAGGAAAATTATCATATTATCGCTCCAGATTTGCGAGGGCATGGTAATAGTAGTAAACCAGAAAAAGGCTACTTTACTGAAGATATAGTTAAGGATTTAGAGGCTTTAGTTAACCATTTAGGATGGACAAAATTTCATATATTAGCCCATTCTTGGAGTGCAAAATTTGTGCCGATTTGGGCAACAAAAAAACCTGATATTTTTCAAAGTATGATTTTAGTTGATCCCTTTTATATCAATAAACTACCTAATTGGATTCAAATAACTTTTCCCTTACTTTATCAAGTATTACCCTTTCTGAAAATGACGGGAGATTTTCCTAGTTATGAATTTGCAGAAAATTTAGCTAAAACCTTAAAACAATATCAAGGATGGAGTGATTTTCAACAGGAAGTTTTTAAGTATAGTATCCAACAAAATGATAACGATATTTGGTCAAGTAAATTTGCAATTCAAGCTAGAGATGAAATTTTTACTGATGTGATGTTAAAGGCTGGATTAACCGAAAAATTAACGATTCCTACCTTATTTATTCAACCAGAAAAAGGCTTAAATCGATCGAACTTTCAAATACAACCTTTTAAAGATTATTTACCTAATTTAACTATTAAAAAAGTACCTAGTAATCATTGGGCTTTTTTAGTCGAACCGCAACCATTTAACAAGGTAATAAAAGAATTTTTACAACAACATTAATAGAGAAGATTATTTTGTCATTGCGAGGTACGAAGCAATCTCTCAAATCTTAATTTTTTACCACAAATACTTAATTATTCGGAAAAATTAATTTATCTTTATCGGTGTACCAATCACAAGGGCAAATTCCAGAAATAAGAGAATTATTTATATCAACAGTTAACACCTGAATCGGATTATCAGCACAGGGTTGCCCACATTCAAGATGAATATTAGTCATCCATGCTTTCATAGTAGAATCTTCAATTTTTTCCGCAGAAAACATATATTTACCATAGGGAATTTTCATCACAAATGTAGAATCTTCTTCCTCTGTTTTAATGCAAAATCTTTGGCGAGAATTGAGATTAACTGCACAAATTAACATCGCTGGTAAATAATCCGAAGGATAAATCAATTTTCCTTCTACTTGTGATAATTCTTGAGAATTTACAGCATTATTTAAAGGGAATGTTAATATAAAACTAATTAATCCAACGGTTGTTAATTTTTTCATTTTTATTGACTAAGTAAATCTAATATATTTTATGGAAAAATTGCACCTTGGGTTACTCCATGATTAGTGATTCTATCATACTCTTTTTCTTGCTCGATCGTGCTTTTAATAACATTATGACCGATAATATTAGCATCTTTTTCTAATAGTTGGCAGGAATTTCTTTTTCCCATATTAAGAATAGTTTTTTCGATATTATGAGCAGAATTAACGCCAAAATTTTTATGCCCTTCTTCATGGTTAATTAAGGCTTGATAATATCTATCCCATTTTTGTTTAATAGGTGAAGATAAAGAAGCATAAGTAATTAATTTAGGTAAAGTATATTTTACATTAACAGTGGTTTTAACAGTAGTAATTTGACAATAATTAGGATACTGATACCAGTTAAAATTCCATCTTATATTCCATGATGTATAACCATGATATTTGTTTCCTTGATATATAATCGGGCTATCATTATATAAACTTTTTGCAATGTCTGAAACAGTTTTTCCCCTGACATTATAATAGTTAGTAGTAATATTAATTACTGGCTTTGCTTCCACAGTTAAATTTAAAAAATTTGTCAGAAATACTGCCATTAAAACCAGTAATAATAAAGAGATATATTTCTTATTCATTCATCTCTAGTTAAGATTTCTAATTCTACCAATTCGATCGTTATTAATTAGGCATCTCCAAAAATTGGGCTAGAGACATTTTCTGTAACGTCTCTAGGAGGGTTTCAGACAACACAGGTTTTTACTATTCATTAATCAATTATAAAAAAAGTCTCCCCTCGCCTGTGGGAGAGGGGTTGGGGGTGAGGGCGAAAAATTCTGCCTCTACTTTGAAACAGCCTTGCTTTTTAAGCAGGGTTAGGGGGGTAGAAACTTTTAAAATAACTTCTAATGACTTCTTGAAAAAAGATTTTTTGTTGATTATAAGTCTAATAAAGCATCTTCTTGATGAGTTTCTACGACACAATCAGAAGTGGCAAAGGCTTTACAAGTAAGGAAAAAACCAGCTTCGATTTCTTTGGCTTTTAAAAAGTCGTAGTCGTGTTTGAGAGTACCCTCTTTTAATTTTCCTGTACAACTAACACATACTCCAGCACGACAAGAGTAGGGTAAATTAAATCCTTGTCTCTCGGCAGCATCGAGGATATATTCATCGGCATTGACTTCAATTACAGTGTCAATACCTTTTTCTTGATTAACTAATCTAACCTGATAAGTATTTGCCATCGCTATAACTATAATATTAATTGTAAAAAAACAGTTTATTTTTTATGATAATCTTCATTGTTCACTTAATCTCTCTTGATAGGGACATTATTAAGTAATCTTTACAATTAGAATCTAAAACCTTTTTCTCTCAAAGATTGTTGTCTCGAACTCAGGTTAAAATAATAGGTTGATCAGTTATTTTAAAGTATATGTCGAACATGATTAAACCAAAATTAATTATACACGGTGGGGCTGGTAGTTCTCTGAAGGGAAAAGGTGGATTAGAAGCCGTGAGAAAGTCTTTACATGATATTGTTTCGGAAGTTTATCAATTATTGTTGGAAGGAAAAAGCGCTACGGATGCGGTTATTAGGGGATGTCAGTTGTTAGAAGATAATCCTCGTTTTAATGCAGGAACTGGTTCTGTATTACAATCCGATGGTCAAATTAGAATGAGTGCTTCTTTGATGGATGGAGAAAAACAACGTTTTAGCGGTGTAATTAATGTTTCTAGGGTACAAAATCCCATTAATTTGGCTCAAAAGCTACAGGAAGAGGACGATCGAGTTTTATCTGACTATGGCAGTGCCGAATTATTACGAGAGTTAAATTTTCCTATATATGATCCTTTGACAGATTTAAGATTACATGAATGGATTGAGGAGAGAAAGGAGAATTTTACCAAAAAAATGGCAGGGGTTGTGGCTGAAACCGAGGCAGGTAGAGGCACGATCGGAGTTGTAGCGTTAGATACTCAAGGAAGAATTAGTGCTGGTACTTCTACTGGAGGAAAGGGTTTGGAAAGAATTGGTAGGGTAAGCGATTCAGCGATGCCGGCGGGAAATTATGCTAATGCCTACGCCGGGGTTAGTTGTACGGGTATCGGGGAGGATATTATTGACGAGTGTTTAGCGGCTAAAGTGGTGATTCGTACGGGAGATGGTTTATCTTTAGTGGAAGCGATGACAAAATCTATCACCGAAGCACAGGAAAATAAAAGGGATTTAGGTGCTATTTCCCTCGATCGACATGGTAATATTGTCTGGGGAAAAACCAGTGAAGTTTTATTAGCCGCTTATCACGATGGAAAAACTATTGGTGATTGCTTAGAATGGGATAATGATGATATTGTCGGCTCGATCGACAATTAACAATTAGCAATTAACAATTCTCAATTCTCCATTCTCAATTCTCCATTCTCAATTCTCAATTCTCCATTCTCAATTCTCCATTCTCCATTCTCAATTCTCAATTCTCCATTTTCAATTCTCAATTATTCATTATTCATTCTTCATTATTTAAACCATGTCCAGAGAATCAGAATTAGCACCCTCTTTACCACCAGCAGTACAGAAAGTTTCTACAAAT
The DNA here is from genome assembly GCF_000332235.1 of Geminocystis herdmanii PCC 6308. Classification (NCBI taxonomy): domain Bacteria; kingdom Bacillati; phylum Cyanobacteriota; class Cyanophyceae; order Chroococcales; family Geminocystaceae; genus Geminocystis; species Geminocystis herdmanii. The sequence continues at coordinate 2,110,171 of NZ_CM001775.1, read as the reverse complement.
TTACAGAGATGGGGATTTTGGAGTTTTTGGTTACAACTGGTTTTAGGAATTATCTCCACCGTCACCCTCTTATTTTCCATTCCTGCCTTATCCGAAAGTAAACAAAATCTTCAGGCGGTACAATTTGGGATCATATCTGCTTTTATTAGTATCGTGTTGTTAGTAGTAGCTCTTGTTTTATGCTATCGATATGGAAAAATCGGTAAAAAAATCCAAAATCGAGACCCAGCTATGCGCCCCAAAAAGTCTGAAACCATCCGTTTAATTCAATTTGGTTTAGTCTTTAACTTAGTGGGAATGCTTTTTGCCATTATTGGTGCTGAAACTCTCGTGGGCTTGGCTTTAGCTAAATCCTTGACTCTTTCTCCTCAGTTAATCGGTTCAAATCCTCAGCAGTTTGTTAACCCTTTGGATTTATTGATTATTCAAGCCAATACCAACACCATTGGCGCACATTTTGCAGGAATTGTTACTTCTTTAATCTTAATCAGTCGCATCAGCAATTAATCTGCTAATTAGGGCTTAAAACCTTACTAAAAAATTATTCACTAATTCATGACAGTTTCCTTCGATATATCTCTACTGGTAAGAGGTTGACGCTTAGAGTTTTGGTTTGGTTGTCCATTAGCAGATTCAGCTTCCTGACTCAACGTGATTTGAATTTTAGGACCAGAACTCGCTAATCTAATAATCATGCCATCTTTGACTAACACTTTATTGATTTTTTTGCCATTAATGAAAGTACCATTAGAACCAAGGCTGATTAATGCCCAATCTTCCCCTCTTGGTCTAATTTCGAGATGGTGACGAGAAACAACAGCACTATATAAGACTACTTCATTATCATTAGCCCGTCCAATTCTGATCACTGAATTAGGCTCAAAGTTCCATTTTTGAACTGCCACTGATTTGAGAGGATGTAATAAAGTTAAAGTAATCACCGACGTTTCATCTGAGTAAAGATTGCTAGTTTGGTTATAAGTCAAAAAGAATTAATTTACAAGTTTGACTCGATACACTATCATATTTTACCTGATTTGGTCATTTATGAGTCATATCGAATCAATCAATTATCCATTAAACTTTGACCTAAAATATTTTTTATTTGTTTGTAGGGTTTTTACCCTTCTTTGACTAATTACGATCGAAGTCTATTATCTTAGATAATTATTTTATAAGATTTTTTATTCTTTAACCTAAAACCTAAAACCTAAAACCTAACACCTCCTGTCATCTCAAAATTTTTTCATCATCCCCTAATTATTCCGCCCAATTTTGAGGTTTTAAGAACACTTCATATAGTTCTGCTTCGGGGGTATTCGGTTCAGGAGTGTAGCCGTATTCCCAACGCACAAGGGGAGGTAATGACATTAAAATTGATTCCGTTCTACCATTTGTTTGTAATCCGAAAATAGTTCCTCTATCATAAACTAAATTAAATTCAACGTATCTTCCTCGACGATACAATTGGAAATTACGTTCTCGATCGCCATATTCTGTATGTTGACGTTTTTCGGCAATAGGTACATAAGCAGGAAGAAAAGTGCGCCCACAGTCTTGAATGAAGGCGAATAAGTCTTCCCATGTACGATGTTTTTGAGGTGGTAAACCATTGCTATATTCAGCGGCAGATTTATCTTTATGAGGTCCTTTATACAACGCCCCTGTACCGTCTTGGTAGTCAAAGAACAGTCCCCCTACTCCTCTGGTTTCGTTGCGGTGTTTGAGGTAAAAATATTCATCACACCAACGCTTAAACACAGGATAATATTCGGGATTATGGCGATGGCACGTCTGTTTAAAGGTAGAATGAAAATGTTTAGCATCCTCAGCAAAAGGGTAGTAAGGAGTTAAATCTGCACCACCACCGAACCACCATACGGGACCTGCTTCAAAATAGCGATAATTAAGGTGTACCGTAGGGATATAAGGGTTTTTAGGATGCAATACCATGGATGTTCCCGTAGCATAAAAAGAATGCCCTTCCGCTTCTGGTCTTTGTTGTAAAATACTAGGAGGAAGATTATGTCCCCAAACTTCGGAAAAATTAACCCCACCTTGTTCAAATATATTACCATCGGTCATCACTCTCGATCGACCTCCTCCCCCTTCCTCTCTTTGCCAACTATCTTCCTTAAATTTACCCTTGCCGTCTAAGGCTTCTAAACCTGAACAGATTTCATCTTGCAGACTTTGCATAAATTGACTAACTCTAGTTTTTGCATCTTCAGGGGGTAAAGAAGGAGATTGATTGAGATTAGTTTCTGTAACTACCATATTTCTATAAAAATTGATTAAAATAACTTACAATTTACCAATCTAAACTGTGACAGTATCATTAGACTATGATTATTAGCAGATCTTAATATTTTGCAATAGAAAATGACACCAAAACTAACTAAAACTCCTGTGGTTTTTTCAGGAAGAAAACATTAATTATTTATCATCAAATTAGATACAACTAACATTGTTCGATCGTTTCCTAGGAAAAAAATTATTAATTCCTAATCTCTCATTCGTAATTCCTAATTTTTAAATTTTAATCATGATTTTAAGTTTTTCGTTTAAATTATTGGCAGGAGGAGGTAAATTATTATGTCAGTTTTCTCTTTATAAAACCTATCGAGTCGTAAGTAACGTACCAGTGGATATAGTATGGCGAAAATTAATCAACTTAGCCGATATGTCATGGCATCCTCTTTTTTCTCAAACGGATTTACCCAAAGGTTTAATTCCCAAACCGGGGTTAATTTTTCAAGCCGTCACCCGTTTAACTCCTATTCCCATTCGGATTTTTGTAGAAAATGTCAAGCCAAGAGAATTATTGAGTATTCGTTTATTGGCAATACCGGGGATTGAGCAAAGAATTACTTATCAAATCGAATCAACTCTTTGCGGTAGTTATATTTCTTATTCCATCACCTTAAGGGGGTGGCTTTCTCCTTTTATCTGGTGGATAATTAAACCTTATTCTATACGAGTAGCCGATGAATTAGTTAATGCGGCGGCGATAAAGTAAGTATAAGTACTCGATCTTCCGCCGTCGCTAAAGGAAAAGTGGTATGATAAAGAATCAAAACAGCCTATTTTTTCAAAAATTAATTTATATCAAAAAATAAAGGTGGGCAATGCCCACCCTACAAGTTATTATGCTACAGGTTGTTTGGTTTCCGCTTCTTTTGCTAAGAATTTTTCTAATTCAGTAAGTGCATCGGCATCTACTTTAGTCTGCATCGGACAGAATTTAGGTCCACACATAGAGCAAAATTCCGCTTCTTTATAAATATCCGCAGGTAATGTCTCATCATGGTATTCTCTGGCTCGATCGGGATCAAGAGATAACTCAAATTGACGATTCCAGTCGAAGTTATAACGAGCATGGGATAATTCATCATCTCGATCGCGCGCCCCCGGACGATGACGGGCAATATCCGCCGCATGAGCCGCAATTTTATACGCAATTAAGCCATTACGGACATCTTCCGCATTGGGTAAGCCTAAATGTTCTTTGGGAGTAACATAACACAACATTGCTGTACCGTACCAACCAGCCATAGCAGCACCGATGGCACTGGTAATATGATCATACCCCGGAGCAATATCAGTCACAAGAGGTCCTAAAACATAAAAAGGTGCTTCTGAACACTCCTCCATCTGTTTTTTGACATTAAACTCAATTTGATCCATCGGTACATGACCGGGTCCTTCTACCATCACCTGAACATCATGTTCCCACGCTCTGCGAGTTAATTGTCCTAAAGTTTTTAACTCCGCTAATTGTGCTTTATCAGAAGCATCATGGGTACAACCCGGACGTAAAGAATCCCCTAAACTAAAGGAAACATCGTATTTTTTGAAAATCTCGATAATTTCGTCAAAATGAGTGTAAAGGGGGTTTTGTTTGTGATGATGCAACATCCAACGGGCAATAATGCCACCGCCTCTGGACACAATACCAGTAATTCGATCGCGCACTAAGGGTAAATGTTCAATTAAAATCCCCGCATGAATGGTCATGTAGTCAACACCCTGTTGAGCGTGTTTTTCAATGATATGTAAAAAATCATCGGGGGTAAGTTTTTCAATGTTACCGTGAACACTCTCAAGAGCCTGATAAATGGGGACTGTACCGATGGGAATAGGAGAAGCCTTAATAATAGCGGTACGAATTTCATCTAAGTTACCACCTCCAGTGGACAAGTCCATTAAGGTATCAGCACCATATTTTACTGCTAAATGAAGTTTTGCCACTTCTTCATCAATATTAGAACTATTGGGAGATGCTCCAATATTGGCATTGACTTTACATTTTGAAGCAATTCCGATCGCCATGGGTTCAAGATTCGGGTGATTGATATTCGCAGGAATAATCATTCTTCCCCGTGCCACTTCTTCCCGAATTAAATCCACGGGAAGATTTTCTCTTTTGGCGACATAGTGCATTTCCTCGGTGATGACACCTTGACGAGCATAGTGCATCTGAGATACATTAGCTTGTCCCGTACGTTTTGCGATCCATTCTGTGCGCATATTTTATCCTCAATAAACAGCTTTCCTACGCTGGTATTACCCAGTCTCAGGTTCTAAGGGTTTTTCTCAGCCTAGTTTTTAGACACCCCTAGCTATGTAGAAAATTGTATCATTTTTTTATCCCTTAATGGGGATAATTTAGCGAGACATTTTATTCTTATTTTCTCATAAAAATCTCTCTGTCCACTTGTCAACCTGTCAACCTGTCCACTTGTCCACCTGTCCACTTGTCAACCTGTCAACCTGTCCACCTGTCCACCTGTCCACTTGTCCACCTGTCTTTTTTTACAGAGAGATTATTTCATCTTCTCGGAAATGGGCTTTAAATTTTTTGTCGAATTTGACGAGGTAAGGAAAATTTGCGCTGACGGGTCTTCCTTGCCATTCGGTTACAATTTCTATTAGTTCTCCTTCCATGCCTTGAATGTCAAAGGCTTCTTTTTTGTGTTGAGGATGATGATATACTAATACGGATTCTTGTACTTTAATGCGATCGCCTACTTTCATAGTGAAATTTTTAATAGTAAATTTGAATACAAAATATATGCCTAAAGGCAACTAACTTTATTATTTTTGCATACCTCGTCATCTGTGCAAACTTTAGCTTAAAAAAGTTAACACTAAAGCGGTTGCAAATTTTTCAAAAAATACTTCTTATTTTGAGAATATTTGCTAATATTAGTTAGTCTTTATCTAATCTTTGATTATATGTATGTTAGTCCACGATAACCTGCCACGCCGACAAAGTAATGTTGATGTTCAAAAAAAAGAGTCTGTGTCTTCTCGTAAGTTAACATCTACGGGAAAATTGTCTCGTCGGAAATATTCTTCTCGGGTTGTTAATTCACGTCTTGAGGAAAAAATATCCCATATTGAAAAGAAAAATAAACCTTTTTGGCTTCAAAGTTTAATGGTATTAGGTTATGGTTCTTCGGCTTTTTGTTATTTTAGTGTGGCGATCGCATTTGTGATGTATGGTATCACCGTATATGCACCAAAACAGTGGACAAGTAAATATCATCAATTACAAGAATTGCAAAAACAAGAGCGACAATTTAGTTTTACAGAAGAAATAATTAAGAATCAGTTAGCAGAATCAGCACAACAATCAGGATCGGGATTAGTTAACCCTGATCCGACTCAACCTCCGATTTTTTTACCCGATATGACCCCAAAACCGATAGAATTAGACAAGTCTGAGTCCGTTGAACCGAAACAGATACAGAAAATCACTCCTATTGCTTACTAATCGAAGATGAATGTCTTTAAATTTGATCTGAATAAATTTGTCCCTCAAAAAAATTGGTTATCCCAATCCTCCAGCCACCAATCTTCGTTAAATGTTGATTCTTTGGTAAGATTATTTGTAATTTGGTTAGTTTTAATCTTGAGTGCATCGGGTTTAATCTGGCGTTTATATCAGTTGCAAATTAAGGAAGGGGAAGACTTAGCAAAACAGGCAAAACAACAACAAACCTATAATTTTCGTCCGTATATCCCCCGTCGATCGATCGTCGATAGTCGGGGTAGTGTGGTGGCATTGGATAAGGTGGTTTATACGATTTATATTCATCCCAATATGTTGTCGAAATCGAAGGATATTGTAGCGGAAAAAATTGCTGAGATATTAGTCGATCGAGATAAAAATGAGATTTTAAAATTGTTAAACAGTAGGGATACTGGAGTTTTATTAGGAAAAACCATCACCGAAGATCAAGGAAATAAAATTAGACAACTGGGATTCGAGGGCATTGATTTAGAAAGACGTTATGCCCGTTTTTATCCCCAAGGAGAATTAATTGCGGATATTATCGGCTATGTGGACACAGAACACGCAGGACAAGCTGGAGTAGAATATAGTCAGGAAAAACTTTTAGAACGAGAACTTTCCACCATACAAATGACCTCTTTTGTCAAGGTAAAAAAAGATGGACAGGGAGCAATTATTCCCTCCTCTTTACCTCAAGGAGTAGTGGAATTAGATGATTTACAACTCAAACTAACCCTCGATTTACGTTTACAACGTGCCACTAGAGAGGCTTTAAAAAATCAACTGAAAAACTTTAAGGCGAAAAGAGGAGCAGTAATCGTTATGGATGTTCACACTGGTGCGATCGTCGCTTTAGCCTGTGAACCTACCTACAACCCTAATCAATACTCTCTTTATGACTTCGCTTTATACAAAAATTGGGCGGTTACGGACAGTTACGAACCGGGATCAACTTTTAAACCAATTCACGTCGCCATTGCCCTTGATGAAGGGGTAATCACCGATCGATCTCAAGTGTTAGATGCCGCTAGTACCGTTATTGATGGTTGGCCTATTGCTAACGCTTCTAAAACAGGAAAAGGTTGGGTAAGTATTACTAAAGCAATGGAAGTATCAAGCAATACCGCAATGATTCACATTGTCAAAAAAATAAGTAGAGCAAAGTATTACCAACGATTGGAAGAATTAGGCATGAATCGCTTAATGGGATTAGACTTACCTTTTGAAGCAACGGGGTATCTCAAACCTAAAGAAATTTTTACAGCTAGAGACATCGAACCAGCAGTTTCTTCTTTTGGGCAGGGGTTATCTTTAACTCCTCTTAAATTAGTGCAGTTACACGCTGCGATCGCCAATGGAGGAAAATTAGTTACACCCCATGTCATTGAAGGATTAGTTAATGCCCAAGGAGAATTAGAAACTATCCCTAAATTGGAAACAAAACAAGTATTTTCGGAAAGTTCTGCCAAAAGTGTAACTAAAATGATGGAGTCCGTAGTCGCCAACGGTACGGGAGCAGCAGCACATATAGACGGTTATCACATCGGGGGGAAAACAGGCACAGCCCAAAAACATGACGGTAGAGGAAGATACCAAGCTAACGCCAAAATTACCAGTTTTGTCTCGATTTTACCTACTAATGATCCCCAGTATGTAGTTTTAGCTGTGGTGGATGAACCTCAAGGGGGAAATACTTATGGCTCAACCGTGGCTGCCCCCATCGTTAAAGAGGTAATGAATGCCATCATCCGTATTAAGGGTATTCCTCCTTCTTATCCCATGGGCTTGAAAAAAGATAAGAAAAAATAATTGATGGATTTACACCAAAATAAATATAAAACTAACCATATAGATTTAGTTTTATCCCTCTAGGGGGGATTGAAAAAGATAATCATTCTCATCTACTATGGATCAGTGATTATTGTGAAGAGTTTTAAAACAGTGAAAAGTAAATTATTGATTAGTAGTATCTTATTAGGCTCGATCGTGCTTCCTAATGCAGTATTAGCATCCCCTGAAGATATTTTAGAGCAAATCGACAACTATCAACCCACAAACCATCAAGCGCAAGTAACTTCCGTTTCTCAATTGCGAGATGTTTCCCCTACGGATTGGGCTTTTGAAGCCCTCAGAAGTTTAGTCGAAAGGTATGGCTGTATTGTGGGGTATCCCGATCGAACCTTTAGGGGAAATCGTGCCTTGAGTCGTTATGAATTTGCCGCCGGGTTAAATGCTTGTATGCAACAAATGGAGCGTTTAATTGCCGCCAGTGAGTCGGTGATGAGAGAAGACATCGAGAAGCTAAAACGATTAATGGCAGAATTTGAGAGTGAATTAGCCACATTAGGAGCAAGAGTTGATAACCTAGAAGGTAGAGTTGCCTTTTTAGAAGATCATCAATTTTCTACTACCACTAAGTTAAGTGGAGAAGTTATCTTCGGATTAGCTAGTATTTTCAACGGGCAAAAAAACGGCGGTAGAGAAAGTATCGAACAAGTACCCGTTTTAGGTAATCGTACTAGAATAGAATTAAGTACCAGCTTTACTGGACAAGATTTACTCTACACCCGTTTAGCAACAGGTAATTTCCCTGATTTTAGCGTCCCAGCCAACACTCAACAAGCTAGTTTAGCATTCTCTCAACCCGATGACAATGACGTTGCGATCGAAGTCTTAAACTATAATTTTCCTATCAGTGAAAATATTACCCTCTGGTTAGAAGGTGCAGGAGGAGCATTTGATGACTTTACCAACACCTTGAGTATCCTAGACGGAGATGGTGGTAGTGGTGCAATATCCAGTTTTGGTACTCGTAACCTTGTATATTATCAAGGAGAAGGTGCAGGTTTAGCCCTAGAAGGTAAATTAGGGCAATTTGGTTGGAGTTTAGGCTACTTAGCCACCGATGGCAACAATCCCGAAAGAGGCAATGGTTTGTTTAATGGCGCTTATGGTATCTTAGGACAAGTGGGCTACTATCCTAACGATAACTTTGGTATAGCCTTCGCTTACGGGCAAGGATACAACACCTTTGGCATTGGAGAAAATACCCGCAGTTTTGCCGAGTTAATCGCTGATAGCCCCATCGATACCTCTCACAACACCTACGCTGTAACCATGTCATGGCAATTAGCCGAAAAATTTGTTTTAGGCGCATGGGGAGGATATTCTAATGTAAGAACCCTTAACAGTTTTTCTGATGGTATTGTTAACGTATCCCGTGGAAGTTCCGATTCTTGGTATTGGGCGGCAACTTTAGGTTTTCCAGACTTATTCAAAGAAGGAAGTTTAGGAGGTATTGTGGTGGGAATGCAACCATGGCAAACAAATTCTACCATTAGAAATAACGGCGTAAAATTAAGCAATGATGATACTTCTTTCCATATTGAGGCATTTTATGAATACGCCATCACCGATAACATTAAAATTACTCCAGGTGTAATGGTAGTAACCAATCCTTCTAACGATAGCCGAAATGATCCCCTTGTTATTGGAGCATTACGGACTACATTTACTTTTTAAACATTCATTTAGACTTCTCCAAAAAAGTAGGGTGGGCATTGCCCACCAATAGACATCTTAAAAAAAATTTTTTCCGAAACCTCGTAGTAAGGGCTTTAGCCCGTTTTTTAATAATTATTATGCGTAGCTTCTAAGTAAATCAGAATATTTCCATAATTCTGCATTAACATTGTTATCATGGAAATTCCTTATCTAATTTAAAATAATATGGTTGCTCAACTAGAAAAAACCACTAAATCAGAAATTATTTATCCTGACAGTGACGGTAAACCTATGGCAGATAATACCCTTCAGTTTCGTTGGATTACCACCATTAAAACTAATTTAGATTGGTTATTTGTCGATAATCCGCAAGTGTTTGTAGCGGGTGATTTACTTTGGTATCCCACCGAGGGTGATAATAAAAAACGAGTTGCCCCCGATGCTATGGTAGTATTTGGTAGAGAAAAAGGTGAACGTGGCTCATATCAACAATGGAAAGAAGATAATATTGCCCCTCAAGTCGTCTTTGAAATTCTCTCTCCGGGTAACACAACGAAGGAAATGTATGGCAAACTATTGTTTTATCAAAATCATGGAGTCGAGGAATATTACATTTATGATCCAGACATGAATGATTTAACGGGTTTTGTACGACAGGATAATATTTTACAAATGATTGAAAATATAGACGGTTGGGAAAGCCCCCGTTTAGGAATCCGTTTTGAGTTAAGTCAACCAGAGTTAAATATATACTATCCCAATGGCGATCGATTTTCTACTTATAATGAGGAAAAACAAAAAGTATTAGAGGAGAAAGAAAGAGCAGACAAAGAAAAAGAAAGGGCAGAAAAAGAAAAGGAAAGGGCTGATAAATTAGAGGCAAAATTAAGGGAATTAGGCATAAATTTAGAGGATATTAACTGATAATGTCTTCCCTATTAGATATTCGATGTAATAATGACTGGACTTTTAACAAAAAATATTTTTTATAGCAATCAGGAATCATTTGTGAGAAATAAATTATTAGAAAAAATATCGAAGATACGACTAATCTTGCCTTTTGCCTTTTGCCTTTTGCCTCTTGCCTTTGATGATAAGATAATTTTCACAACTCATAACTGACTGCTATATCTGTTTGTAACCTCAGTTCGAGATAAAATTTAGACGAAATCGATAAAATAATATTAAGATTTGACTAAAAAATATTATAAATTGATTTTTGAGATTGATTTACTAAATTTAATGAAGGTTTAAAAGCGTTTTTTCCCCCTTTTTCATCTCAATCAGTAGCTTGGGTTTCCAGACTAAATCAGCAAAGCCAGTATTTTTCTTTTTGCTACCCTTTTTAATAGCTTCTTCGTATTTTGCACCAGCTTCCAATGCACCATCATAACCAAATGCCTGAAAAAATCTATCTAAGAATATCTGCGCTTCTTTCCTTTCTTGTCCAGTTATATGTTGTTGACAAAAGGTAATAAATTTTTCGAGGTTATCTTGATGATTGCTTGTCATGGGAAGATGTAGAAAGTAGGCTATTTTGTATTATGAATTAATATTATCCCACATTCTATGATCAAGATATATCAAAGATAAGAGATACCTAGATTTTATTGATAATTTATATAGATAAATTTGTATCTCTTTAAAATTTTTATTGCTTAAAATTATTATCAAAAAGATTTTTTCTGCATTGAAAGAGATAGACTACTTTTGATCATACTTTTTAATAAAGGTTTACCTAATTTTACCGTTGCTGGTATTAAAACTGTACCCATCACGATCGCACTCAAGCCTAAAAGTGCAGTAGAATCGCCTTTTTGATGATCTTCCATCATTTCCTTGAGATGTAATGTTAAAACAGACTTATCCCAATGTACTAAAGCCATAACAATACCTTTTCAATTAATAAACTTTTCTTTCTAAATTATTGCATAAGATTTGCATTAAAACAAGAATATTTAAAAAATTAAGCAAAAATTAATAAAAATTAATTGCAATAATCTTGCAAAATCTTTAATCACGGCATTAAAATATAATTATAGAAAATTATTGAGAAAATTTTGCGGTAAAAGTTTTGGGAGAAAAACATGAAATCTCATAAATATACAAACAGTAGTAATTCATCAGGTTCGAGGAATAATTGGTTAAAATCCCTATTTAATAAGCCATCCACTCCTACCACAGAGAAAAAAGCTACCACCGAAATAGCCTTAGTGGGAATGCCAAATATGGGTAAAAGTGTTTTATTCAATGCCTTAACTGGGGTATATGTCACCGACGAAAATCACTTTAGTACAACAATGGAAAAATCGAGAGAAAAATGCAAAATTGAGGATAATAATTTTCTGTCATTGATAACCCCAGAATGTGCTCCTTATTACCGATTACCGAAGAAGAAAAAGTAGCTACAGACTTATTATTAAGTTTTATAACAAAATACTTATTAATATTTTGCAATTAGAAAGGAAGATTAAACAGATTTTTGTCAAAAAGAAAGAAGTTTTTGTTAAATTATTTTTACACATAGTCTCATGGCAGGAGTTTCTCAAGTTAAAATTATAGAGTCGATCGAACAATTAAAAACCCTGTTAAGTGAGCAAAAGACATCAGATAATTTTCAGAAAATTCAAGTATTGTATCTTCTCAAAAGCCAACAGGTAAAAACGATTACCGAAGTAGCATCAATCATCGGTAAACATCGAGTAACGATTCAATATTGGTTACGTTGTTATCAACAAGAGGGAATAGAGGAATTATTACAAGAGAAAAAGGGAGGAGGAAGAAAACCTTTTATTTCTCCTCAAATTATCGACAAATTGCGAGATAAACTGGATAAAAATACTGATTTTCAAAGTTATAAAGAAATTCAAAACTGGTTGAATAAAGAATTTCAATTAGGGGTTAGTTATGATGTGGTTTATTATTTAGTCAAAAAAAAACTTAAATATTCTCCAAAAAAATAAAATTACCTCAAGATGCCATAATTGCCAAAACAAAATTAACCAAATATTTATAAGAAGGAAAAATGATGAAATTTCAATTATTTACAACAGTTGCATTAAAAGAAAACATATCTCAATATAACTTATGGGAGGGAGATATTCCTAATATTGTGGAACATCATTTAGTGAAAAATGGTGAAGATAGTTACAGTTTAGAAGTATTTAATCCCATTGGTGAAACTATTGCAGTTATCACTGTTGCAGAATCAAAAATAGAATCTTTAAAGAAAAATGGGGTATTTTCTCAAAGAAGTTTACAACCTCTTTTAACCAATTAATTTTATCAGTGTTATGACATTAATAACTTATTATCATTAGAGTTATTATCAAAAAAAATTAGAAAAATTACTGGTATCTCTGAATCTGAATTGTTTGAGGGTAATTATTTTTATTTTTCCTTATCGGCTTCAAAAAATATCTTAGTCTTAAATTATAAGCCTATCTGTAAAGTCATTTTTCAAATTAATTAAAGTAACAATTTTTAACTGCAAAAAATAGTTAATAATAGGTTAAAATGGTAATTGATCTAATTTAAAAATCTTGCTAAAATAAAGAGAAGATAATCAAAAATTGTCATTGTTTATTGAGGAGTAATTAACTATTTAATTTACAAAATAGAGGTTTTTCATGTCCGATTCTTTTCCTTTGCCAGATTTAAAAGTGGGGGAGTAAAGCTATAGTAGCCAAAATTGAAACCCAAGAGGAAGATATGATTCGTCATTTAATGACAATAGAAGTTATTCAAGGAGTAGATATTTTATCAGAAAGTCGCTTTTCTTCTTGTGTAATGCAAGTGAGCAAAAGTCGGGTAGCATTAGATAAAAAAACTGTTAAAATTATCTCTGTTATTCAATCATAAGTTGAACTATTTTTCAGTAATTGAATATCAGTAAATATTATCTACTAACTATTAATAAATCATGGAGTAAAAGTCAATGTTAGATAAAATCAGAAATATGTATCAAGATGATCCTATTAAAACTATTGCTATCGGTGTTGGAGCAGTAATTCTCGCTCCTACTATAGCTTCCCTCCTCAAACCAGTGGCAAAAGCTACTATTAAAACTGGAGTAATTTTATACCAAAAAACTAAAGAAACTATCGCCGAAACTAGCGAACAAATTGGTGATTTAGTAGCAGAAGCGAAAGCCGAAGTTTTAGCAGAAGCAGAAAAAAAACAGGATACCATCACTGTTTCAAGTACTCCTTCTGATTAATATTTACTCTCCATAATTTACTAAGTCTTTTAAGTATAAATTATGGTTAAAATTTAGAAAATATAGCTATGATAGGGAGAAAATAAAATCATGGACAGTGCAACTTTAAGCGCAGAAAATTTAACTAATTCAGAATCAGTAAATAAAGAGCAAATTGCTACTTTTTTGAAAGAACATGAAGAAGTGGAAATGATTATTCCTGTGATGTTTGGTTTGTTTGTCACCAGTAGATTTCAGTTGCGTGGTGCAAATGCCTTATTAGTCAATTTAGGAGTCGCAACAGTATTTCGCCAATTATTTCGAGAGTTGAAAAAAACCTCGTCTTCGGAAGTAAAACAGGAAAAACCTCAGTCATCCTCAACGGCTAAAAAAGAGGAGGAAATGTCGATCGTCCATTCCGTTAATGGTAGAGTAAGATTAAGGATTCCCCAAGTAAAAGAGGATGCTTTATTTGCGAAACGTTTAGAAAGACTACTCAACAACGATGATAACGTTATCAGTGTCAGAATTAATCAAATAACAGCTTCCGTGGTGATTAATTACGATGCAGGAAGTCTCTCCGATTTAGATTTAGGTTTTAAATTAATAAGTATTATTGAGACAGCAAAAAGCGATAACATAACATAATTAATACCAAAGATTCAGATTATACCAGTCAGTTATGAATTATGACACTTTCTTTCTATTGTCAAACTTAACAATTACAGTGAATAAAAGAAAACTCATCTCATAAATCATTACTGATGAAAATATCATTATTTTTGGGTATATGTATATAAGGAGACATAAATCAATGATGACAACAGAAATTATCAATGAAAATCATACGGAAAAACAAACTTATGGTATTTTAATTCAGTATCAAGACAATGGATTAGTTAATGCCTGTGTTTTGGGTTGGCAAAATTGTCAAGTAACCGCAGAAAATAAACAAGAAGCATTGCAACAGTTACAACAACTGTTAAGCATTAATGAAAACAATCAAGAAATCGTCTCCTTAGAAGTGAAAAAATCTCAAAAAGAAAATCCTTGGCTTAAATTTGCGGGAATGTTTAAAGATGATTTATTATTCGATGAAATGCAGGATTTTATTACGGAAGAAAGAAGAAAAGAGAAAGAAAAATTAGAAGTTGAATATGTTGAATTAACTTCTCCAGAATAAAATAATGACACTTTATATTTTAGATACGGATACTATTTCTTTATTTCAAAGAAATCATCCCGTAATTGTTAGCAAAATTAAGGGGATAGAATTTGCAAATATAACTACCACAATAATAACAGTAGAAGAGCAATTAAAAGGACGGCTTAACTCTATCCAAAAAGCTAAATCACAACCTATTATATCGACAGCTTATCGTAACTTAAAATTAACCATTCATTTTTTTGACAGTATTACTGTTTTAGATTTTGATGAAAATGCCTATAATATTTTTCAAGATTTAAAATCTATTCGTATTGGTAGTCAAGATTTGAGAATCAGTAGTATTGCCTTAGCTTTTGGAGGTGTTGTAGTGACACGCAATCAAAAAGATTTTTCTAAAATACCTAATTTACAAATACAAGATTGGACATTATCTAATAATTAAAATAATTACTAAATTAATAGTTTAATCTCATTATCAACTAATATTTTTCTCTAATTTTCTTCTTACTATTTGTTAAAGATTTTGAGGACAAATTTTTCTAGCTAATTTACTATTTTTCCCATTAAAAATATCTTCTGTAGCAAGATTTTTAAAAGATTTAATCATAATAACATATTATCACGGTTTCCATGCTATTAACTAACTATACAAGTCTTAATTCTATTTCTCCTGATAACACTGATTATTCTCTTATTCATGCTATCAAGGGAAGAATCCGCCTCCGCACTCCCCTTTTAACAAAGGCTTTACAAGATGATTGGGAAAAACGTTTAGGGGTGATAGAAGGAGTTAAAAGTTATCGTTTTAATGTATTGGCTTCTTGTGTGGTTATTCATTATCGAGAAGAAATATCTCTTAATTTGTTTTTAAATGATCTCTTTTTAGGGTATAATTTGGATCAGAATGGGATAACTTTGTCAAATTTTGGGGAATCGTCTCCCAATGCTTCGGAAAATAATGGCATTGATGAAAATACCCCTAATGATAATAGTCAGAGTAAGGAAGACGATCGAGCTTCTTGGTCAAGTTTAACTTTACCTTTAATCTCCACAGGTTTAGCTATAGTTGCCAATGGTTTCCCTTCTTCTTTAATCACCTTTTTAGCTAGAAGTGCCTTAGTTACTGCCAGTTTGCCCGTTGCCACTAGGGCGATGGAAAGTATTTTTATCCATCGTAAACTCAATATCGACTGTCTCGATTTAATGGCTTTGGTGTTGAGTGGTTTACAGGGTAAGTTATTAACTCCTTCTCTTGTGATTACCCTTCATGAGTTAGGGGATTTGATTAGGGAATATACCGCTCGATCGACGGAGCAAAAAACTGCTAATCTATTGGATACCATCGGGCGTTTTGCATGGGTAGAAAGAGAAGGCAAAATTATTTCAATCAAAAGCGATGAGGTAATAGCAGGGGAAATCGTCATCGTCTATCCGGGGGAACGCATCCCCGTTGATGGTATAGTAACATCTGGAGAGGCAACCGTTGACCAACAACAACTCACGGGAGAATCGATGCCCATCGTTGCCCAAATTGGTACTTATGTCTATGCCTCCACTTTACTTCGATCGGGTAAAATAAAGATACAATCGGAAAGGATAGGCACTCAAACAAGGGCGGCGGCGAGTATTGAGTTATTAGAAAAAGCCCCAGTCCATGATACCAGAATGGCGAACTATGCGGCAAAATTAGCCGATAAGTTGATTATCCCCTCCATGATATTAGCAGGAATTGTCTTCGCTACCACCAAAGACCCCACTCGCACCGCCTCCATTTTAACTCTCGATTTCGTTACTGGTATCCGTGTTTCCATGCCAACGGCTTTCTTAGGTGCATTAAATCACACTACCCGTCACGGTATTTTAGTTAGAAGTGGGCGCACGATGGAATTATTAGGGGAAATTGATACTATCGTTTTCGATAAAACTGGCACTCTCACGGAGGGAAATATAAAAGTCGTGGGAGTCGTAACCGTTAATGATAATATCACCCCTGATAGATTATTGCAGTTAGCGGTGTCTGCGGAACAACGAATTACTCATCCCGTGGCGGAGGCGATCGTCAACTATGGTAAACTGAAGAAAATCGACATTTTACCTCGTCATAGTTGGGATTATAGCGTAGGTTCGGGCATGACGGCAGAAATTGACGGTTTAACGGTAATTGTGGGAAGTGAAAAGTTTTTACGCTCTCAGGGAGTAAGTTTTGCTAATATTTCTCAAAATCAAGATAAATTAGACGTTTTAGAGGGGTTATCTTTCGTTTATGTCGCCTGTGATGGTGAATTAATAGGTTATCTCGAATATACTGATCCCTTACGCCCAGAAAGTGCTAGTTTGTTGTATGAGTTGCAAAATATTTTCGGGATGGAGTTACATTTGCTAACTGGGGATAATCAAACAAGGGCGCATCAGGTGGCAAAAACCCTCAGTATTCCCACAAATCAAGTCCATGCTGACGCTTTTCCAGAAGATAAGGCGAAAATTGTCAGAAACTTGAGTAGAGGCGGTAAAACGGTGGCTTTCGTGGGAGATGGTTTAAATGATTCCGTTGCTTTAGCTTATGCTGATGTATCTATATCTTTCGCTGATGGTTCGGATATAGCACGGGAAACGGCGGATGTCGTCTTAATGAATAATGATCTTACTAGCATTATAGAGGCAATTTCGATCGCTAAACAAACTCAAAATCTCATTGAACAGAATACCATGTTAGTAGTTGCCCCCAATCTCATCGGCTTGGGTTTTGCTTCTACCATCGGTTTAAACCCCTTACTCGCTACTATAATCCATAATGGCACTGCGATCGTCGCTGGTTTAAATAGTTTACGCCCCTTAGTGCAACATCAGCTAGAAACGAAAAATTAAGTTTTTTAAAAAACGTAAAAAAAACAAAAATACTATTGACAATATTTCTAAAAATTTGTTATAATTAAAGTATAATAAAACAGCCATCCTTTTCTTGACCCTTAGCGGTCAGGGGAGGGGTGGCTTGTGCATTTTTTTGTAGGACTAAAAAACGATTATTGTTTGTTGCCCAGTTGGTGAGGGTAGTCGAATCATTGCCTCCAGCCTATCTTCACCAGTCAACTTAGATGCGTCTTAGCTTAGTATGATGTTAAGTTGTTGGTTGATCTTTTTTGTCATTAGTCAATATTAAACACTATTAATTAATAGAAAAATATCCCTAAAATATATCTTTAAATTTTGAGAAAACTTGACCATGAAATCTCTTATCTTCAACATATTTAATTACTCAAGGTATAAATGGATGTTGAGAATTTTTATACTTATTGAGCAAATCGATCGAACGTTCACCTAAGTTTATAATTAAAGCACTGATGAAGTCAAGATAAAGGAAAAATCCCTTAACTGTTTTACGATCATCGTCATGTTTACAGTATGCGCTAGGATCATCAAGAGATTCTACCGACATTAACAGTATATCGATATGAGCTAAGTTTACGACTTTGACGATCGAACCTAAAAAGTGATTTGATACATTATTGGATATAAATTGTAAAAAGACTTCTGTTATATAAAACTTACTCATAGTTACCTATGACGTTTACTTCTTGCTTCTACCAGTCAAGTCGGCTTGATACTGTCCACAAGCGTTGATTCGGGTGTAACCCACCCTACTTTTATTATTCTAATTAATTGATTAATCTTGAATAATAACTAATTTTTATTTAATTTAATCTTTAAATTAAATAGTTTTAACAGTCTTGGTTATCGACTTCATTAAAAGCTAACATATTTTAAAAAAATGTCAACCTTTATCCCGTGAGTAGGTATAAACAACTATAATAAACTATTAGTTAACAGTTAAAAGCTCCTAGTTTTTCCTGAATATCCATCGATTTGTTTCTAAGTAAGCTCGATGGCAGTCTATCACCTAATCACTTAAAATTAACATAATTGAGGGGAATCAATCAGTTTCAAGTTTATAGTGAGGGCTTTCTGTTAACATATGGTAAAATTTAAGCAATTTATTCAATCGGGTCATAATTTCGTTATGTTATCGTTGTCCTCAAAAAAAGCCTTGACTAACTATTTAGGGATTGTTGTTTCCTTGGGAGTATTCTCATTTACTCCTCTGACTTTTGCTCAATCAACTACCGAAACTCAAAATAATGAGGGGTTAGAGGAAAATATTGTTACCCCTATTAATCAAACGGAAAGTCTTTTGAGTATTGATGGAGGACAAAAATTGATGCGGGAAGCAGAAGAAGCTATTAACGCTGGAAATTACGATCTGGCTTCGACAAAGTTGCAACAAGCTAGAAGGGTTTTTAATCAACTTTCAAATTTTTATTTGCAATTAGCGGAAAGTTTCGCAGGAATTGATCCTCGTTTGGCAGAAGGACAACGATCGGGCGCGCTGAGAACAGCTGCTCTAAGGGATGAGTCCACTTATCAATTAGCTTTAGTTCATCGAGCGCAAAATAAACCTGAATTAGCCGTTCCGCTTTTGATTCAGATAATTCGATCGCAAAATCCTACCAGTGAATTAGGGCGTAAATCTTATCAACAATTATATGAAATTGGTTTTGTGGAAACACCTTTTCAAACAGGTGCAAATAATTAGTTTTTATCAGTAAATATGTCTTTTTATTAGTCTATAGAAACCATTGATAATTGTCAATTTACTAAGGATAAATATTCAATTTTTAAGGATAAAAAGCAAATATATTGTATAATAAATTAAGGGTAAAATTCTTTATTTTTGATCATAATGGTTAGTTTAGAACAAGTAAAAAAAACGATTCAAGAAGAAATTGCTGATGCACAAGTCTTTGTTAAAGATTTGACAGGAGGCGGTGATCATCTGGAAGCGATCGTAATTTCAGCTCAATTTGAGGGCAAAACAATTGTCAAACAACATCAATTAGTTTATGGAGCATTACAAAGTGAGTTAAAGTCGGAAGCTATTCACGCTTTAGCTTTAAAAACTTATACGCCAGAAACATGGCAAACTATTCAAAACTAAAATAGCTAATCAGTTAAACTAAGATATAAACTATTATTTTTTGTAACATTTATTATTAATTATGACACCAGAATTAGAAAAGCGTATTGACGATGTTGTTAAAAGTACCCCGGTAGTAGTTTTCATGAAAGGCTCAAAATTGATGCCTCAATGTGGATTTTCTAACAATGTGGTGCAAATTTTAAATACCCTTGGGATTCCTTTTGAAACCGTTGATGTGTTAGCGGATTATGATATTCGTCAAGGTATCAAAGAATATTCCAATTGGCCTACTATTCCTCAAGTTTATGTGAATGGGGAGTTTATTGGGGGTAGTGATGTTTTAATTGAGTTGTATCAAACGGGTGAATTACAGCAAATGATTGAGGTTGCTTTAGCTTCATAAATTTTTTTCCCCTTATCTTTTCACGAGAAAAAGGGGAAACTCTAATTAAATACTTTTTGCAGTATTTCTTTTTAACTGCCATTGAATCCAAAATCTTGTCACAGCTATAGTTATTAAACTAACTAAAAGAATCAGATTTAATACTAATGAAAATACATAAATAAAAGTTATAAATGGAGGTGGATTAATAATTATACGCAACATGGTGTAAGCACCGCCAGTATCTGCCATCTCTATAGCAAATAATGACATTAGTAAATAACTAGAGATAGAAACTATATACATTATTAAGTTAAAACTCTTGTTAAAATCTGATGAATTAATAAAAAGTTGTAAAAAAATGAAATAACATACTCGATAAATAACTTCTGGAATGAATAATATTATCAAAAACCATCCTATGTTAGTTACACGAAAAATAATACCGAGTATTAAAGTCAAAATATGGATTATGGTTAAGGTTTTCTTCATAGATAAAAAGCCTCTTGTCATTATTTAATCTCAATGAAAAATGTAGGTAAAAAGTATTCTTTCTTCGATAATATTCGTTTTTTCATGGAAAGAAATTAGAGAAATATTTGTTACTTTTTCTTCCTCTAAAGTTACCAAAGAAAATTTGTGTATCTTTTCCCCATTGATTTCTTGAATACGGGGAGTTGATGCACTGTTCAAATATATAGTATCATAATGATCTTGATTGACGATCGTCCTTAATCTTTCTTTGGTGTGTCTCAAGGTATGGTGCATATGTCCAAAGGTAACTAAGGAAACTTTTTTGTTTAAGTTACGACTAATTTCGATCGCACTCTGAAAATCGGGATCACCAAAATCACCGCCAAGGGGTTTCCAGTCTCTACCGCAGGTATCTTCAGGATTACTTCCCAAGCCAAAAGGTCCATTATGACCGATGAAGATGATATGATCAAAGGAGGTTTGTTTCACGGCTTCCACAATTTTCGCCGTTGATTCCTCAAAATTGTTCACTGCGTAGCGTTGTTGATAAAAGTCGGGGTATTTCCATTTTGAACCTCCCCATGTGAAAGGACGACTACCAACCACCGATAATTGTAAAGAAGGAAAATCAAGACTGCCATAACCAACATGAGTTATGCCTAATAAGTCTAACTGTTTTTGTACTCTATCCTCTAAGGTTCGATCGTAGGGACATTTTTTTCTTCCCCAATGGGTAGCGGTAAACCATGCGTCATGATTGCCTAGAATAACTGCTTTGGGAATGGTTAAACTGGCAATATCTCCCACAACTTTGAGGGATTCGTTACCAAAATCTCCCACAAATAAAGCTAAGTCCACTTCTAAAAATTCTAAGGCAAAAGAGTCATATTTGTTCCAATTTTCGTGAATATCTCCAATAACGGCTATTTTTATGATTGTTTTCCTCATTTCAATAGTGAATAGTGGTTTATTAATTCTTAATTCTTAATTATTAATTCTTAATTGCTTTCCAATCCATGCTAAATCAATTAAACCATTAAAAATGGCGATCGCCTGATCTGTACCACCCTTGGAACTATCAATGCGAATATGTGGTACAGAAGATTCTTTGAGTCGATTATTAGTGATTTCCTTACGAATAAATCCCGAAGGAGTGGCAATAATCAAACTGGGTTGGATAGAGTAAGATTCGACTAAATCTAACAAAGAAATCAAAACTCCTGAACTTTGTCCGATAATATAGATAGGGGAATGATGACGAATGCCTAGATGTTGTAAAAGCCATGATTTTTTTTGACGCAAGGAAACGGGGATAGAAATATTCTCTAAACAATAGACGGGATTGAGAAATGTTTGTTGTAAAGAATAAAAAATTCCTGCTTGAATTGTAGCTGTATCGACAATTATCGGTACTCGATCATTTAAGGCTTTAACGGCTGATTGAAAAACATGGGGAGAAAAATTCACTAAATAATAATAATTTAAGTCTCCTGTGGTGCAAATAATACGCCGAATAATCTCATATTCTGCGGAGGAAAAATGATTATTTTTTATTTCCTTATCTATTATTGCTAAATTTTGTGCTGTTAAAAAATTCCATTCCATTTTGTTTATTAATTCTTTTAAAACCCACTTATATTTTATTTGTATATAAGATCAAAATTTTGTTTTTTTTACTTTACCTAATACCTAAAACCTATCCTCCTCAAAAGACTATGAGGCAACGCTTAATTATTTTTGTTTCAATAAAAGCAGAGTAATATCATCACTAATTTTATTTAAACCGATAAATTTTTTCACGTCATCAATAATAATATCTTTAATACTTTCTATGTCTAAATGCCAATTTTGACTTACCACATTACATAGTCTTTCGATGCCATATTGCATTTTATCAACGTTTCTAGCTTCGGTAATACCATCAGTATAAAGAACAATACCATCTCCTTGATTAAGGGTAATCAATTTATGATCAATAAACTCGGTTATATCATAGTCTAAACCAATGGGTAAGCCTAGATCGATCGTATCAATTAATTCTATTTTACCCCCTTTTCGTACGAAAATAACCTCCTCATGTTGCCCACTAATTCTCAGTTGATTATCAGCATAATTAAGAATAGCTAAAGAAAGATTTTTTGCGGATTTCATTCTTTGAATATTATGATAAATGGCTTTATTTAAAGTATTTAAAAATTCGACTGGATTGGTTTCACCTCTCTGTTTTAAAGTACAAATGGCGGCTTGAGTCATTAACATTAACATCCCACTTTCTAAACCATGCCCCGTTACATCTCCAATGCCAATAGTAATAACATCATCATATTCTAAAACGTCATAATAATCTCCACCTAATTCGTCCATGGGTTGCATATAAGCAACTATATCTAAACACTTAATTTGTTTTAATTCTTCATTTTTTGGTAAGATTAATTCTTGCATCTCATGGAGTATTTTAAGTTTGTCACTCAATAAAATATTTTCTGAACATAAACGCTGATTTAATAAATTAATTTCTTCATTCGCATTGGCTAATTCTTGCGTTCTAATATCTACTATTTTTTCTAAATTTTTCTCTAAAATTTTCCTTTCTGTAATCTCTGTTTGGATGGATAAATATTGTAAAATGTGTCCTTTTTCATCGGTTAAAGGTACGATCGTAGTGTCAACCCAATAATAATGATTATCTTTGCCTTTATTTTTAATTTCTCCTCGCCATACCTGACATTTAGAAATGGTTAACCACATAGATTTATAAAATTTTTTATCATGATAACCTGACTTAAATTTACTGGTTTTTTGTCCTATTAATTCTTCTGAGGAATAACCCGAAATTTCTGTTAATTTTTCGTTACTATGAATAATTTTACCATTAGGGTCTGTTAAAGTAACAATAGCAGATTGATCGATGGCATATTTAAGATTAGAAACATCTTGAAGGGATTTATTCAAATGATCAAAAAATGCCTCTAACATTTGACTCATATTATTAAAAGACATTGCTAAACTATCTAATTCTTCGATACCTTGTAATGGTACTTTTTGATTAAATTCTCCTTCGGAAATTTTTTGAGAAGCAATCTTTAATTTAATAATAGGTTGAATCAAAAATTTAGAGGTAATTAAACCGCTAGAAATAGCAAAAATTAGAGCAATAAAAGATAAGGTAATGGTTAATCGGGTGTTTTCTCGAATAAAAATCATAAAATCTGATTCGGGAATTACTAATACCACAAACCAATTAATACCAGAATTATTATTAATATTAATAACTTTAGTTAACAGTTTATTATTATTAATATTTAATTCAAAATTTATCGGTTTTTTATTACTTTGAGAAAGAACATTATTTGACTGTAAAAAATTAGTTATTCTGTAAATATATTGATTTTTATTATTTGTGCCAGAAGTTAATAAATCAGTATCTTCAAATTTATTATTGAGATGTTTATTTAAAGAATCTGCCATTAATATTCCGTTTCGATCGAGTATAAAAGCTAAACCAGTTTTACCGATTTTTATATCTCTTAAAAACTCACTAATATCGATTAAATTTTGCTGATTAGTTAATACACCTAAAAAGTTATTATTATTATCATAAACTGTTTTACTAACAAAGGCAAGTAATTCTTGATTAACATAATCTTTATAAATTTCATGCCATTGTGATTGATTATTTTTAAGGGTATTTTGATACCAAAAAAGTTGACGAGAATCAAAGTTATAATTATGTTCTTTGCGTAAAAGTTTAGTAATTTCTCCTTGAGAATTCAGCTGATAAGTTAACAAATCCTTAGACTTATTTCTCTCTAAAATAGTTAACTCAAAATCTCCAGAGGGTGTTTTTAAAACTTCGATATAATTGCCTTGTTTGGCATCAGCAAAAGCAATTTTATCAATATTACTTGTCCATTGATATTGAGAAACAAAATAACGTCCTAATAAATCTAAATTTTCAAACAATAAAGGATTAAGAATAATAGCATTTCTATTAATCTGATTTAATTGATTACCTTCGGTAAAATAATCTTCTAAATAATTATCAATATTAAAGGCAATTTCACTTCTTAAATCGAGGGTTATTTCTGATAATGCTTTTTTTGCACTACGGTAAGATAAGTAACTAATAATAGCTAAAATTGCCAAAATTTGACAAACAAAAGGAAATACTAATAAATTGCGTAAATTTGTGCGCGGATAAATTTTTTTGCTCATATTTATTAGCATTCCTAGCATTAATAATTTGTTAGGAGATTGACAGATTGGGGTGTTAATCAATAACCTGCCGTGAAATGAATTACACGGCTAAGGTTATATCGTTCAATAAATTGAACTTTTTTATTCATTGTTAATTGTTAATTAGTTTACGGCAAATTGTCGAATGGCTTGTAAGGCGACGTTAAACAGTTTTTGTGGTTCAAATTCTGGTTGAATTAGTGTCCATAGTCGTTGTACTTCCTCTGTATGGATTCGATCGTCCTCAATCAAAGCCGTAATCAGTTGACGGCGTAAATAGTCTCCCTCCTCTGACACTAAAAATTGTAATCCTAAACTTGCCGTAGGTAGTAAATCAAATTGTCGATCGGACTGTGCGATCGCAATCATATTTTCTAACCGTTCCCATTGAAATTTATCATCTTTAAATAAGACTTCAATTAAACGTTTACGCATGGCTGGGGATTCTTCCATTAACAAACGACGAGAAATGTAAGGGAAAGAAACTTCCACGATACGAAAATTAGGATTCAGAGTTAAAGCCAATCCCTCCTGTGTCACCAAAGAACGAATGATTAACGCAAATTTCGCAGGTACTCTAAAAGGATAGTCAAACATCAATTCCGAAAATTCATCGGTGATTGTCTTGAAGTTGAAGTTGCCTACACTCTGTCCTACCGCATCCCCTAAAACCTTCTCTAAGGCAGGTATAATCGGGTTAATATCCGTTTCAGGAGTCAAAAAGCCCAAATTAACAAAATCTTTGGCTAAAGCCTCATAATCACGATTTATTAATTGTACTACGGAAGATGCGATCGTCTCTTTAGTATCTTCAGTTAATTGATCCATCATGCCAAAATCAATATAAGCCATTCTACCATCCGTGAGGGCAAATAAATTACCCGGATGAGGATCAGCATGAAAGAACCCATGTTCTAATAGTTGACGCAATCCAGACGTAACACCTACACGAATAATCTCATCCGCATCTAAACCTGCTTTTTTAATAGCATCTAAATCATTTAATTTAATGCCATTAATCCACTCTAAAGTTAACACAGTATGGGTTGTATAATGCCAGTAAATACAAGGTACTTTTACCTCTTCATCTCCGAGAAAATTAGTAGCAAATTTCTCCGCATTTCTCCCCTCATTAATATAGTCAATTTCTTCAAATAATTTAGTACCAAATTCATCCACAATTAAGCCTAAATCATGACCTAAATTTAACGGCAAAAATGGAGCAATCCAACGGGAAGCTAAACGCATTAAATACAAATCTAAAGAGATAACAGGTAATAAATTAGGACGTTGAACTTTTACCGCAACTTCCTCCCCTGTGTGTAAAACGGCTTTATAGACTTGCCCTAAACTAGCGGCGGCGATGGGATAAGTAGAAAATTCTTTATAAGCCTGAGTTATTTCTAAGTCTAATTCCTTCTCGATTATCGCTAAAGCAGTATCATTGTCAAAAGAAGGTAATTGATCCTGTAGCTTAATTAATTCTTCTAAAAAATCTTTACGAATTAAATCAGGACGAGTAGAAAGAGCTTGTCCAACTTTAATGAAAGTTGGTCCTAATTTAGTTAATATTTTCCTAAGTTTTTCAGCTCTTTTTTGCTTATTTTTTTGCTCTTGATGAAACCATTTATCTAGGGTTAATTGAATAATAAAAATACCGAAATAAAGAATAATTTTTAAACTGCGAAATATCCCCAACCAAGGACGAAAACGGTAATAGTCTGCGATCGATTGGGGGTTATAATGTCTTATGGGTTCGGTATTACGTTTTTGAGCATCCGATAAGGAGTAATTCACGTTTTGTTATTAAGTTTTAAATAAAAAGATTTGATATAGTTACAGCTAATTATAACCTGATAGATATATTTTTTAGCGTTGAATTTCGGTCAATCTCCCTCAAAACTGATTAAGATATTCTTAATCATCAAAATCGTAAAATGAAAAATCATCATGACTCAAAGCATACAAGTTAATCTAGTTGATTTGTTAAACCGATTAGAAAATAAAATCGATGTTTCCTGTCACTAAAATTAATACAAAAATATATCGATTAGAAAATAAAATTGATAAACTATCAGACGATGTGAATGACATTAAAACCTCTAAAAAAATATTAAAGTAACAATATGAAAATTAAAAACTCGATTAATCTTCATAAAGGATTAACTTTCATTTTTATTCTATCGGTAATGACTATTTATAATAACTTTAATATTGGAGCGTGGATTTATTTAGCATTACACGGAACTTATGGTATTTTATGGTTAATCAAAGACAAAATTTATCCTGATAAACAATGGGAAACAGAAATTTCTTTCCCTTTAGGAATTATTCTCTTTTTTATTCTTGGTTTATATTGGATAGCACCATTTATTCTGATTAGTAGTAATAAACAACCTTCAGAGATTTTAATTGCTACAGCAGTTATTATCAATATTATAGGAATTTTCCTTCATTATAGTAGTGATGCTCAAAAATATTATACTCTTAAATATCATCAAGGATTAATTACCGAAGGATTTTTTGCTCGTTGTCGCAATACCAATTATTTAGGGGAAATTTTAATTTATTTAAGTTTTACTTTATTAGTAAATCACTGGTTACCTTATGTGATTTTAACAGGATTTATTACTTTAATTTTTGTGCCTAATATGCTGAAAAAAGATCAATCTCTTTCTCGTTATGATGAGTTTGCAAACTATAAACAATCTTCAGGTTTAATTTTTCCTAAATTATTCATTAATTCCTCTGAAAAATAGTTTAGAAGTTATCCATAGCGACTATTTCTATAAGTTTGTAGTAAGGGTTTTAACCCTTCTTTTACCCATTAATTTTTCCCAGATGTCTATTATATGTTGTAATCATTGAGCATTGCTTGAGCTACACTTATAGTTTTTTTAAACATTTTATTAATATTGATTTATGACTACAGATAACTATATTTCCCAAGAAATTCCTCAAACAATCCCTAAAGTTGGTATTTTAACAGTATTACGTTTAGGGTTATTTAATCTCGGTATCGGTTTAATTTCGGTGTTGACTTTAGCGGTGTTAAACCGTGTAATGATTTCTGAGTTAGGTATTCCAGCGACGATCGCCGCAGGTGTTCTAGCATTAGGACAGCTGGTAGCTCCTACAAGGGTATGGTTAGGGCAATTATCCGACAGTAAAAAGTTATTCGGTTTACATCGTACGGGTTATGTGCGTATTGCGATCGCCATTTCAGGAATTTGTATCTTTTTAGCGGTGCAATTAGTATGGCTATTAGGTGGCAATATTGTTGAAAATAACGGTTGGCAATGGAATATTTTTACGATTTTTGTCAGTGTCATTTTAGCTTTAATCTTCATTGTACAAGGTATTGCCACGGGAGCAAGTTCAACGCCTTTTACCGCTTTACTGGTGGATATTTCTGAAGAAGACGATCGATCTAAAATAGTTGGCATAATTTGGTCTATGCTGATGGTAGGCATAGTTATCGGTGGAGTTACGGGAAATATTCTTCTCAAAAATTTAGCCGTAGGGGAAGATAATGTGGTTTCCCTAGAAAATCTGATACCGCCAATTAACTCTATCTTTTTATTTGTGCCAATTATTGTGGTGATTTTAACTATTATTGCCACATGGGGGGTGGAGAAAAAATACTCCCGTTATCGTTTAAGATCATCTTTTGTGGATAGAGAAGACGGTATTAGTTTAAAACGGGCTTTAAAAATTCTTACTTCATCTCGTCAAACAGGGATTTTCTTTACTTTTCTTGTGATGGTGACAATGAGTTTATTCATGCAAGAAGCAATTCTTGAGCCTTACGGCGGTGAAGTTTTCAATATGTCGATCGGCGAAACAACCATGTTAAACTCATTTTGGGGTATTGGCATCTTAATTGGCTATGGTATCACAGGATTTTATGTTGTGCCTCGTTTGGGTAAAACTAAAACGACAAAAATCGGTTGTATTCTTGTGGCGCTATCCTTTACTTTAATCATTTTTGCCGGTTTAACCACTACTCCTCAAATTTTACAAGGTGCGATGGTGTTGTTTGGAGTTGCCGCAGGTATCACAACTATTGGCTCAATTAGCTTAATGTTAGACTTAACCGCCGCCGAAACTGCGGGTACATTTGTAGGAGCTTGGGGTTTAGCCCAAGCCATGTCGAGGGGGATTGCCATCGCCTTGGGGGGTTGGATTCTGGATATAGGTAGATTTTTGTTTGATAATCCTTGGTTAGCCTATAGTTTTGTATTTGTTTGTGAAGGCTTTGTGGCATTAGGTGCGATCGTGCTGTTAAATAAAGTTAATGTACAGGAATTTCAAAACACGACTAGAGAAGCAACCGCTATGGTAATGGAAGGGGATTTAGATTAATTTGGTTTTTCTACTTTCAGTATGATAAATTCTTGATGAAGGTAGGCAAAAGGCAAAAGGCAAAAGGCAACAGAGAATTTCAAAATAAATAGTTTTAATACAGTTATTTTAGGAGATTTAAACAGCTTATTTGACTTTAGTTCTAGCATAATTCAACTGTTAAAAAATCAAGGTTATCAAGACGCCAAAAAATCCTTATAAAATATTATTAATGCCATAAATATCAAATATGAACAACAAATTTATGAAAATTATTTGATCAATTCTACTAAGCAATTATTGAATGATTTACCTCTATAAATATTTTTCTTAAAATAAGCAATCAAAAAACTATTTATTACTTATGTATTTAGGGATCGATTTTGGCACATCGGGCGCAAGGGCGATTATTATTGACGAAAATCGTCAAGTTATCCTTTCGGTTAACACTTCTTTTCCGGCTTATCATTCCGTGAATCTTTGGGAAAAGACTTTACACGAATTACTGTCTCAAATTCCCTTTCATCTTGCATCACAATTAAAGTCGATCGTACTCGATGCAACATCTAGCACGGTGGTATTATGCGATCGAACTGGCAACCCCCTTGATGAAGCTATCTGGTATAATGACGATCGAGGTAAGGAGTCTCTCTCAGAAATTAGAGAATTTGCGCCCGAAAATCATCTAGTAATTAGTGCCACTTCCAGTTTAGCGAAACTCCATTGGTGGTATCATCAACCCTTTTTTCGTGATGCTTGTTATTTTCTTCATCAAGCCGACTGGTTAGCATTTTTGTTACACGGCAAACTCGGCATCAGCGATTATCATAATGCCCTCAAGTTAGGCTACGATGTTGTCACCTTAGATTATCCCTCATGGTTAAAGGATCGATCGTACTTTGATATTCTACCGCAAATAAAAGCTCCCGCAGAAAATATTGCTACGGTATCTGGCAAGATAAGCAAACAATATCAGATTAACCCTGATTGTATCGTCAAAGCAGGAACAACCGATAGTATATCGGCATTTTTAGCCAGTGGTGCAACCCAAGCAGGAGAAGCCGTAACTTCCCTTGGTTCAACATTGGTGTTAAAACTGTTAAGTACCACTAAAATTGATGATAGTCGTTATGGAATCTATAGCCATAGATTAGGAGATTTGTGGTTAACAGGAGGTGCATCCAACACAGGTGGTGCAGTCTTAAAACACTTCTTCACTGCCACACAATTAACAGAATTGAGTCTCAAAATTAATCCTGATATTCCTACTAACCTCAACTATTATCCCTTATTAACTAAGGGCGATCGATTTCCCCTTAATAATCCTTATCTTGAGCCAAAAATTACACCACGCCCCGATAATCCTAGAGAATTTTTACAAGGATTACTAGAAGGTATCACTAATATTGAAGCGCAAGGCTATGAATTATTACAAAAATTAGGAGCAAGTAAACTAACAAAAGTATATACAGCAGGAGGCGGTGCAAACAACGAAACTTGGCGTTACTTACGTCATAAAGCCTTAAAAGTAGATGTTTTAGTTTCACCCCATACCCAATCCGCCTATGGTAGTGCCTTATTAGGGGTTGCCTCATAGTCTTTTGATGAGGATAGGTATCGGAAAGGGTGTTAGGTTTTAGGTTAAAGAATGAAAAATCAAGGTTTTGAGGCTTTGCATAATATAAAAAAATATAGAGATATTATTAAAAAATATGAATTTATGTGCGCATATTCAAATTTTGAGTTAGAATAATTAACAAAGCCTGAACGATCGTTCAGATATTAATTGAAAAAGGAGATTGTCAAATATGACTACCGCTACCGTTACTCAAATGAAATGTGCGTGTCCCTCTTGTTTATGTATAGTAGATATAGCTAGTGCCATCCAAAAAGATAATCAGTATTTTTGTTCTGATGCTTGTGCGAATGGACACAAAGAAGGTACAACAGGTTGCTCCCATAGTGGCTGTGGATGTCACGGTTAATGGAGAATGCCGAATTAAGAAAATTTACTCCTTACTCCTTACTCCTTACTCCTTCATAAAGGCTACGCCAGTCACCCAATGGGATAAATGCAGCCCAATGTACAGGATGACTGAAATTTTCACTATTCAACATCTCTAATTGTACCTGACGTAAAGCGCTCGATCGAGCTTCCCCTCTCATCAATCGTTGATAATAATTAGTCATCAATTCTTGGGTAGTCAAATCGAAGACATCCCAAAGACTCATTAATTGACTTTGCGCCCCTGCTAACACAAAAGCCCTTCTTAAACCATAGACACCCTCACCATTTTTTACTTCCCCGATGCCCGTTTGACAAGCGGATAACACTACTAATTGTGTACCCCATAAATCCAAACTGGAAGCATCCAAAGCCGTTAAAGCCCCATCCATTCTATTCTTAGTAGGATTAAACCCCGCAAAAGCCAAACCTGATCTCAATAATGGATTTTCCCTTTGGGTTGTGGTAAGCTGATTGTTTAAGCTAGACGGATTAATAATTTGCTCTGGTGAAGACTCTAAATTAGGTAAAAAGAAGCCATGGGTAGCAAGATGTAAAATTTTTGGGGCTTTTACTTTGATAATATTCTCTGCTAGGGCTTGATTTTCTGTATAAACTCTAGCATTCGGTAACAAAGGAATAATCGCTTCGGCTTCCCCTTTTGTGCCTTCTAAACTTCCACAACACCAAGCTAATTGATCTAAGTCGATCGATCGTTTATGATTACCTCTAATATTTGCATTAGCCACCAAAGAAGTATTTATCTCTAAATCATAGGTAGGATTTGCCACAATTACCGCCTCCGATTTCGGTGGAAACTGAGTTTTTAATCGCAACAAATCTCGGCCACTGGTAAGATAACTAATAGAATAATCTTCTACTAAATACTTTCCTTCCTCATCTTTTAACGTCACAAAAGGAATCAGATTAAGTTGACTATCAGGAGAAATTAAAAGAGTTTTTTTATGATCCAGAAAAGGCAATAATGGTTTAAAAATTAATTGATACAGTGCCTTAGTATGATTATTCAAACTTTCGACATCACCAACATCAGCTAAATCTAGGCGTAACTTTTCAATCAGTTTATCAATGGTTTCTGTGTCACCCAAATCAATGCCTTGAGGCGCACCTTCAGAGTGCAAAATATAGGCAACATAATGAGGTTTTTCAAAATTTCTCGTTTTCAAGTTATAGGGATGATAAACTAAATACTCAATTAAAGCAGTATTTTTAGGAATAAGATTTTGGATACTTTCGAGAGTAATAGATTGATTAATTGCACGAAATTCAGCACTTTGGGAAGATAAATCCGTTTCTAATTGACGAATATTTTGTTGTAAACTATCAATCGATTCTTGATACTGCGCAGGAGAAAATTTGCCCATTCCTTCAAAAGAAAGAGATGCTAATTGACTTCTTTTTTGTGCCAGATTATCGAAAAGAGTCTGTATTTCAGGGTTTTCTTTTTGACGTAGATTAAAAATTATATTGCTTAAGGCATCTAAAACTCGCCCTTTTCTTCGCAGTATGGTTGTTAAAGCTAAACGGGATGCTTGAGAATTATTTTGTGCCGACTGAAGATGTAAAGTAATAACGATATTAGTCGAACTTGAAAGAGTGTTAATATATGCTTGTTTCCTAGATTCATCGCCAATCGTATTCAGAAAATCAGTTAGTCTTTCTTCTTCGAGATTTGTACCTTGAGTTAAATAGTCTAAAGCAACATTGATATTATCTTCTTTCCAATAAAATCCCCCCAAGTTATTGAGTAAAGTAGCTATATTGGGATGTTTTTCCCCCAAGGTTTCTTGATAAATAGCTAAACTCTCCAAAAATAGTTTTTCCGCTTGAGTTCGATCGTCTTGAAATTGATATAATAAAGCTAAATTATTCAGCGATTGCCCAATATCAGAATGTTTTTCTCCTAATAACTTCTTTCTGATAGCTAAAGATTCTTGATATAAAGGTTCAGCTTGTTTATACTTTCCTTGTAAACGGTATAATTCTGCTAAATTATTGATAGAAGTAGCCGTATCGGGATTATTTTCGCCAAAATTTTTCCGATATATAGCTAAAGATTCTACATAAAGAGGTTCAGCTTTTTCAAGGTTGCCTTGTTCATGGTACATTAAAGCTAAGTTATTTAAAGATTGAGCTATGTCGGAATGATTTTCTCCTAGTATGTCTTTACGCTTGGTTAAAACTTGCAAATAAATTGCTTCTGCTTCTTGATAATTTCCCTGCAAACGATATAATTCGGCTAAGTTATTCAAAGCGGTTAAGGTATCAGGATGATTTTCTCCTAATGCTTTTTTATAAATAATTAAGGCTTGTTGATAGTAAGATTCAGCCTCTTGATAATACCCTTGGGAATGATACATTAAAGCTAAATTATTCAGAGATTGGGCGGTATCAGAGTGATTTTCTCCTAAAATTTCTTTTCTAATAACTAAGGCTTGTCTATAGTAAGATTCAGCCTCTTGATAATTTCCTAGAGCATAAAATAACAAACCAAAATTATTCAGAGATTGAGCAATTGTAGGGTGTTTTTCTCCTAAAATTTTCTTAGAAAGAATTAATGATTCTTGATAAAAAGATTTGGCTTTTTCATAATTGCCTTGCATACGATATAACTCGGCTAAATTGTTGAGTAAAATAGCTATATCGGGGTGATTTTCTCCGAAAACTTCTTTTTTGATTTTCAATGCTTGATGATAGAGAGGTTCAGCTTTTTGATAATCACCTTGGGTATAATATAATAAGGCTAAATTGTTGAGAAATATGGCACTATCTGGGTTATCTTTTCCTGCGACTTCTTCAGCAATAATTAAGGCTTTTTGATAATAAGATTTTGCTTGAGGATAATTTCCTTGTAAACGCTGTAAATCTCCTAAATTATTTAATAAGGTAGCAACGGTTAAATTTTTTTCTCCTGAGATTTTTTGAGTGATAATTAAGGCTTGTTGATAATAAGATTCTGCTTGTTGATAATTACCTTGACTATGATATATTTTGCCTAAATTATTGGTAAAAATAGCAGTATTTAAACTATCTTCTTCTTCTGTAGCTTGGAGAGAAGTTAACGCCTGTTGATATAAAGATTGTGCTTTGGGATAATCTCCTATGGTAAAGTATAAATCTCCTAAATTATTGTATAAAATGGCGGAATAAATATTATTTTCTCCTAATACTCCCTTCACAATATCGATAACTTTTTCTAGCTGGATAATTGCATTTTGATAATCTCCTTGGGCTAATAATTCTTCTATTTCAGTGCCTAACTCCTCTATTAGTGCAACTTTTTCTTCGTGTGTTTGACTAATCACATTATTTTGATCTATATTTTGCACGATCACAAAGTGGCGCTGCGAGATCGAACTTTCAGTCTCAGCTAAGATATTACCAGATAAAGTTATCCCTGAAACTATAGTTAAAATTGTGATCAAAAATTTATTTTTTAGAGGATATTTTGCCATAAATAGTAACCCTATTTAGATTATAAATGAAACGATCGAAAAAAAGAAAATCTGATCCTCAATTATAAGATAAGTTCGTAGTGATGACTTTAGTCATTTACTTGAGATTCTAAAGGATAATTATGGGAGAGAAAATCTGTTGCTTCTTGAATATTGGTAACTTTCCCATCTAAATATAAACCTTGTATTTTAGTTAAAATTTCTTTATATTGTTTACTTGGTTTATACCCTAACTTTTTCAAATCTTCACCGTTTAAAATTGGCTTAATTTTACTCCATTTTATTAAATATTGCCAGATTATTTTTCTCATTTGTTTATCATTTTTAACGGCAATAAGTAACAGAGTTATAGAGGAATATTTGGATAAAAACTCTACTTGCTCACTAATAGTTTGAGAAAAGGATAATTTATTTTTAATTTCTTCATTATTAATAGCTAAATATTTTAATCTTTCTATACTATCTTTAGGAAGTTGTAAATTTTGGGCTACTTTTACTCCTTCTGCAAAGGATGCCAAAATAATTTCTAATCTGAGTAACCATGAGGATACTTTTTGATTTTGTTCATCTAAATTATAGTATCTTAAGACACGATCGCGCAGCGCCGTTACACGATCGAGATAACGGATTTGCCACCATAATTGAGGAGTTAACTGGCAATTATTATGAAGACATTTTAA
This sequence comes from Geminocystis herdmanii PCC 6308, assembly GCF_000332235.1. NCBI lineage: Bacteria > Bacillati > Cyanobacteriota > Cyanophyceae > Chroococcales > Geminocystaceae > Geminocystis > Geminocystis herdmanii. Next base: position 2,074,932 of record NZ_CM001775.1, on the reverse strand, counting down.
TGCACCAATTTCTGCTAATAATTTTAAAGCTGATTTCCAGTATTTAGCTTGAAGAATATAATTTAATTCTGCTTTTAAACGAGTAGTTAAAGCTGGAATAGAAGTTTTTTGCAGAGAAACTTTTTCATACACTCCGCAGGAGATAGCATAACTAATATATTCCATCGTTTGCGCTTCGATCGAAAAATTTAACCTTACCGCAAATCTCACGGCACGAAAAATTCTGGTAGGATCTTCAATAAAGCTATTAGGATGTAAAACTCTGATCAGATTCGATCGTAAATCCTCTAAACCACCGAAAAAATCCAATAACTCTCCCCCATGAGGATTAGTCAAACGAATTGCCAAAGCATTGATAGTAAAATCTCGGCGGTATAAATCTTGACGAATGGAGGAGGATTCCACTTCAGGATTTGCCGCAGGATAAGGATAAAACTCCGTGCGCGCCGTAGCAATATCCACCCATAAAGAATCTAAAATTTCGTCTTTATGCCACAATAACGCCGCCGTTTGAAATTCTCCATGAATACTTAATCGCGCTTCGGGATAAAAACCCTGTAAGGCTTGGGCTAACTTTACCCCAGCTTCGGTAATAGCGTGACGATGAAAACCATCTACGACTAAATCAATATCTTGCAAACAAAGAGTTTCCGATTCAGGAGTTAACAATAAATCTCTTACCCCTCCCCCCACGAGATAAAGATGCCATCCTTGACTTTGGGCATAGTTACTCGCTTTTTGCAATAATTCCCAGATAGGAGGATGTAAATGTTTAGCCAAAGAAGGAGAAAGACAAGACAACAAAGGGGTATTTTCCTCCTGACTAAAATCATCCACAGATTGTTTAGTTTGATGAAGATACCTTAACACGTCAGTACGAGTCACAATACCTAACAACTCATTATCCGCAATAACAGGTAGTCTGCCAATGTCGTTAGTTACCATTAACCCCTCAATCTCATTCAAAGAAGTATCAGGGTGAATAACTTGCACATTTTTTGTCATATAACCCTTAACAGGCGCATGGGAAAAACCATGATGTAAAGCTAAATCAATGTCACGGCGCGAAATTACCCCTCGCAATTCTCCTTGTTGATTGACAACACATAAACCTGAATGTCCATAACGCAGTAAAATTCTTTGGGCTTCTTCGATCGAAGTGTAAGGGCGAATTGTCCTTACAGGAGATGACATTAAATCCGTTGCGGTAAGGGGAGGAGGAATTAAATGTTTAATGCGATGTCGTAGATTATCGATAACATCTTGAGGATTTTCACAACGAAAACAAAAGGAAGCGGCACTACTATGACCTCCTCCGCCAAAATCTGTAAAAATAGAACCTAAATTGACAGATTCTAACCTACTGCGCCCAATTACAGTTAATTTTCCTTTTTTATTTTCAGAATTTGCTCCTAAATCCCCAAGTTTGGAGACTTTTTTATTTTCAGCATTTGCCCCTAAATCCCCAAGTTTGGGGACTTTTTTTTCTCCCCGTATGTCTATTTCTCTATTGCTATTTTCTGAGAAGTCACCCTCAGAATTGGGGGAAGGGGGGCAAAATTTACGTTTATTATAAAAATGCCCAAATAATAAGACATCAATTTCAATTAAGTCTCTAATTCTCTCCGTTAGGTTAGATAATCCTGCAATAAAGTTAGGGGTTTCTAATAAAATCCAAGCGACACAACTACCGTTAATCGTCTCGGTTTGCAAATCTTTTAATACCTTTGGCAACAATTCTTGTAATTGAGATGATAAACTAGGCTCGACATATTCTGCTAAAGTACGCATATTAACCCCTTGATTCATTAACCATGCCAAAGCTGAGGCATCTTGGGGGGTGGTTTGCTCAAATGTAAGTGAACCAGTGTCAACGTGTATCCCTAATGCCATTACGGTAGCTTCCATCTTATTCAGAGTGATTCCGTTTTGTTGCAAAAATTCACAAATTAAACTGGCACAACTGGCCACTTTTTTTATATGCTTTATGGTAGTGGCCTTAATAGTGCCATTTTTTTCAGGATGATTTTCTTCATGGTGATCGTAGATAGTAACAGACTCTAAATGCTCTAACTGTAACCATTCTACCGCTTTTCCTAGTCGATCGAACTGGTGAGTATCCACAATAAATAAACGTCTGATTTTTTGAGGATTGACACTACGAAACTCAATTAAATCAAATTCGTCTCGATGTAAAGCGAGAAATCTCCTCACGGAAGGATGAGCGCCTCCTGTTAAGACAATTTTTGCTCCCTGATGTAGCTTGGTTAAGCCAACGGCTGCACCTAGGGCATCAAAATCGGCGGTTTGATGACATAAAATTAAGTCCATTTTTTAATTAATCATATAAGTTAAACGTGTCCTAGCTTATCTTACTCATATTTTTATGTACGATCGATCATCTTTAAAGACAATTTATGCTCGATCGAACCCCCCTAAAAATGTAGGTTGGGTTAAATGAAATGCAACCTTTACAAATCTAAAACTCAACAAATGTCATGCCCTAAAAGAATGATTTGTCGAAAGGACATAGAAGAAGTAAAAAGCGCGATGCCAAAGGCACGCTGCGCGCCCGCACAGACTATATTTTTTATCTTTAGAAATGTTATGATGTGAATGAATTTTTACAATTATTTGATCATTATGACTATTGAACAAATTGAAAAAGCAATTTTAAATCTTTCTGAACAAGATTTTAGTAAGTTACGAAATTGGTTATTAGATTTAGATTATCAACAATGGGATCAACAATTAGAACAAGATATTATAGATGGTAAACTTGATGCTTTAGCTCAAGAAGCACTCGCTGAATTTGAAGCTGGAGATTATCAAGAAATTTAATGCACTATACTAATCGCAAATTCTGGTTATTTTATAATCAGCTACCTAAAGATATACAACAGCTAGCAGATGTTTCTTATGAATTATTAAAAACTAATCCCAGTCATCCTTCTTTACATTTTAAGAAAGTTAATAAATATTGGTCAGTAAGAGTAGGTAAAGCTTATCGTGCATTAGGAATTGAGGTTAAAAATGGAATTTTATGGTTTTGGATTGGTACTCATGGTGAGTATGATAGATTAATCGGTAAATAAATAAAAACGATCGAACCCCCCCACAAAACTCGATCGAACCCCCCCAAAAAATGTAGGTTGGGTTAAATGAAATGCAACCCAACAAATCGATCGCCAAGGGAGGCGTTGCTCGATCGAATCAATATATATTTGAAAGTTAGGTTTTTTACCTTACTAATCTACGGCTACAGGCTAAAATTATTACTACAAACTATTTCTGGCTAAGGAATGAGGATTTAATAAAATAGACAAGTTTATTTTAAGAGATTGCTTCGTACCTCGCAATGACAATCCAACTTAACTCAATTATTCTTGCATTTCTAACAATATTGACCTCAAACGGCATGCTTCAGCATCATTAGGATCACATTCGATCGCCCGACTAAAAGAAGTAAGAGCTTCGTCATTTTTGTCTAAACTTATTAAAATCCGTCCTCTCTCTTTCCATGCTTCAGCATTATTTGGTTCGACATCAATAGCTCGATCAAGTAAGTTAAGAGCTTCTTCGTACTTTTTATCGTCTCTTAAGATAAAAGATTTAATTATTAAAGACTTAACGTGTTGAGGATTCAATTCTAGGACTTTATTAAAAGAAGTAAAAGCTTCGTCATTTTTGTCTAAATTTATCAGTACAATACCACGTTCAAACCACGCATCCACATAATCAGCTTTTTGTCTTATCGCCTTATTAAAATAAATAAGAGCTTCCTCATTTTTATTTAAAAATTTTAAGCAAATCCCTCTAACATAATATTTAGAAGCTAAACCTTCTGGAAAAGATTGTCGTAACGATTGTAATTCTTGATAATGTTCATCTTGAGGTTGGCTAAAGGAAAACGATTGAGCAAGGGACTTGATTGCATCCTCATAATAGGAAATAGCGTCTAATGCTACTTCTGTTTCCTGTGCGATCGAGCCTAAAGTTTTAGCACGGTGAAACCAGATTCTTGCTGATAAGTTCGAGAGCCTGATCATATATTTTCATTGCCTCCTGATATTGTTGTGAATTAGTTAAATTAATGGCTTGTTGAAGTAAATTTTCCCCTTCGGTTTCCAGTTTTTGTAACTCTCCCGACATCGATTCGATTTTCTCAGAAATTTTATTATTGCCAGAATTGAGACTTAAAGCCTTCTCATAGCAGTCGAGGGCTTCTTGAAAACGCCCTTTACTAGCAAAAATATCTCCTTTTCCTACCCAACCAAGACTGAAATTAGGGTTTAGCTTCAAACTTTGGTTATAGGATTCGATCGCATCTTCCTCAGCATTAAGTTTTGCCAGACAATTACCTTTTTGATACCATGCCTCGACAAAATCCTCTCGATGTTCGATCGCCTCATTGTACCTAACGAGAGCATCTTGAAAATTACCCCCTTCAAAAAGACGATTACCTTGATTAAAAAACTGATCCGCTAATAGTTGTAATTGACCGAAAACTGAATCAATTTTTTGTTGAATTTGAGGATTATTAGCATTTAATTTTTGAGCCGATTGATAACAATTAAAAGCCCCTTTTATATCTTGCTTAATAACCAATAAATCTCCTTTTTCAATCCAAAGCACATCTAAATCTTGTTTAAATTTAAGTGCCTCATCATAAGCAGAAATTGCCTCATCATAACGCTGAAGATAATTTAAAATTTTCCCTTTTTCATGGTTTATTTGATATAAACTAGGTTCAATTTGCAAAGCCTGATTAAAATTAATCAAAGTCTGCTCATATTCTTGCTGTTGATAGAACAAATAACCTTTTTTACACCACGCAGAATAATTGTGAGAATCCTTTTTCAGAGCTTGGTCACAAGCAAAAAAAGCCCATTGAATATCCCCTAAACTACTCTGTTTTTCTGCATACTGTAACCACTGAGAAGAACTCCAAAAAAGATTCCGATATAAACTTATAGTTTGTTGCCATAAGGTTTGCAAAAAAGATATTATTTGTTGTCCTAAATTATCATTATTAGACATAATTTATTAAGAATTTACTTTATTATTTTCAGATCAAATAACCAAACAATATCTATGAAATTAAAGCTATAATTAATGATTATTCACTTGATTTTTGCTGTAATTATTTAGATATAAACAACAACTCGACCTCTTAAATCTCCTTTATGAACATTACTACCATCGACATATACTATTCCCTTCCCCGGATCATTATCAAAATGAGCTTCTCCCTCAGAATTTGTTCGTTCATCACTTGACATTCCACCCGGAAGCCAGTTGCCTTCAAACCCTAACTGAACTCTCTTTCCGCTAACGGGTTTACCAGTACTTTTAGATACCACTTTTACACTAATCATAAATTTCTAAGCCTATTTTTTTAGTTACTACCTTTAAGTGAACCAAATAAATTTAGTAGTTTCAAGAGTAAAAGATCGGATTTGATCGGGAGTTTTATTACAATTTATTAAGCAAAAGATCGGATAAGTTCGGAAAAGATCGGATTAAAGTTGAATGAGGTAATATATACCATTAATTTTTCCTAGGAACTAAGAAAATAGAATCATGTTTTGGAAAATTTCATTAGAGTTCTTCCTGAAGTAATGGAACAGCGAACAAGTGATAGAATTGAGTTTAAATGCTTAATTCAAGAACATGAAAAATATATACAAATTGCCCCTAATCTTAGAACCACAACCTGAAGGCGGTTATACTGTAACTTGCCCTTTATTGCCCAATTTAATTACCGAAGCCGATACATTAGATGATGTGATTCCTAATGTTTCCGATGCTTTGTCGGCACTAATTGAAGCCTATCAAGAATTAAATAAACCGTTACCTTCCTTCCTACACCCTATCATAGAACCGACTATTATTTGGACGGAAACCTTAATTCCTATTTCGGCATAAGTTAATGAAATATAAAGAAGTTGTCAAAAAATTAAAACAGATGGGATGTGAGGAAATTCCCAGAAAAGGTGCAGGTTCTCACCGTAAGTGGTACAATCCACTATATTTATCTCATATCCTATAATAATACTTTCGATCGAACCTCTCCACTCCACAAAGCTCGATCGTCAAAGGCTGTGCTGCTCGATCGAACTCTTTTTCTGATAACATAGAAAATAATAATTTTGTGTCAAAAAGCCATGACTTTTATTTAGATACTTATTAACTAGCTTCGATATAATCCGTTAGAGATAATGGTAAAGGTATCGGTAAACCTTCTTCTCGCAATCCTTCCAAGTGAAAGGTGATCGCCTCCGTCATTTCGTTTTTAAGCTCCTCAATGGTATCACCTGTGGCAACACATCCGGGCAAATCAGGACAATAAGCCGAATAATTAGATGGTGCTTTTTCAATTACGATCGCATAACGCATAAAATCAACTCCTCTATTTTATTTGTGCTTGTTTCAAAATGCTATTAGCTGTACCTGGTGCTAAATAATCAGATAACTTACCCGATATTGTAACCAATCCTCTTTTAAGATCGTGTTTATATTGTCGATGACTACCTTTTGTTCTAATTAAATACCAACCATCTTTTTCTATGATTTTGATAATTTCTTTTACTTTCATTATTGAGAAAATTGTTTCAATATAGGTGAACGAAATGAGTGTTTTTTGTCAAAATTGATCACCTTCTTTTACAAATAAAATCAGAACGCACATATCCTGTCCATTGGTTCATACCTATATTAGTCCACATAGAATTATCTGAACCACGAGAAGTCCCAAAGACATCAAACAAATCAAAGCCAACGGGTAAAGTGTAATTTGTTTTGGCAAACATCTGAACTATCGTATTGCCTCCAGAACCTACTTGTTCTAATCCTCTGGGATGATTAACACTTGGTCCTTTTCTTATAGTTACTACACCAGTACCACTTCTGGTACAAATATAATGAGTTCCCTTGCCAAGATGATTACGCCAATTAAAAGGATATTGAGCTAAAACAGGATTACAAATAAAGGAACTAGAAAAAATGACTAAAAAAGTGATTAATTTTTGTTTATTCATCATAATTAACAATTATCTATCTTAAAATAACCACAAATTGACTTATTTTTAACAGTCATAATATCCGTAATAACTATTAACTTTACGGTGATAAGTTCTCTTACCGCTCCTAAAAAGTTGGACAAACTTGGACATCATGAAAAAATGACCCCAAATCTACCATTTTTGCGTTAACCGAACAGAATTGTTAACGACTCGTGACAAGGAATCTCGCCTTGTAATAAAAGTGTCTTGCGACTTGCCATTAAACCTGTCACTATGTAACTCATCTAATAGCTTGACCTCTACTTCTCTGTTAGAGACACTATTGAAGAAGCTATGTCGTTTTACACCCTTTAGCTTCTTCGACAGGGCATTCCAAAAACTCCAGACGTGCCGACTAGAATCAACTTGAACTAATCGGGCGTAACTGGTTGGAATACCCTCTTTTTTCTTAATGCCCGTCTTGCTAATACTAACCCTGCTGCTGTATCGCTCGACAAACCATAAAGTCTCATAAATTTTGTCAATCCCATTAAACTTGAAAAGGCAGGATTAACTTTTATTACTTCAATTCCATGTTTAAAAGCACAACTATTTAACATATCTAAAAAACAACTATAAGCAAAGTTTGATAACATTCGAGAATATTTAACTCCCTCTTCCTTCATTGTTGCTTTTTTTCGCTCAAAATCTAAATTTTCCACACTAATTGGACACTCATATTGATAGGCTAATTTGACTAATTTTTTCACAGCATCGCCGATAATTGCTTTTGTTTGATTAGTATTTTTATCTCGAACATTGATTTTAATTTGTCCTTTTGCTTTTAAATTTCCATCATGATCAACATAACTCCAACCTATTATATTAGGGTTTAAGTCTATTCCTAACATTCCATTTTTATTACAAGAGATAGTGGGAGTTTCTGGCAAATCAAAACTACAAAATACATACCATTTTTCATCTTTTTTAACAAATCTAAAAGTTAATGCTTGTTGATTATTTAGAGCATAATTTACATCACTTTGTCCATAACTAAATTTGACATTTTCGATTAGATAATACTTCCCAAAAATGGACTCATAACAAGATGGTACTCTTATTTTTAAAGTACCATTAGCTAATAATTGACAATTTTGATTACCATTCTTTTCATCTTTTGAACCCACTAAAGTAAATTGTGAACTACGACATTTTTGCCAGTCTTTTAACCATTCTTGGTGACTAGAATAACCATTCTCCTTTAAATTAAATTGAGCATACCATAGTTTTTTACCCCCGAATATCATAGATGGTTTTTCTTTTTAAAGTAACTAATCTATCTTTCAATATTGCTAATTTTCTTTGTTTTTGATGAATGGTAAATCTTAGTTTACTTCTGATTGATTTTTGATTTCTACCACAAGATAATGGTAATTTAGCTAATTTTTTCTTTTCACTGTCAATGATTTTTTGTAAACCTTTAATCTTTAATTCTGTTTGTTTTATTTGGCTTTTATAACACTCTTTTCGACTAGCTATTTTACCTTTTAAGATTATATGAATAGAGTTAAATTGACGTGCATTTATCCCATACTTTATTTGATAACTCTTCTTTAAATCATTGAGTTTTTTCCTTTTTCTAAATCTTTGCATAAATCTCTTTCAATTTTGCCAAAAAAACCTCCTATTAAATCGCAAAATTCTGCGACTTCTTGACTGATTAAGGTTTGATAAGTTATTTTACTCAAGATTTTTTGCTACCTCTTTTAATTGTTCTACGATTTGTTTGTTTTTATGACTTCTACTACCATATAATCTTGCTGAGAATACTGTAATTATTTCTAGTACATCTTTGGCTAAATCTTCCTCAAAACTAGAATCTTCACTTCTGTTAATAATTATAACTTCTGTGCCAAATATTTCACATAAAGAAAAGATTAAATCAGAACCAAATCGTAATAATCTATCTTTATGAGTAATAATTAATCGGTCAACTTGATAAGAACAAATTAATTTAATTAACCTAATTAATCCTTTCTTTTTATAGTTCATACCTGAGCCTAAATCTTGGATTATTTCAAAATCCCAACCATGACTAGAAGAATAAGATTCTAATACTATTATTTGACGATTTAAGTCATCTTTTTGGTCATAACTAGAAACTCTGGCATAACCAATTGTTAAGGAATTATCCGATTTATTTTTGAGTAAAGTAGAAATATCATATCGTCTATGTCCACCTTCTGTACGAGTAGAGGTTATTTTCCCCTCTTTTTCCCACCTACGCAAAGTCTTTGTGGATACTCCCAATAAATCAGATGCCGATTTTATCGATAAAAAATTGGACATTAAGCCTAAAAATCAATTATTATTTCCAAGTTTATCTAATATTGTCTAATTTTTCAAGGGCTGTTCAATAACCCTTGTTAAAAACAGATAAAGAAGTCCAAGAATTACCCCCATAAGCTCCAGAACTGGCTATTTGATAAGTATAATTACCATTTTGTGCTTTATAGATCCTCATAAAAGGATTTGACGTTGAAACATCACTAGCGGGTAAAACGATCGACTCCCCTGTTTTACGGGATTGACCTACATAAAAATACTCTAACGGCATTGGACAACCACTTTGGGGTTCTATATAGTATTTATCGCAAATAGCAGCATTAAACTCTTTAGTGCTGATGAGAATTTGGGTTCCCATGTTGAGATTTTCACAAAGGGGAGACACGTCACCAGCGACTGCTGGTAATTGAGATGTGATAGTAGTAATTCCTGAGCAAATAATTGCTGATGTTATTGATACTAACTTGTTGATTCTGTTCATAATTTTTGATTTATTAATTGTAACATTCTTCATACCAAGAAATTCTGTCATAATTATCGCAATTAGAAGCGGGTTTCCGATATATGGCTTTACCTTCTGGAGAAGCGGCAAAAGAAGCAACACAATCTGCTTGAGGAATGCAAAATGTTACGACTGCTATATTGCTACAATCTCTCATAATCATATTCGCCCAATAATTAATTAAACCACGGGAATTTAAAATATTCAAAATACGGTTTTGAGTATTTATAGAGAATTCGGCGTTATAGTTATTTCCCTCTCCAGTAGAGGCACTTAAACTCAATCCTAAACTATCTTCTCGGTTAGTAAGATTTCTCGGATCATAACCGCCACCTATATAAGTCGCAATAGAGACTTCTTTTACTCCTTTTTGGATCATTTCATTTCTCACTTGATTGAGGGTATTTTTGCAAGTGGAGCTTGAGAGGGTTTGAGTAGGGACATAAGAGTATAGAGGATTTGAACTATTTCCACAAGTTTCTGCATCTATGGGGGGAGAAATATAATAAGAGGGTGAATTTGTGCGACAACTTATCACTTTGTATTGCTGATCAGAGTTATATTTGACGAACCCTGCAAAACTATGGAGTCCTTCTCTCGTTGCCTTAACAATAATAATAACTTGATTGCGATCAGCTTTTTCGATTTTTACATTATATCCAGATAATGTTATCATTTGTCCTACACTAATTCCTGAATTTATTTCTAAATCTCTGATCGTTGTAATAAATCTGTTTTTTTCATAATGATATACTTGTTGATAGCGAAGAATCGAACTAAGAGCACTTATAGCTTCAATTTCCCTCGCTAAGTGTATTTGATTTCTTTTTGAGCTTGATTGTGCTTGAGATGCGATCGAAAAGTTTAAAAATAAACTTAAAGCAATTGCTGATGAAGTAAATAAGTTATAATTCATATTAAAATTAGTCTAGTAACATAGTTTATTAACAAAAGTCTTTTACAATGTTTGATAAAATAAATACTTATTCAGTAATTATTAAAACAATGAATTGGCAAGAACGAATTGTGATTGACAAAAATGTTTGTCATGGGAAAGCCTGTATTAAAGGAACACGCATTATGGTATCAGTTATTTTAGATAATTTAGCGGTAGGTGTTACCGTACCAGAAATTCTCAAAAGTTATCCTTCCTTGTCTCAAGAAGACATTTTCGCAACCCTTGCTTATGCGGCGGAATTAGCCCGTGAGCGTGTTATTTTATTAGCGGCATAATCATGAAGTTTAAAATAGACGAAAATTTACCCATAGAATTTGCCGAATTGTTACGATCGCAAGGATATAATGCCGAAACAGTTAAAGAAGAAAATCTTTGTGGAAAACCCGATGAAAATATTATTGAAGTTTGTCAGCAAGAAAATAGAATTTTAGTGACATTAGATTTGGATTTTGCTGATATTAGGGCTTATCCTCCTCAAAATTACTCCGGCATTATTGTCTTAAGGGCTTCCCGTCAAGATAAATTATATTTACTCTCGATTTTTGCTAAAATCATCCCTTCATTACGACAAGAAACTATCAATAACACTTTGTGGATTGTTGAAGAAAATAAAATAAGAATTAGAACCTAATCATATTCGGGGGGTGTGAATTAACTTACAAATGCCAATTAAATTGTCAAATTAATAATCCGAATCAAACATTTCTTCTTCCCCATTTCTCCTCTTTTCTGGTTTTTCCACCCAAATAAATATCTCAAAGTTAATAAATTTAAAGCCTTGAATGGGAACTAACTGCGGTTTTATTTTACTATAGCAATCAGGAATGATTCATGAGAAAGAAGCATACATTGATAGTTTGGGAAAACTGAATATATGTTCTTTAATTGCCCATTCAAATAACCACTTTACTATTTTGAAGGTTTTGCACATATTCCAGTATTTTCTTAATATTTCTTTTCCCTGTAACCAGACATCTTCTATGGGATTTTGTTCCGGTGCATTTGGTGCTAATTTTATACATTTTACCAACCAGTCTTCTTGTTCTTTTCCCTCATTTATTTTTCCTAAATACTCCTTTAATTCTTTACTTATATGATATTTTGCTCCATCCCAAATTATTACTATTTGACTATCCTTATTTTTTGATATTAAGTATTTTATAAAGTTTATTGTATTTTCTGTATTGCCTACTTCATAATCCTTAATAAATACCTGTCCTGTTCTATAGTTTACTCCCCCATAATAAGTTTGTCTCTCTTTTTCATTTCTAATTGGCACTTCTATTCTCTCTGCTTTTTTCCCCCAAACATATCCACAAATATCACCCCATAATAAGTGACATTCATCCACAAAAAATATTTTTAAGTTCCCCAACTCTATTTTTTCTTTATTTTTCTCGATATATTCCTTTATTTCTTCTTTTTTTTTATCCACTAAATCTTGATTTTTTTGTGGATTTTTCTTTTGGGATTTTTTCCATGATATTTGTCCTTCATCTAATAGATCATAATAGCTTGATTTTGCCTGATAAGTTACTCCGTACTTTTGGGCTATATAATATTCTAATTCCCCTAAGGTCAAACTTTCTTGACTGTTTAGCCATTGAAACAGTTCTGTTTTTTCCTCTTTACTCAAATATCCCACCGAACCTTTATATCCTAATTTGAGTGCTTCTATGCCATGAATAATATATTGTTCTTTCCATTTACTAATAAATCCTGAACAGACCTGGAGAATTTTCTTGATTGCCCGATGTGAATAACCTTGAAGGGTCATTCTGACTGCTAATGCCCTTTTTAATTCTCTAGAATCTGGATTTGATTCGATAAACTGGTCTAATTCTTTCACAATTTTTCTTACTAATTGTTTTTAGTATTTTCTCACAAATGATTCCTTATTGCTATAATAAATTAAATCAATTATTTGAACTGTTAAGAGCTAGAAAATGTTTACTTATTTTTGATGAATTAGAAAATTTATTTATTCCCAATCAACTAGCAGGACAATGTCAACCACAATACCAAGATTATCAAAATTTTTTCAAGAGAATCATGGAAACTGATCATCAAAGTCATGCTATTTTAATCAGTCAAGAAAAATGTCAAGAGATGAAGTATTTGGACTGTAATTTATACCCGATTAAATGTTTAGAGTTATCAGGTTTAAAGGATATAAATTTTTTGAAAAATATGGGTTTAAAAGATGAAGATAGCTGGTTAAATTTACTGACTTTATATGAGGGAAATCCATTTTATTTACAGAATATAATTTATTGTATTAATAATATTTTTGATGGTTTTGTCAGAGAGTTTTTAGCAGAAAAAGAATTGATTATTACTAAAGAGATAGAAATAAAATTACAGTTATTGTTTAATAGATTATCCCCAAAAGAACAAGAAATTGTATTGGTATTCTGTAATTCAGAAAAACTTTTATCCAGAGAAGAATTAAAAACAAGTTTGGATTTGTCGTCAACAAATTTAATTAATGCTTTAGAGTCTTTACAAAATAGATATTTATTAGAGAAAATTATAGAACAAAAAATTGTCTTTAAATTATCTTCTATTTTTCGATCGTACTTGATAAATAATTATTTAAATTAATCATCATTTAAGTAATAATAAAATCAGTATATTGAGGAATTTTATGATTATGAAAACTGAACAAAATATTCTCTTTGAAGACAATTTATGCTCGATCGAACTCTGTCTTACCAAGTTTTGGGCTGAAACTCAAAAGAATTAAGAATAACCATACTTTCCCCTGATTGTGCGAGAACAAATAACCCGTGACTATAGGCATAATTTGCCACCTCATCGGTAACTACCATCGCCGCTACTGCACCTAATGCCTTCATGTTTTGATACCTTGGCATCAATTGTTTAAACTTCTCTAAACGCTCCAAATGTTCATCCACATCTGGTTGAGTTAATTTACTCTTTACTTCCACTAAGACAACTTCCGTCTCATTCACCACCAATAAATCAATTTCTAAACCACCATCGATTCTTTTAACCGATACATCTGATTGTAACTCATGAACATCAACCCCACGCTCTCTAAATAAACGTACCGCCGCCGGGCGTACTTGCCATTCCACAAATTCTCCTAAACGATTACCCAGTTTACCTAACTGTTGATTTACTTGTTTGATTTGTCGATCGGTTTTTTGTGATTGCTCTTTCAAAATTCGATCGGTTTCCTGTAAACGTCTATCTGTTTCTAAGGATTGCTCTTTCAAAATTCGATCGGTTTCTTGTAAACGTCTATCTGTTTCTAAGGATTGTTCTTTCAAAATTCGATCGGTTTCTTGAAATCGTCTTTCTGTTTCTAAGGATTGTTCTTTCAAAATTCGATCGGTTTCTTGAAATCGTCTTTCTGTTTCTTTTTGAGCAGTTGCTAACTCTGCTAACAATTGCCACACATCATCCGCCGTCGTTGTCATATTTTTTTCTGAAATTTTTTACTTATTTCATTATATCTTACTCATATTTCAATATATGAAATTAATCTATAATTGAGAGTTTTGAAGGAGAAAAAGTAAATAAGACAAGGGAATTAAATTTAATAAATAATAACAACAAATCAATTTTAATAGTTTAAATCTCAATTATTGTACTCATTACTCGTTATTTATTGCTTATTACTTCTTGTCATGAATAAAGTTATAATTCACACATGGTGATTATTCAGAAGTTTTACGACGACTAAAGAAAATACCAGACATAACAATACCACTAACTACCATAGCAGTCAAACCCAAACCATTAAGAATCACATAAAAAACCCTTAAATCTTTGCCTAAATATGTTCCCTGATGAATAAACATAATCATATCCCCAATTTCATCAGATGCACCAAACCAACTTCTTGCAACTCTATATAAAATTCCCGTAAAAGCCGTAATAAATAAGGGTAAAAAAACGATTGGGGCAATTTTGCGATGTAATTTACGAAAGTCTCTACTATCCATTATTCAATACCTATTTTAAACTTGATAATATAGAGTATAAAAAACAAAAGTGAAAATCTAGGGAAGAAAATAATTTTGATATTAGCTTAAATGTCGAGAGAGGTTTCCCCACACCCTAAACACTCTCCCAAACAAAAACGTTTCGGTGTGGGAAGTATCTCAAGCAATAAAATAAACGTTCTATTTTGTCATAATTTGGAAAATTATGATAATACAAGAACAACCGCACACGGGCGGATAATGGTGATAACCAAGCCATATACATAAATAGGGTTTGCCTCATATTTTTTCAGCAGACCCTAAATATAACTCTATGATACCGTGTAAACGACCTTTGGGACGAGGGGCAAAGCCTATCGCCTCGATGTAAGACTAATATAGTCTAACTATATTGGCAATTGATTGGGTAGGAAGCCGAGACTGTAATCTTTGATTCAGTGTAGATAGTTCACCCAATTATCGGTAAATAAATTCGGAAAGTGCTACCTTGAGATAAAACACTTTCTACGGTGATTTTGCCACCATGATGAATGGCAATTTTTTCTGCGATGGCTAAACCTAAACCACTACCTTCTTTTCTGTGACTTCTTCCTCCTTCTCCTCGCCAGAAACGATGAAAGATATTTTTCAACTCTTGAGAATTGATACCGATACCTGTATCTTCGACAGTTATAATTGCCCAATGTAATTCTTTTTTTAAGGTGAAAATTACTTTGCCCTTTTTTGGGGTGTATTGTAAAGCATTGCTAAGAATATTTGTTAAAAGTCTTTGTACATGGGAAGCATTACCTTTAATCCATAAATTTGGCGTTAAATCACATTTTAAAGTTATCTGACTCGATTGTGCTTGTACTTCCAGTAAGTCGAATAAATCCTCACAAATCTCATCAAGGGGAAGTTTAATAAAGAATTTTTCCTTCTCTGTGATTTCTTTATCCATTCTCGCCAATAATAGTAAATCATTAACTAAAATATTCATTTCTTCTGTAGCAGAAACGATGGTTTTGATTTTATGGAGATTATCTTGACTTATTTCCTCATGGTTATTTAAAACTAAGTCAGCAGAAGTTTTAATCACCGTTAAAGGGGTGCGTAATTCGTGGGAAGCATCGGCGGTAAATTGTTTTAATTCTTGAAAACTGGCAATAATTGGTTGTAATGATTGTTTTGTCAGTAAAAATGCCCCACCAGTGGTTAAGATTAAGGCGAATCCGCCCCCTAAAATTAGACTGATTTTCAACCAAAATAAATTATTTTTGAGAAAACCTGTTGATTCTATAATTTTTATATAGCCAATTAGTTGATCATTTTTATGGTTTTTGATCGGTAAAATAAGGGAAAATAAGTTATTTTGATAGTCATAATATTTGTTTATTTTACTAGGAGAAAATTCTTCCCATTGTATGATTAAATTACCTTCTTTTACTAAAACTTTTTTTTCTTCATTTAACCATTGTATTGATATATCTTGATTACCAAAAAAATAAGGATTATTTTTATATACATTATTGTTAGCAATATTTATATTTGCTTCACTTCTATTAATTAAATCTTTTAATGTTAGGTTGAAATCATTAGGTTTAAAATATTCCTCATGTTCATGTTTGACTAAATCTAAAATTAATCCTGCATTTGTTGCCGTTTTTAGAGCATTATTTTCAAATTGTCGGAATAAATTATGGGAGATAATTTCATAAATAATTAAACTTGTCGAACCTAAAATTGCTATCATTATCCCTAGATAAGATAACATTAATTGTGATTTTATTTGTTGAAATTTATGAGGAAACATAGGAATTTAAACGATAGCCAATACCGTAAATATTTTCTATAATGTTAGTTTGTAATCCTGCTAATTTAAGTTTTTTTCTAATTCCTTTAATATGGGCTTTTACTGTTTCTTCTTGAGGTATTTCTTCCATTGACCATAGTTGATCTATAATTATTTCTTTAGTAAGGGTTCGATCGCAATTTATTAAAAATAGTTCTAATAATTGATATTCTTTCGGACTTAAATTAACTAATTTATCTTGATATTTTACTTCATATTTATTAGTATCTAAAGTCAAGTCTTCCCAAGTTTTAATAGAAGTTAAATGGGGACTATTTCTTCTTGATAAAGCCCTGATTCTTGCTAATAATAATTGTAAATCAAAAGGTTTAATAATATAGTCATCCGCTCCAGCATCTAAACCAGTAACTTGATCTAAATTAGTGTCTCTTGCCGTTAACATGAGAATTAATGACTGACATTTATTTTTTCTTAATTTTTGACAAATAGTAATACCATCCATTTTCGGTAAAGTTAAATCAAGAATAATCAAATCATAATTACCCATTTGAGCTAAATCATAACCAGTTTCTCCATCATAAGCTATTTCTATAATATAGTGTTTTTTTCCCAGAAATTCAGCTAAATTCTGAGCAATTCTGAGATCATCTTCTACGATTAATATTTTCATAAATTTTTGAAGAATTTAGTTATAAAGATAACTAACTTTAGCTATTAAGTTTGCATTTTTAATTTCAAAGGAAGATTATATCTAGTTTGTTTAAATATTTATTATAAATATTTAGATTATATTTTTGTGCATATAATTTCGTACCTTTGTATTGTTATTTAGTCCAAAAAGATCATCTCCAAAATTATCATCTAAATTATTACTATTATCATGGTAATTATCATCTAAATTATTGCTATTATCATAGTAATTATCATCTAAATTATTGCTATTGTCATGGTAATTATCATCTAAATCGTTGCTATTGTCATGGTAATTATCATCTAAATCGTTGCTATGATCATCATAGGGATCATTTTCCAAAATATCTGCTGTTAGTACTGGAGAACCATCTTCACGAATAATTGACACCGCCTCGAAATCGTTGTCATCGTAACTTCCTCTTACTGTTACTCTTTCTCCAGAGGTTAAATTTAAGGCTAGATAATCTCTTATATCGGCTTCGATCGAAATTTGACCATTGTCTGTTTCTAGGATAAACTTATTATCATCGAAAATTGCTCCTACAGTCCCCAAAATCTCAGAAATAGATGAAGAATGTTGACTCATGGATTTTAACCTCTTATAGTTTAATTGTCTGATAATCTCAGTTTAAAGAAGAAAAGTGAAAATCTAGGGAAGAGTGATAATTTTTAGTATTAATCAATAATTTTTAACTATATTACATTGAGATAAAAATTATAACAATACCAATAACAATACAGCTAATAAAACCATAAAATAAGTTTTGTTGATTTTGCCCGTAACTGTGAATTAAAGCCTCATTAGTTTTGAGGGAAATCATGAATTTTTCTTGATTATTCGAGGGTTTATGTATCCTTAAATCTCCTGTTTCATCACTAACTTGTCCGATGACTAATATTTCTCTGTCTATGGGTAAAATTGATTCTTTATAACGATAACCGAATATACGCCGACTACTGTTTAAAAAATTATTATTTAACATCAAAGAAAAGTTACCAAATTGCAACATTCCTCCTTCGCTGGATTCGTTGCGAAATTCATCTAAAATTTTAATAGTGTCGATTTTTCCTTCTTCAGGATTAACTATAATTCTACCAGTTTTATCTTCTAAAAAAAAAGGGATCGATCGAACATTTTCGGAAATAGTTTCAGTTTTTTTTACCATTCTTTCTTGTCGATTACCTTTACTATCAGAGGTGATTTCTTTTTCCTCATATTCCCGTTGTACTTTCATTTTATAATAAACACAGGGTTCTTGTTTAAGTTCTGATAATATAGGTTTATTGACGGTTATTTTTCCCCATATTTTGACATAATCTCGCCAATCTCCTCCACCTATTTCCTGACTAATAGAGTTAGCTGTACTAATTAATTCCTCGATATTTGTTTGTCTAGCGGATTGTAAACTTAGTAATTCTTTGGCTTGAATTTGTCGAATAATAAAAAGTACAATTCCGATAATTATCAAAATAATTCCCAATAACATTTTTTTATTTTATTGATAATAGTTTTAAAATTATATTAGATTATTTTTTGCTTTATTTATTAATAAATAAATGACTATTTATTTGACCAAGGATTTGCTGATTGATCACTAATATACACCCAAAAACGATCGAGCAAAGTAAAATTATTTTCAGGATTTTTTTTACAGTTGTTTTGATAGATAATCGGCGGTGGATTCTACCAGTGCGATCGCATATTCATAGGCGATGCGAGTAGGTCCAATAATACCGACACTTCCTGCAGGATATTCCCCTTGATAATAATAGGCAGAAATTAAACTACAAAATTGCATCGATTCTAAGGGGTTTTCAGAGCCGATCGAAATTTTTACCTTTTGACATAATTGATTTTCTTGAGTATTAAAAACTAAAGGAAAAAGCTGATCTTGTTCTTTTTCAATCAATTTTAGTAAAATCTTTATTTGTTCTATATGAGCAAACTCAGGTTGTTGTACTAATTTTGATAATCCTTGAGTCAAAATAGTTGTATTGTTAGATAAACGATAATTAGCTTTAATTTTATTTAATAAATTATTAATAAAATCAGCATAAACTAAAAAATCATTACTTAATTCACTCCAATCTAAACTACTGATTTCTGTCAAAGATTTTCCCTTTAATTTGTGGTTCAAAAAATTAGATAATATTTCTAACTCTCGATCGATCATTTCCTGACAATCATCATCATGGGGTATCTTTAATTGTTGACTATCAAGTAAAATAGATTCCGTTTGATAATTGTCAATTACCATGACTAACATTATTTGATCATTAGCTAATCGAACCAGTTGCAAATGATGAAGAATATTACTAGCAATTTGAGGCAAAGTAATTAAAGCAATACAACCACTTAAATCTGCCAAAATATTAGTGATTTTTTGAAACAAAATTTCGTAACGACCAGAAACCGTTTTTATGGTATCATTTATGATTCGATCGACTGGAAATTTCATCGTATTTTCAGTATCAATTAATTGATCTACATAAACACGATAACCAGAATCAGAGGGGATTCTCCCCGCCGAAATATGAGGTTGATAAAGAAAACCAGCCTTTTCTAACTTCCCCATCACATTACGAATAGTAGCAGAACTAACGCTAAAATCATATTCATCGATTAAAGTTTTTGAGCCAACAGGCTCGGCAGTCGCAATATAATGTTTTACGGTTGCCTGTAAAATTTTGCGATGGCGTTCATTGAGTATAATTTGAACAGTCATCTTAGAGTATCTATTTTGTTATGAAAAAATATTGATTAAACTTATTGTAAAGGTTTTTAAAAAAAATAAAGTATTTCTCCTATTTCCTGTCTCCTCTCTCCTGTCTCCTATATCTTATTAGCAAGAGTTAAATTACGAAACTGAAGGGCTTGTTTTTCAATTTTTTCAGCCAAACGGTTACAAACAAGGTGAGATAACTCAAAAATTAGGCTATCCTCCACATAGTAATAAGCCGATGTACCTTCAGGGCGACGGTTAATAATTCCAGCCTGTAGCATAATTTTTAAATGTTTAGAAACATTCGCTTGACTCGTTTTAGTCTCCTCAACCAATTCTTGAACACATTTTTCTCCATCCCCCAACAGATTGAGAATTTGCAAACGCATGGGGTTACTCAAAATATTAAAGTATTCTGCAACTTGTTCAATAATTTCTGAAGGTACTGGTTGGGGTGTAACCATAGGACTTTTATTAATTTACACTTACATTTTACAATGAACTTTGTCCAAATCCCACAAAAAATAATTGAGAATTGACAATGGATCATAGATAATGAATTAGGATTAATCTATAAATTTAGGAGTTGAGTGATATTTTCTTTAAAAAATCAAAAGTAACTCAAACCACCTTAGAAAAAAACTATTTACGACTCAAAAGAGAACTCATAGGTGGTTCAATACTTTTAGGAATAGTCTTTCTCACTGGTACACTTTGGTTTTGGTTAATCGAAGAATGGTCATTAATCGATTCTGTTTATATGACTATGATCACTTTATCTACCGTGGGTTTTGGGGAAGTAAATCCTCTGGACGATCGATCTCGATTATTCACCATGGTGCTAATATTAATGGGGATTATCGTCATCGGTTATTTAGTGAATCGAATTACCGAGGCTTTTTTACAGGGTTATTTTCGAGAAAGTATTCGTTTAAGACAAAAAAGAAACGTGATTGATAAATTATCCAACCATTATATATTATGCGGTTATGGGCGCACGGGGAGTCATGTAGCGAGGGAATTTGCCGTAGAAAATATCCCTTTTATTATCATTGACTCAGAATTAGATGAGATTGAAAAAGCCCAACAACAAGGATATTTAGTGCTTCAAGGGGATGCTACTTTAGATGAATATTTGTTATTAGCAAAAATTGAAAATGCTGTTTGTATTATAGCAGCTCTTAGTTCTGATGCAGATAATCTCTATACTGTTATGTCTGCTAAAGCTCTTAATCCGAATATTCGTGCGATCGCCAGAGCTAGTACGGAAGAAGCGGTAAAGAAATTAGAACGAGCCGGAGCCGATGCGGTTGTTTCTCCCTATATTACGGGAGGAAAAAGATTAGCCGCCGCCGCCTTACGCCCTCAAATAATGGATTTTGTTGATGGTATTCTCAGTGGTGGAGAAAGGGCTTTTTATTTAGAAGAATGTTTATTAGATGAAAATAATTGTCCTTGTATTGGTCAAACTTTAGCAGAAACTCAATTAAGGGCTAAATCAGGCGCTTTAGTGGTGGCTATTCGTCGTTGTGATGGTAGGTTGATAGCTGGACCTACTGGGGATAGTGTTTTAGAAGCGGGAGATTCTTTAATTTGTATGGGTACAGCAGAGCAATTAAGAATCTTAAATAATATTTTAAGTCCGATTAAGTCCAAGAAAAATTGAGTTCACCTGAGTGACCTGAGTTCGATATAAAAATAGGTGAGGGCTGACTTGGAAGACTCCGAAGACAGGAAGACAGGAAGACAGGAAGATTGTATTTCTGATGAATGAATAAAATTCTCTCAAAAGTACATCAAATATTGAGAATTTTTCTCCCTGTCCACTTGTCCACTTGTCCACCTGTCTAGTTTTCATCATTTTCTTTATGTCGAACTGAGGTTGTTGTAGAGGCGTAAAATTTTACACCTCTACGAGAGGTATTGTCGATGTCTAATCAAACAAATTATTCAGAAAATTCAGCATCGATGACATCATCACCACCAGTTTTTGCTCCAGTATCACCGCCACCTGTGGAATCAGCCCCCGGAGGGGTTGCACCACCAGATTGTTGATAAATGTTAGTGCCGATGGTGTATAGTACCTGTTGCAATTCAGGCATGACGGTTTTAATTTTCTCATCATCGTCTTGAGCAACGGCATCACGAAGTTGGTTAATTAAGTCTTCGGCTTTAGTTTTATCATCACCAGACACTTTATCACCCAATTCGCTTAATTGTTTTTCTGCTTGATTAACTAAAGAATCCGCTTGGTTTTTACGCTCTACTTGCTCCCGTCTTTCTTTGTCGGAGGCGGCATTAGCTTCCGCTTCTTTCACCATACGATCGACTTCATCATCGGGTAAAGTAGAAGCACCAGTGATACTAATAGATTGCTCTTTACCAGTACCTTTGTCCTTAGCAGTTACGTTTAAAATACCGTTAGCATCAATATCGAAGATAACTTCAATTTGAGGTACACCACGAGGAGCAGGAGGAATACCATCTAAACGGAAAGTACCTAAACTCTTGTTATCTTTGGAAAATTCACGCTCACCTTGTAAAACATGGATTTCCACGTTACTTTGTCCATCCACTGCTGTAGAGAAGGTTTCCGATTTTTTGGTGGGGATGGTGGTATTTCTGGGGATAATTTTGGTCATTACACCGCCGAGGGTTTCTACACCTAAAGAAAGAGGGGATACATCTAATAAGAGAATATCTTTGACTTCTCCTGCTAAAACTCCTCCTTGAATAGCCGCTCCCACAGCTACCACTTCATCGGGGTTAACGGTTTGATTAGGCTCTTTTCCAAGAACTTTTTTAACTACTTCTTTGACAGCAGGAATACGAGTTGAGCCACCAACTAAAACAACTTCATCAATATCACTAGCGCTGAGTTTAGAATCTTTGAGCGCATTTTGTACAGGAATAGCACATCGATCGATCAAATCAGAACATAAAGACTCAAATTTAGCTCTTGTTAAAGTTAATTCTAAGTGTTTAGGTCCGTCTTGGGTAGCGGTAATGAAGGGTAAGTTAATTTCTGCTTGAGACACGCTAGAAAGTTCTATTTTCGCTTTTTCGGCGGCTTCGGTAAGACGTTGTAAAGCCTGTTTATCTTTGCGTAAATCAATGCCTTCTTTGCCTTTAAAATCTTCGGCGAGGAAGTCCACAATTTTTTTATCAAAGTCATCTCCTCCTAAGTGGGTATCCCCAGAGGTTGACAAAACTTCAAATACACCGTCTCCCACCTCCAATACAGAAACGTCAAATGTACCTCCGCCTAAGTCAAATACTAAGATGGTTTCGTTACTTTTTCTATCTAAGCCATAGGCTAAAGATGCCGCAGTAGGTTCGTTGATAATACGTTTTACTTCAATCCCCGCAATTTTTCCAGCGTCTTTAGTCGCTTGACGTTGAGAATCATTAAAATAAGCTGGTACGGTAATTACGGCTTCGGTGACAGTTTCCCCTAAGTATTTACTAGCATCTTCCACTAATTTGCGCAAAACTTGAGCAGAAATTTCTTCAGGAGAAAATTGTTTACCCTGAGAAGGAGAATCTATTTTGACATTGCCACCAACATTTAATACTTTATAAGATACCTCTGTGGTTTCGTTGGTAACTTCATCATATCTTCTACCGATAAAACGTTTAACGGAATAGAAGGTATTTTCGGGATTCATTACCCCTTGACGTTTAGCGATTTGCCCGACTAATCGATCGCCATTTTTAGCATAAGCAACTACAGAAGGTGTGGTTCTAAAACCTTCAGCATTAGCAATAACTACTGGTTTTCCGCCTTCCATTACTGCTACACAAGAGTTAGTTGTACCTAAATCTATACCTACGACTTTTCCCATATATTTTTTTTCCTTTTATTATATATAATTTTCTATACATTAAAGATTGATCATTGATAATTAGCAATTTTAAAATTTATTTGTTAACTGTCAATATTCAATTATTAATTTCCTATTTCTATAGTGAGGGAAGCGATCGTTTTCTGGTAGTGTAGTTTTCCGTACCTTTAATTAGGGGAATGGGGAGAGAGGGAGACAGGAAGACAGGGAGACAGGAAGACAGGAGGATATTTTATTTTTTCGGAGTAAGAGTTTCAAGCCTTTTTGCACTAAATGTAGTCAATGATGAACGAAAAAAAGTATTTCAACTAAGGTGTTTTTCCTTGACAATATTCACCATAAAGATTAATATAATCCATAATATTTTCTACTGCTAAAGGTCGTAAATTTCTTTCGGATAAAGGAAATTGATTCAAAACTAATTGATGAATTTGATAAATATTACACCATGATTCTGGGTTAGATAAATTATTTTGTCCTTCTACCAAAGCACGAATAAAATGAGCAGTAAAATTATCAGGTAATTCTAAGGCTACTGAGGTTAATAATTCTAAGGGAGTTATCTTAAATAAAGAGATTGAACTATTTCGATCGAGAGGTGATAAATTTAAGTAATCGTCCATGGCTAAGAGATAACCTAAAACAAATTTATCTGAATAACTAAGCTGTTCGATGGTTAAATCATTTATTTTTAAACCTTTACTTTTAGCGAAACCTTCTAAGAATAAATAACTATTATTTTGTCCTTCAAAATTCCATCCTAAAGCATTAATTACTGCTGATTTTTCATCTAAAGGTGCTTTACTTAATAAAAACTTTAATATTTTTTCATCGATTATTTTCGTCTTTTGTGCTGTGGAAATAATCTCAATATCTTGATAGTAATTAGCAATATTTGTACTGGTTAAAGGGCTATCTGCTTTAGCTGAATTAGGTAATAAAAATAGGCTAGATATACTTAATAATCCTAAAAAATACTTACTTATATTTGTTTTTGATCTTGGTTTTCTCATATTTTTAAGTCACGATATTTTATCACGGAAAGGAGCAAAAAACGCAAAGATTGACGAAATTATCCGATAATTGAATGGCAAAAGGTAATTAAGAAACTCAATCAGGCTTTCTTTAAAATTAAATTATAGTTAATAATTTATATATATTCGATCGATATGACTTTAACACAGGTTTGGGGAATGTCCATTATTCTTGTCGTCTCTCCTATAATTGGCGCAATTCCTCTTATTGATTGGTTTACCTATGCAGTATCAGGGAAGGATTTAAAGAAATTAGGCACGGGTAATATTTCGGTGTCGGCGGCTTTTTATCACGGGGGAAAATTGGCAGGTATCTTGGCGGTATTGTCGGAAGCAGGAAAAGGTATTGCTGTAGTGCTTTTAACTAGGCTTTTCTTTCCTCTCGGTTCAACTTGGGAAATTGTCGCTATTATTGCTTTAGTCTTGGGGCGCTTTTTTTGGGGTAAAGGGGCAGGAGCTACGAATGTCACTTGGGGAATTGTGACTCATAATCCTCTAGCTTCCTTATTAATTGCTTTGTTGGGGGGAGTGAATTTTACTATCTGGCGTGAGAAGCAAAGCGGTAGAGTTGGGGTTTTGGTGTTGATGGTAGTAATCTTGTCAGCACTAAAAATTCATGATAGTATTTATGTTTTAAGCACGATCGTACTTGCTAGTATTTTAATCTGGATATACCAAAATATAGGAGATGATCTACAATTAAGTTCTAATCAAGTTAATGGGGAGTCTGCTAAGGTGTTTCGTTTTTTTAGGGGTGATAACGGTATTCTCAGTTTAAATGATGTCTTAAATCCTCGTCAAGTGGGCGCTAAAGCAAGTAATTTATCTCTTTTGTCTCTATGGGGTTATGATGTACCCCAAGGGTGGGTAATCAAAGCTGGGGATGATGTTTTTAAACTCTGTGATTTTTTACAACCTTCTTTAAGTAATCCCTTGGTAGTTCGATCGAGCGCTTTAGATGAGGATTCTTTGACGGCTTCGGCGGCAGGAATTTATGATAGTTTTCTCAATGTGACGGATAAAAATAGTTTGCAACAGGCTATCATTGCTTGTTTATCTTCCTATGATAGCTCGATCGCACTTAATTATCGTCAAGGTAATCAAGAAAAAGCTCAAGGTATGGCTGTTATCGTACAGCAACAAATACAAGGTTTATATTCTGGTGTAGTTTTTAGTAGAGACCCTGTAAATCAACTAGAAGATTGTGTGTGCATCGAAGCCTTAGCCGGATTGGCTACTCAAGTTGTCTCAGGGGAAGTTACCCCCGAAGCATATCGAGTTTACTTCCCCGATGAAACTTTACAAGGGGAAGGTAATACCCCTAGAGAAGTCTTGATAGAAGTGGCAAAAATGGCGAGGGAAATCGAAAATTTATGCCAAGGGCAACCTCAAGATATAGAATGGACTTATGACGGTGAAAAAATTTGGTTATTGCAAACTCGTCCTATTACTAACCTTCAACCATTATGGACAAGAAAAATTGCCTCAGAAGTGATACCGGGTGTAATATGTCCTTTAACATGGTCAATTAATCAACCTCTTACCTGTGGTGTTTGGGGTGATATTTTTACTATTGTTTTAGGAAAAAAAGCTCAGAATTTAGATTTTGGTAAAACGGCTACTTTACACTATCATCGAGCCTATTTTAATGCCACTCTTTTAGGGGAAATTTTTAAGCGCATGGGGTTGCCTCCTGAGAGTTTAGAATTTCTTACCCGTGGTGCTAAATTTACTAAGCCTCCCTTATCTACTACTCTCATTAATTTATTCGGATTATGGCGTTTATTAAATCATGAATGGAAGTTGCACAATCGATTTAATTATGATCTCGATCGACATTTTAACCCTTTATTGGATGAATTGACAGAAATTGATCCTCATAGTTTATCTTATCAGGATTTGTTAAGAAGAATAGATGATATTTTAACCACCTTAAAAAAAGCCACTTACTATAGTATTTTTGCTCCTTTAAGCTATAGTTTAAGACAAAAAATATTAAAGGTTTTACCCGAAGAATTAGACTATCGCAACATTCCCGAAATTGCCTCTATTAATGATCTCAAAAAAATTGCGATCGATGCCCGAAAACTATTGTCTAAAGATGAATTAGCCTCGATCGACTTAACTAATTACGCTGCTTTTTTTGCCTATTTAACAGAAACCAATGAAGGGGAATCTATTTTACAAAACTTAGAAAAATGTTTAGATAAATACGGTTATTTAAGTGAAGTTGCTACCGATATATCTGTTCCTCGTTGGCGTGAAAATTCTAAGCAAATGAAGATAATATTTACTAAATTTGTGGGGGATAATTTTACCGAATCAAGTATTACAAAACTAGAGAAAAAAAAGGATAAATGGAAAGTTAATACAGTTCAAAAAAGACTAGAATTAAAAGGAAAAGTTAGCACAATTTACTCCCAATTTTTAGCTCATTTACGTTATAGTTTCCTTGCTTTAGATAAAAAACTATTGACAGAAAATAGGTTAAATCAAGAAAACGATATATTCTTTTTAAAATTAGCAGAAATAAAAGATTATATTATCCAAAAAAATCAAGAATTAAACATAGTTAATATCGTAAAAGAAAGGAAATTGGAATGGGAAGAAAGCAAAAAAATAACCACTATTCCTTACCTAATATATGGTAAACCTCCCCACATCGATTTAACCTACCAATACACTCCCACCCTGACAAATTCTTGTCTTCAAGGTATCGGCGCCAGCGCTGGAATTGTTGAAGGTAAAATTAAGATATTGAAAACCCTCACTGACACAGAAAATATCGATTCTGATACTATTCTAGTTGTACCCCATACCGACTCAGGTTGGTCAACTATTTTAGCCCAAGCTGGAGGCATAATTGCCGAAGTTGGAGGAAAACTCTCCCACGGTGCGATTATCGCTAGAGAGTATGGTATTCCTGCGGTAATGGACATTAACCACGCTACAGATATTTTACAAAATGGTCAATTAGTGCGGTTAAATGGTGTTAAAGGTACAGTGGAAATTATCAATGAAGAATTGAAAATGCAGAATTGAGAATGAATAATTGAGTCGCTTTAGCAGACGGTAGCTATTAGCCTTGTCAATTTATTGCAAGGCGGTTAATGGGATACAACAATAATTCACAAGGGTTAAAACCCTTACTACAAATTTAGATAGAATTTAGGGTAGTTTTCAGTTGTTCTTTTAATTGTGCTACGGTTAAGTTGTCTAAGTCTGGAATAATTTGTGAGTCTGGTAATTTGTTTAAGACTTCTTTTAAATTTTTCCACATTTTTTGACTTAAAGAAACGTCATTTTCTAACTGATAAATATTTGCTAATTCAATATATGCTGAAATGAAATTAGAGTCTAAATAAATAATTTTTTTCAAGAGTTTTTTTGTTTCTTCTAAGTTGCCTTGAGCATCGGCTAAGTTACTTAAAATATAGTGGGGATAAACCGCAAAGGAATCTATTTTTAAGGCTAAATTACAGTATTTTTCCGCTTCTAAATACTCTCCCATATTGGCATAAATTTCCGCCATCATTTGATAGGGTAAGATATTTTTTGGATATTCTTGAATTAACTTTTTCGTATTTTCGATCGCACTCTTATAGGATTTTTGTTTGATTAATTTAGACGTTTCAATAAATAATAAATTTTCCTCAATTTTTTTCGTTATTGGTGTAGAAGTAGGAGGATTTGAAGTTAAATTTTGTAATGTATTGTTAAAAGTATTGTTGGTATAAAGAGGTTCGATCGAAGGAGTAAAATTATTAGTAGGTAAAGGCTTTATTTTAGGGATTAAAATAGGTGAAATATTATTAATTTCTTTCGATAAAACTTTATTTTCAGATACAGAATTTTTAGATTGAGTAAAAGAAAAAGATACTTTTTTTACTTGATTTGGATCATAGATATAAACGAGAGATTCAGGGAAACTTTGAGCCTGAAAATGGGAAACTTTAGAACTATCAACTTCTGCATGACCAGTCATTAAAAATCCCGAAATATTGAGAATATTCTTAAATTTATTTACTACTTTATGGATAGATTCTGTATCAAAATAAATGAAAACATTACGACAAATAATCAAATCGATGTTGTCTGGAGACGGATTTAGTTGATCCCATGAATCATTTACTAAGTTAAAATAATGAAATCTTACCATTTTTTTATATTCGGGTAAAATCTCATATTGCTCATTATTTTGTTTAAAATAACGCTCTTTTTTTTCTTGAGACATACTGCGTAATGACCAATTACCATAGATACCTTTTTTTGCTTTTTCTAAAGCATCTAAATTAAGGTCTAATCCCGAAATATTAATATTCCATTGGTGAATATTGCCAATAATTTCTGAGGCTAAAATTGCTAAAGAATAGGCTTCTTCTCCCGTAGAACAACCAGCACTAATGATATTCAGATTTTTTGATGAATAATTTTTCTTAATTAACTCAGGAAAAACATAATTTTCTAAGATTTTAATTTGTCCTTTATCTCTAAAAAAATAGCTCTCTAAGTTAGTTAATACTATGGCTAATTTTTGCCATTCTTCATTACATCTTCTAGTATTTTCCGTTAATAATTTATAATAATCTGATGCCAAAGATATTTTATTAGCATTCATTCTTTGAGAAATATTTTTTGCAAAATTATTTAAGTCTTTTTGACGAATACTAATACCTATTCTTTGATTAATTAAATTTAAAAATTTATTTTGTAAGTCTTCATTCAGATGATCCATATTTTGCTTTAAGATATTTATTCTGTTTTTTTTATGATAAAAATTAATTGAGAATTTAAGGTATTTTTCTTATATATTATTTTGGTTCTTCTACTTTGAGTATGATAAATTATTGATGAAGGTAGGCAAAAGGCAAAAGACAACAGAGAATTTCAAAATTAATAATTTATAAAAATTAGATTTTGATTTTAGTGTAAGCCTTATTTAATAAAAATTATAGCTTTTATTTCCTACTAATTTATCATCACTACTGTAGAAGAGCCTTATTTTTTATATTTTGTATAAATAATTATATTTTAATTAAATTTATTAACTCTATTTGCTTAACTATAGTTTCATTCTTAAAGAAAATTGATAGTCTCCTCCTACTTCTAATTGATAATCATATTTTTCTAAAAAACGAGATAAAGGCTCTTGAATTAAACTGCGTCCAAGGGTAGGATTAACTGATAATTTGCCCATGAGAAAATACCAGCGAAAATACCATTCATAAGTACCTGCTTTTACTTGTCCTTCAATTTGTCCTTTTTGCCAACATTGACTGATAATAGTTACTTGTACGATCGTTTCTGGTAATGACATAAACAATTAGCATTCGGTTTTTAGTCATTTTATAAAAACTATCATAATTTAGGCAAAAATTTTTAAGGGATAAATAGTTTTAACAATAAAGGTGCAACGGAGTTAAACATTTGCACGAATTGAGGGCTACCTTGATTTCCTCCATTTTTTTCTGCTTCTGCACGCGCTTTTACTGACTGGATAAAACGATTGGATAAAATATAGCCGTCAGAATTTTCCTGTAGTTTAAATAATTCTTCGGCTTTTTGTGCGTCTTCAAGGGCATTATTTGTGTCTCCGTAACGAGATTTGATTACAGCACGACTTAAATAGGGTTCGGCAAACTCTGGATTCAGGTCGATCGATCGAGTATAATATGTCATCGCACCTTGATAATTGCCTT
Source organism: Geminocystis herdmanii PCC 6308 (assembly GCF_000332235.1). Taxonomy (NCBI): domain Bacteria; kingdom Bacillati; phylum Cyanobacteriota; class Cyanophyceae; order Chroococcales; family Geminocystaceae; genus Geminocystis; species Geminocystis herdmanii. The sequence continues at coordinate 2,044,362 of NZ_CM001775.1, read as the reverse complement.
TTTTGTCTTCGGCAACTCCCCAGATATAAAATTGTTCTGCACTACCTGCGGTTTCTGGAATACCAACAACTCCTTGTATATGGGCGGTGGAAATATCTGTATTTTCTAGGATAACTCCTTGTACATAAGCGGTTCTAAAATCGGTATTATTAACAACAGCCTGAGAAAGATTTGCCCCAGTTAAATTTGCCCCGTAAAAAGAAGCGCCCGTTAAATTTGCTCCCCTTAAATCTGCCCCTGTTAAATTGGCACGACTTAAATTTGCCCCGACTAAGTTTGCACCTCGTAAATTTGCCCCCATTAAGTTACCCATGACTAAACCAACGTTACTTAAATCGCAATTTTCACATTGTTTTGTGCTTAATAGTTGGTTCAAATGTTCTATGTTTTCACTTCTCACGGAGGTAGGAAGTACCAAACTGGCTAATAAACCAGAAACAATTATAATTGATTTATTCATAGCATTTATTAGAAATAATTTTATTTACTGGACTTATGCACTGTAAAATGTCATTGTGAGGAGCTTTCCGTTGCGAGGTACGAAGCAATCTGAAGCAATCTCCCAAAGTATGATTTTCGTTAGGGATAGGTAAATCCTAATTTATTCTAACCTAATTAATTTATTTTGATTATGCTCGATCGAATTAGATTTTGTAAATTAAGAAAAAAAGCGACTAATTTGTAGTCTAAAAATAGGATTACTTTTCCATAAATAATATACATAAGTACCAATAATTATTGAAAAACAAATAAATCCTAGGGTGTTATAAGTATTAATAATTTGATCTGCACTCCAGCCCACTTCGTTATTTAAAACATTTAAGTCTCCTCCAGAATCCCCTCTACCTCCCCAAAATGTACCCCAAGGAATATCAGCTTTTCCTTTACCAATACGATGCCATTTTGTAAAATTTCCCCAAAATGTTGTCGCCCCTATTATTAAGGCAAAAAAACGCCAAAATTCCCAATAAAATTTTTCAGGTAAACGCCAATAAAAAGCGATAATTAATAAGGCACTTAAATAAAATTCTCCGCCAATACCGCCAAAATATAACAACATTTGATAGGTGGAATAAGAAGTTTTCCACGTTAAAATAAATTGCATTATAGCTAAAATTAAACAAACAATCATTGTCATTTTTTTCTGCTCTTTCCATCCGCTATAAAAGGTTAAACCAATTAATATTAAAATACCAAAATAGACGAATAAAGATCGATCGAACGAGATAATTGTTCCAGCGAATGTTACCATAGCCCGATAACCCGAAAACCATGCGATTGTAGCGTGACCAAATTCATGAACCCACATACTAATAAACCATGCCAAAGGATTGATAAAATTAATGGCAAAAGCAATCAAAAAAGCCATAGGTAAACCATAAAGATTAGTCGTAATTTCCGCTTCTTTTAAGAGAATTTCCGTGTTATACTTTCCCGCATTATGGGCATAAATTCCCGTACAAATTTTAATTTTATCTTGCCAAATTAAGTTATTTTTACTATCGATACTAGAGATAACTACATCCTGTTCACTATCTTTTAAAATATGATTAAAGCTATCATAAATTAACTTAATTGTCAATATTTTTTTACTTATTTTAACATTTTTAATAATAACTTCTAAATGATTAGGAAAAGATTTAACTTTAACTCTAATGCCGATATTTTTTAAATCTTGATTTAGACTGTTAGTAAGAAAGTTTTGATATTTTTTTTCCTCTTTTTCTTGTTTATTATTCTCTTGATTTTGGCAATATTCTCTTAATTGACTATAGGCTTGTTTTAGAGTATTTATATCCTCTTTATTCCCTGATTTTAATTTTTCACCGATGAGCTTATAATAACTATGATCAATATCTTCTAAAGTAGCTTGATCATTTAGTTTCAATATTTGATAACATTGTTCAATGCTTAAATTATCCATAATTTTTGATAGTTTTAACTTTAACAATCATATCCATTGTAGGTTGGATTGAAGAATAAAACCCAACATTTTTAAGTCAATTCGGAAGATTGCTTCTTATCGTAACTAGAGACGTTAATCTCTAGGATTTCGATCGAAATTGTGATAGAGTTCAATTTATTGAATGTAAAATATTAGCTGTGTAATTTATTACACAGTGAGTTATGAATTAACACCTAAGTCCTTATTACATTTTACATTTTGAATGAAATTGCTTCGTCAACTCACAATGACAAAAAATGATTAATTAGATTTAGGAATCATAGAAATTTCTAATTGATTGATAGTACCCATAAATAATATTGTACCAGTATTATTATCTTGAATAACGTATAAAAAAGGACGATTAACTATCATTTGAAAAGGCGAATCTATGGGCATAGAAGTTGCTCGAATACCGATAGAAGTTACGGCGGCGGCTTCTGTACCTTTTTCATCAACATTAATAAAAGTTTTATGTTTAACTTCACTGACAACGATCGATTCTGCTGTTAGGTTACTAAAATCTGCATTATTAAAAGCAGTTTTCATGCCTAAATTGCTTAAAGTATCATTTAATTCAGCTTTATATTCTAAAGTAAATTTAGGTAAGGCAATTAACCCTTCTTTATTACTTAAATTAGATAACCATTGTTGCCAATTTTTTTCATTTAATCTAGTAGTTATAGTGCTTAAATTAACATCTTTTTGGGGTAATAAAATATACATACTCATAGCCCCAGATTTCCCATAGGGTAAGTTAATTAATTGAAAATCTTTGTTTTCATAGTAACTAAAATTTCCTCGTTGAGACATTAAAGGATAATCTATGGTTTTGTTTTTTTCAAGATAAAAAGGTTGTTTTGTGGTTAATTTACTATCAAATTGTTTCTGCCAATTGCTGTTAAAATAAATAGCATTAATTAAAAATAAAACATCATCGGGTTTTACAGAATCAATAATTTCGGAAATTTTGCCTTTAGTCGCATTATTTACCCAACTATTAATAGTTTTTGTTGTCTCAGGATGTTTAAATTCTAGGGTAGAAACTTCAGCTTTAAAATATTTTTTATTGTTATCAATAAAAGTTTGTTTGATGGGGAAATCTTTTCTTATCCAGAGAGAATTTGCGATCGAAAGTTCTATATCATTATTATTAGTTAATAATTGTTGTAAATCTCGATAACCTTGATTAACCTCATCTAAAGTAATGCCTTGAATTGCCAAAGTTTGTGCCATTTCCTGTTTAGTGACACCATCAGCACCATTGTATAATAGAGTTAAAGCAATGGCGATGCTAGTAGGAGAAATCAATAAATTTTCTTCATTATTTAATTGATTAAATAACTTAAAAGCAAATTTTTGATTACTATTTAATAATTGTGAATTAATTATTTTTTTAGTATTCATATTGTTTTGTGCTTGATGATTTGTAGATTGAGCGATGGTTTTTAAACCTAAAGTTAAGCTAATTAAAGAAATACATATTAGGAAAATAATGAGAGTTTTTTGTGGAGTAATTTTCATAGATTTTAATGAGAAAATACAAAGTTTAAAATAAAAATAAGATTATCGATTATAATTAATACTAAATATATTATATCTGACAGCAATAAAAATGACTTTATTAGTATATGGTATTCCTAACTGTGGCACTTGCAAAAAAGCCATTCAATGGTTAAAAGATAATCAGATAAATTATGAATTTATTAACACCAAAGAAAATCCTCCCTCACAAGATTCGATCGAACTTTGGGTAAAATCATTAGGAGTAAAATCCATGCGCAATACTTCAGGTTTATCTTATCGTGCCTTGGGGGAAGAAAAAAAGACATGGACAGATCAACAATGGATTGAAGCCTTTGCTAAAGATGCTATGCTCTTAAAAAGACCATTATTTGTAAAAGAGAATCAAGCTGTTTTAGTGGGATTTCGTGCTAATGAAACCGTCAAAAAAGAACTCTTAGCTTAGTTTTTTTCCTGTAGAGAAATTATTGATTTGACTGAAACCCCTTTGCGTCTTTGCGAGAGAAAAAATTAAATTATTGATTCAGCAATCCTTAAAGAAAAAAGGTGGGCAATGCCCACCCTACTTTTAAATTATTAGTTAGATTTAAGCTAGAACTTCAAAAGCAATTCCCTCTTGATTAAAGCTGGAATAATTTTGTTGGATGCTTTGACGTTCGGCTTCTCCTACAAAAATATACCCTCCGGGTACAGTAGAAAAACGATAAATATCTTCGCCTTTTTGGGTATCTGCACCATAGGTATAGAAGGCTAAACCTTCTTGTACAAAACCAAAATTATTACCTGTTAACAGGCTTTGGCGTTCGGCTTCCCCTACATACAGATAAGCACCAGCGAGGTTACTATTACGGAAACGATAGATAGGGATTAACTCGTCGTGAGCTTCAAAAGAAACTTTAAAGGCTTCTCCTTCTTCCACAAATCCGAAGTTACCTTGCAAAACTCTTTGTTTTTCCTCGTCACCTACATAAAGATAAGTACCATTTCCTGTACGGAAACGATAAATTTGATCATTTAATAAAGGATCGGTAGGATCAATAATTAAGTCTTCTACTAATACCGTACGATCGTTAAATTGTAGTTGTTCAATATTGATTAGGGTATCAGTGTTACTGCCCACGGTGACAACACCATTTTCGACACTAATGGGAAAGTCTGCAAAAACACCATCATAGATTACGGTATCGAAGCCTTCTCCTCCATCAATCTGGTTATCAAATCCATCTAATCCACTACTGACGATGACATCATCTCCTGCACCAGCATTAACGATATTGTCACCACCGCCAAGGATAATTCGATCGAACCCTGAACCCGTAGTAATATTATCGTCTCCGTCCCCACCAACAATTACTAAACCATTAGTACGACTACCGAAGTCGAATGTACCGCCGTTATTACCGATGTTGATGGTAACAGGGTTATCTAATAGAGAATCTTCACGGAAGTTGAGGTTTTGAATGCGAGTGTCTTCAGAAATGGGAGTGTCAGGTTGATTAAAGGCTTCTTCAGCAGTAGGATGAAATTCAGCTAAATACTCCGCTAAAGCATCTTGTTCACCACCAATGGGCAAATTAGAATTATTTGGTAAGTTATCAGCAGTTAACTCATCAAGTCTGACTACATTCTCAAAGTAGAAAGCAGGATAACTGTCTCCTCCACCTGCTAAGAAGTCCAGAATCACCATTTTATAGGTTTGATCGGAATTAACCACTAACTCCCCATCGAGTACGATCGCCTCTGTTGTACCATCTTCACGGTTTAAGACGAGGTTTTGGATTCTTTCCCCTGCGACTTCTACCCCAGTGGCATCACCATCTTCATCACGGGTAAACTCAATAGGAGTATTATCAGGATCAAAACTAAAGCTAAAACCGCCAATCTGCCCGAATTGTCCGGGGGTGACACCTTGCGCCCATTGTGCCACAAAATGCTCTGCTAAGTCTTTGATGCCTTGGGCAGAAATATCCGCAACAGAGAGTTTATTGTCAAAACGAAGGGAGTTTTCAATGTCTAATTGAGAAATGTCTCCTTCTTCTTTACCTACGGCGGGATTAGCTTGGGGAGGTAATTGTACTAACTCGTTTGTGCCACCATCAATAAAGGATACCCCAATTTGATCTCGGATACCGCCTCCATTTTTTACGGAAATATCCACTTCTAAACCGTATTGTTGAGCATACCAAAGGTTTGCATCGGCGGTTAAGTTACCGAGGTTGGTTTCTTCCGTGCGCACATCAGAACGAAAACCGTTAAGCCATACTTCTGTATTCCCAAAAATATTGCCGTCTTTGCTGTTGATGAAGTCACCAACATTATCCACAACTGCCACTACGTCTGGATTAGCAACTTCTTTTACTTGGTCAAAAGTGGTAATATCTTCTTCGTAAAGTCGATCGACACCCTCAATATCTGTGGCAAAAGTACCGCTTTCATCGCCAATTTCGATAATTTGACCTTCGGGATCAAATTCAATGATTAACTGCCCTAAATAACGATAATTAGCTCCAGTATTGATTAAATAAACATCATTACCATCAGCATCTTGGAAGACTTGAGGATAAGGTTGCAACAACTCAGGAGGAGTTTGAGTTTCGTCATCACGCAAAATATCATCATCATTAGCCATGACACGGTGAGAACCACCACCCATGATAATATCAACATTACTGAGCTTAGTAGCTAAAGCCTGTTCCATCTCAAACTGTTGTAAGTGAGTCATCAAGATAATTTTATTGATACCTTGACTTACTAACTCATCCACAAAGGGTTGAATATTATCTGCTAAATTTTGAGCGTTAACCTCAATGTCTCGACTGGTAGGATCAGTTAACATGGTGATACCACCGATATTAGCAATCTGAGGAAGATAAGGCACAACTGCACCAATTACCCCAACTTGTTCACCATTAACATCAATTACCACGCTTTCGGTTAAACTATTAGGTAAAGGTGCTTGACCAGATTCTACTACTAAATTTTTCAAGTTAGAGCTATCGGTAGAATAATCCAAATTACTAGATAAGTAGGGGAATAATGCACCAAGATAACCTGTTTCTGGATCAATACCTACTCCATCAATAAAAAAGTCAGGTGCGATCGCATTATAGAAAGCAGAAGTTCCAGCGTCAAATTCATGATTACCTACGGCGGCGGCATCCCAACCTAAAGCGTTTTGAACTAAGATGTCTGCAATGCCTTGTTGTCCATAAATATCTTGACTAGCATTAAAGAAAGGTCCTGCGATGAATAAGTCACCAGAAGTGAGTTTCAGAGTATTCTCATAACGGGCATCTAGGGCATTCATTACCGCAGAAAAACCGATGGCATCTTCTAAGGCAGGGATACCTGCTTCTTGATCCGAAGCGTGAAGTAGTTGTAAAGTAAAGTTAGTTTGGGGTACTTCGATCTCAAAAACAGTGGTTGTATTACTGGTTTCGTTTGATACGACTAACAAGGGTTTACCGTTAGGGCTATCTTGGGCAGAAATGAAGATTAAACCTTCAGCACCAGAATCGGTTAAGTTGGTTTCGGGGTCTTCTTCAAAGTCACGGGTGTTGATATACTGAACAAATTCGGGAGTCTCAGGATTAGTCAAGTTATACACCATTACTCCACCGATACGCTCTAAACCGACAAAAGCATAGGTTTGCCCATTAATTTTACCAACTGTTACCCCTTCTGGTTCAGGTCCTTTGTTATCACTGCGATCGTCAAAGTTATTATTAGAGTTACTAGCGTTAAAGTAATCAGGGAAGGCTTGAGCGGTAATACGTTCTAAATCGTCTCCGCTGTCGAAAACGAGATTACCTTCACTATCCCAAATACTAAATGATCGAGCTCCAAAGGCATAAATTTCGTCAAAGTCACCATCGCCATCGGTATCACCTAAAGTATTTGTAACCGTTAAACGACCTAAATTGATGTTTTCTTTTAATTCTGTAGCATTAGGAAAGGCAACAGGATCAAGAATATAATCATCATTTCCAAGTCTAATTTCTTCGTTATAAATATCCCCTTCATCAAAACCATCTAAAATACCATCGCCGGTAGGGCGAACTCTGGCATCTCCTTCGTTAGCTGTGACGTAGTAAGTTTGACCATTGACAGTGTAGGATGCGATCGAATCTGGCATATACATCCCAAAAACTGGCACGTTACGAATATTAATAACATCATCTCGATCGCTCGGATCAATACCATTACCTTCTAAGCTATGATCTTTAAAGCCTAAAGGTACAATACTTTCAACGGTAGCCGTGGCAATATCCACAACAGCAACGGCATTATTTTCTTGTAACGTTACCCATGCCTTACTACCATCCCCAGAAAAAGCGATATATTCAGGTTCAACATCTTGAGCTACAGTGGCATTAGGTCCAAAAATACGCACTCCAGAAGCTCTTAATTCATCAACTTGATCATTAAAAGCGGTAAAAGTAGCTTCTTGTACTGTAGCGTTAGCTAGTCCATTACTCAGATCAATAATACTAATAGAACCTTCGGGATCGAAGGTATAATCTTCATTAGGCTCACCTTCATTAGCACTTAAAACTTTAGTACCATCAGGGGTAAAATCTACCATATCAGGAAGAAAACCGACAGTTTGCTTATCTAAAAATTCCCCTGTTGTACTGTCGAAAAACTGCACTTCTCCTCGTTGTTGATTCCCCGTGGCGGTTTCCACAATAGCAAGGGCAACGGCAATAATTCCTTCACTGACAGTGCCTTGCTTCCCTACTGCAACGCTGTTGGGTAGTAAAGCAAAACCTTCACCAACTGCTTGGGTGTCAAGGGGTAAATCTCCAATTTTGGTGATGTTACTGGTGTTAGAGAAGTCTAAAATTTCGATGACATCTCCCGCTACGATAAATAACCGTTGACTGAGGGAGTCGAAAGCAGGAATTTCTGAACCATTTTCACTGGCAAATCTACCGATCAAATTGAGGCTGATTGTCATGATAACTTAACTTAATGATTTTTTTATAATATTAAATTCTGATTTCTCAAAAAAGAAATTCAATTATAGGGTAAAGGATTTAAGTTAAATTAACATTAAGCGATCGATAATGAGTGATTAACAATTACGACTACCATGATGACAATCAAGGAATAATAAAGCTAGGAGAAAGGATACAGGAGAGAGGATTTTAGAAAGAAGTATTTTTGCCTTGAGCATCGACAAATTGAAAGATTTTGATGGATTCTTCCTCTGGGAGGCTAACTTTTTTTGGGGGAGGAGAAGTTTTAGTTTCTTTGTTTTGTAAGTTAGATTCTTCCAAATTCATGGTAAGATTACCTTCTTTTTTAATCGGTAATTTAGGTTGATTATTAGGAGTAAAAATTTTAGATAATTCTATTTGTAAAGATTCAATTAATTCTGATTCAGAATCTAGCATTTTTCTAACTTCTTGAGCATCGGCAAGAAAGCCCTGAATCTTTTGTTTTTTTGCTAATAGATTTTTTTTCCTTTCTAATAATTCTTGTTGTTTCGCTTGTAAAGTTTTGATTTGATTTGACAAGTCTTGATCTAATTTAGAAAAAACATTTGTGTATCCCATAGTTAATTTATCCGTTTTTTTGTTTCAATAATAGCTTATTCTGGATTTATAGCAATCCTAAAGGATTTTTGCACAAATAGTTTTCTTAGTGTTTAGTATTAATTATTAATTTGTCAGTATTACCCTATAGCCATAATAAAAATCTGGTAAATAGTTCATTTAAAATCAAATTTTCATGATAAATGCTCAATTTTAATTATGATATTGTATATTCTACATTTTACACTCGATCGAAGTTTTATATTAAGAGTTTAATTGATAGAACAAAATTACTAAAAGTATCTTTATTTTGAAGTTAAATAAATTTTGATAATTCGCTTTTTTGATGGAAAGGATCGATCGCAATCAGGGTAAAATCATAAATAAATTTATGATAATCTTAAATCTGTTGGGAAAAAAGATAAGGCTAATTAATTGTCAACTCATCAGATTTTTTAATAGAAAAAAAATTATAGCACCTGTATTGTAAAATATCATTATGTATTCATCTCCATTAGTAAACCCCGAAGAATCAATAATTTTATTAGTCGATGATTTAAAGCAAAATTTAAAATTATTAACCTTTATTTTAGAGGGAGAAAATTATCAAACCAGTTTTGCTTTAAGTGGAAAAGATGCCTTAGAAAGATTAAATGTTTTAAAACCTGATCTAATTTTACTAGACTTAATGATGCCTGATATGAATGGTTTAGAAGTGTGCGAAAAAATTAAATCTAATCAACAATATAAAGATATTCCAATCATTTTTTTAACCGCTAGTCAAGAAGAACATCATTTAGTTGAAGCCTATAATATTGGAGCTTCTGATTATGTTGCTAAACCTTTTAAAAAACCAGAATTATTAAATAGAATAGCAACTCATCTTCTGATAAAAAATCAGGCTAAATATATTCAACAATTAGAAGAAGAAATTTGTCATTTAAAATCTCTTAATAATTAATATTTAATATGAAAAAAATATTTATATTTGTCTGTAGTCTGATCATCTTTAGTTTCTGTAACTTACTTTATATTCCTGTGGTTTATAGTCAGTCGATCGAACTTAATCAAGGTAGAGAAATCTTTACTATAAATTGTGCAGGATGCCATCCAAATGGTAGTAATATTATTAGAAGGAGTAAAAATTTGCGATTAAAAACCTTACAAAAAAATGGTTATAATTCTGTAGATTCGATCGAAGAAATTGTTACTTATGGTAAAAATAATATGTCAGCTTTTGTCGATCGACTTACCCCAGAAGATATTAATATAGTAGCAAAATATGTTTTTTCTCAAGCAGAAAATAATTGGGAATTGAAAATTGAAAATTGAAAATGTTTTTATTAAGTGTAAAGTCCATAATCAGAATACATTTTGTTTAGTGTATTTTGAAATTTTAAATTATAATATTCATTGAAAATAAAAATAAATAAAAAAGGAGTAAAAAAATGTTATTAGGTGCAAGTATTATCACAGTTTCTGCATTATTAGTCTATTTTGTTACTATTCTTAATGTGGGAAAAGCAAGGTTTAAATATAATGTAATCGCTCCTGCTATGAGCGGTGATGAAAATTTTGAACGGGCATTAAGAGTACAACAAAATATGTTAGAGCAACTAATATTATTCTTTCCAATACTATGGATTTTTTCTTCTTATGTTAGCGAATTATGGGGAGCTATTTTAGGCGGAATTTGGATTTTAGGAAGGGTATTATATGCTTGGGGATATTATCAAGAAGCCAATAAAAGATTCCCCGGTTTTGCTATTAGTATGTTGAGTATTATGACTTTATTGTTAGGTTGTTTAATCTCTTTAGGAATGAGGATTTACCAACAAATTTAACTATTTTATTCCTGAAAATTGTGGCGAAAATATAAGGAAATTATTAACAGTTTATTTATTCTTGACTTTGATAATTTTTGATGTGTAATTCATCTATTGCTTTTAACTTTTGTTTGAGTAAATCTAAGGCAAAGGGTTTACTAAGATAATCATCCATTCCCGCAGATAAACACATTTCTCGATCGCTTGTCAAGGCATTGGCAGTCATAGCGATAATATGAGGTTGGGTGTCTTCGGGTAAATTATTGCGAATCCACTGAGTAGTTTCTAAACCATCCATTTCAGGCATTTGCATATCCATTAAAATGACATCATATTGTTGATTTTTTACCATGGAAATAACCTCTTTTCCATTATTAGCAATATCTCCTTGATAACCAAGTTTTTTCAAAATTAATAATGCGACTTTTTGATTAACAGGATTATCTTCAGCTAACAAAATTTTTAAGGATGAAATGTCACAATCTTCAGATAAATTTTGGCTATTATTTATATTCTTGACATCTCGATCGAGCAACGGTTTAGATTCTGGTATAATTAAGATGGTAAAATAGAAAGTAGAACCAATATTTTCTTTACTTTCTACCCACATTCTACCTCCCATTAACTCCGTTAAATTTTTACTAATTATTAAACCTAAACCAGTGCCACCATATTTTCTATTATGGGCGCTATCTACTTGAGAAAAAGGCTTAAATAATTTCTCAATATTTTCAGAAGAAATACCGATACCAGTATCTTTTACTGCAAACAAAATATGATATTTTGGAGGCTCATTTTCTTCATAAATATTTTGAAGAGTAACATTAATACTAACTCCTCCTTCATGGGTAAATTTTAGAGCATTTCCCATTAAATTAATTAAAATTTGTCTAAGTCTAATACTATCTCCTATAAAAACTTTCGATAGTCTTGAATCTATAGAATAATTTAAAGCTAGATTTTTTTCATCAGCTTGAAACTGTAATAAAGCAATGGTATCTTTGAGACATTCTTCTAATAAAAAAGCCTGATTTTTTAATTCAAATTTTCCTGATTCTATTTTAGAAAAATCAAGAATATCATTAATAATTGTCAGCAAACTTTTACTACTATTACTGATAATTTCGACAAAATCTTTTTGTTGAACATTTAACGGGGTATCTTTTAATAAATTAGTGATACCAATAACCCCATTCATAGGAGTGCGAATTTCATGACTCATCATCGCTAAAAATTGACTTTTTGCATTATTAGCAACTTCGGCTTGTTGTTTTGCTTTCTTTAATAATTTATTTCTCAGATGAAACTCAAATAATAAATAAACTATCCATGCTAATAACCATGATAATATACAGCCAATAATTAAAATAATATAAGGTAATTTACTTTGGTATAATGCTAAAAAATAGCTACTAGGAATTATCACTATTTTCCATTTAATTCCCTTATATTCTAAATCGATCGACTCTTGCCATTCAAGATTCTCTTTCGGTGGTGAATGAATGGTACTATGGATTAATTCGTTATCTTGATAAATAAAAATTTGATAACCTCTAATGGCTTCTTGACGTAATAAATAATAGAATAAATTATTAGTTTTAAAAACCCCTAAAATAAATCCATCAAATTCATTATTTTTTCCTTCTAAAAAAATAGGACTATAAACGATAAAACCTTTTTTATTTTGAATTAAATCAACTGTTTTACTAATATAAGTTTCTCTTAAACTTTGAGATTTTACTAAAGCATTTTTTCTATTTTCTTCAAAGCCTAAATACAAATCTTGGACTTTGTCATTGCCTTTTTTTGGCACTATCCAACGCACATAATAATCTTTATCTACCCATTCGATGGCTTGATAACCATAATAATCGTTAACGTAACTTTTAGCATCTAATCTCCATTGAGCTTCGGGTGTGCCATTTTGAATATTCCACCGTTTACTCATTCTTTCTAAGGCTAAAACTCTAGTATTTAATTCTGAAGTAATTTTATTTCTTAAAGAAACTAAATCACTTTTTATTAAGTTAGAAATTTGTTGTTTTTCTTGATTAATTAAAATTTGAAAAACTCCTATAGTCATTATCGTCATCCCTACCCCAACAGAAAGAGACATTATTCTTTGATAGATTTTGGAAACGAAAAAATCTAGTTTCATATGTAGTCAGGATAGGGAGATAATTAATGGAGAATGGAGAATTGAGAATGGAGAATTGAGAATGGAGAATGGAGAATTGAGAATGGAGAATTGAGAATGGAGAATGGAGAATGGAGAATGGAGAATGGAGAATGGAGAATGGAGAATTGAGAATTGAGAATTGAGAATTGAGAATTGAGAATTGAGAATTGAGAATTGAGAATGGAGAATGGAGAATTGAGAATGGAGAATTGAGAATTGAGAATGGAGAATTGAGAATGGAGAATGGAGAATTGAGAATTGTTAATTATTTATGATGAATTTTTGATATTTACCTAAGGCAATTAAAGGGAAGTAATGACGATATAAATGATAGTTAAGATAAAAATGTGCTGGAAATCCTGTGCCTGTAAATTCTTTTTCTTCCCATGTGCCTTCATTAGTTTGTTTCGTCAATAGATATTCTATTCCTTTTTTAATATTATCCTCTGGTAAACTTTGAATCGAACTTCCCCCGTCTAATAAACCAATTAAAGCCCAAGCAGTTTGAGAAGCCGTAGAATTACCCTTACCCTTAAAGTAGGAATTTTTATAACTTTCGCAGGATTCACCCCAACCACCATCGACATTTTGACAACTGACTAACCAATTAATACCTTTTTCAATAACATTTTTTTCCACTTTTGGGGCAATTACCGCTAAAGCCGATAAAACTCCCGATGTGCCGTATATATAGTTTACTCCCCAACGTCCAAACCAACTACCATCTTCTTCTTGTTGACGAATGAGATAACCGAGGGCATTTTGAATTTTACTAGCACTCATAGATAAGTCACAACTTCCCACCATTTCTAATACTCTAGCAGTAATATCCGCTGTCGCAGGATCAATCATGGCTTTTAAGTCAGCGTAGGGGAGGTAATTTAACCAATTTGCGTCATTATTAATATCAAATGCCGCCCAACCGTAATTACGACATTGCATGGATTCAATCCACCGCAGACAACGGAAAATTGCTTCTCGTTTCAAGTTTTCGTCGGGTAACTCTAATTGATGTAAAGTCATGATAACCACTGCGGAATCATCCATATCAGGATAAAAACGGTTTTCATATTCAAACGCCCAACCTCCGGGTTTGCCGTGAGGATTTTTGACTACCCAATCCCCATAATCCAAAATTTGTTTGTCTAATAACCACTCTCCTCCCTTGACTAATTGAGGATGATTTGGTGCGACTCCCGACTCGACTAAGGCTCGTAAACTCCATGTTGTATCCCAAACAGGTGACACACAGGCTTGTACTAAATAATCATTATGAGTTTCTATGGCAAAGTTTTCTACGGCTTGTAAACCTCGTGCTACTATAGGATCGTTAACGTGGTATTTTAAGGCTTTGAAGGCTAAAAGGGAGTTAAGCATGGCTGGGATGATTCCTGCCCAATCTCCTGTTACTTCTTCTCTTTCGATAATCCATTTTTCTGCTGCGCGGATACTTTCATCTTTGAAGGGTACAAGATTCCATTCTTCTGCTAGTTTAAATAAGTTGTCTAATTGTCCAAATATATCAGTCCAATCGCCATTACGGGGCATTTCGTAGGTAGCGTTTTCGATGCCTTCGCTGTATAACTCATCTAGTTTAATTCTTGGTTCGATGGCAAAAACGGGCTTTCGATCGAATACAATTAATAAGGGTACAGTGCTACTTCTTGCCCAACTAGACATTTCATAGATAGTGAAAAGAGGATTATTCGGCAATAGCATAATCCAAGGAGGAATAGAAGGCACTCCCTTCCAATCATAACAACCGATTAAGGCAAGGTGAAACTTAGTAAAAATGCGACTTTTGCTGATACCGCCTTTACTGAGAATAAATTTTTTTGCCCTTTCCAATGCGCCATCATCAATACTAACCCCTAATAATCTTAATGCCATGTAGGCTTCCACGGAAGTACTTAAATCTCCGCCATCGCCATAGTATAACTCCCAACCGCCATGACTGCATTGTTTCGATCGAAGATAATGCTCAATTTTATGTAGAGGTTTTTGATTATCGATACCCCAAATTTTGTAAAGTAAGACAGCTTCGGCGGTGATAGTAACATTAGACTCTAAATAGGCGCACCAATGACCATCATTTTGTTGTAGAGAGAAAAGATAATCTTGAGCTTTTTTTGTCGCTGTTTCGATCGTTAACCTATTAATAGTAGAATTATTTGCAGTCATGGCAACTAGAATTTAAGAATTATTTTATAATTTATCTAAATTTTATCAACATTTGAGATCGATCGGACTTAGGCATTCATAAGACTTAATTTCAATTTATTGCCTACTCTCACCATTTTTCTTAAATATATCGTATCCCATGAATGATTCAGTCTTAAAAATACCATTATTAATTTCTCTTGGTGCGATATTCGGGGCGTTAAGTCGTTATTATTTAACGGTGTATTTTGCTGATTATAGTAAACATTTTCCGTTAGGTACATTTGTGATTAATATTTCTGGTTGTTTTTTCATCGGTATTTTTGCTTTTCTTGCTCAAGAATCGATCGTATCTTCTCCATTTCAGTTATTATTTGTAACAGGATTTTTAGGCTCTTATACAACATTTTCAACCTATATCCTAGAAAGCTCTAAGTTGTGGAAAAATAATCAAAAAAAATATAGCTTATTATATGGAATTGGCAGTATTATTACAGGAATTTTCGTTTTAGAAATAGGTATTAATTTAACGAAAATTATCTTAACTAAGGGATGAAAAAATTTTAATTATTCACGAAAAATATATGATTTCAAGATATTATAATTTTAATCAAATAAAATGAATGACAAAAATATACGATTAACCTTATTAATTTTACTAAAAAATCCATTAATTAGAATACCCATAGCCATAAGTTTAGGCTCAATATTAGGGGCGTTAATACGTTATTATTTAATTACTAATATTAATCAATGGTTACAGTATAGCTTTCCTTTCAGTACTATTATAATTAACTTTTCAGGAGCTTTTTTAATGGGATTTATTGCTCATTTACATTTTAAAATGGATATTATTAGCCCAGACTTTCGTTATATGTTTATAGTAGGATTTTTAGGATCATATACAACTTTTTCTACCTATGAGTTAGAAACAGAAATTCTTTTAGAGAGAGGAAAATTATTACAAACTTCTGTTTATTGGTTAGGCAGTATAATCTTAGGTATAATATTTTTTGAATCAGGTAATTTTTTAGCAATTAAGTTTTCTAAAAAACAATTAATTGATAGAATTAAAGCGAAATAAAGGTTTTAAATATTGATAGAATTAAAGCGAAATAAAGGTTTTAAATTTTGATCGAGTTCTGCTATTTTACTAATATCAATACCTTTATTATTAGCCTCTTTTAAGGCTTTTTTATCTGCGGTATAAGTAACTTTTTCGGTACGATATTCGGGGGGTAATTCTTCGGGTTTTACCTTGACATTTATTTTAGGATACTCCCTAAATATCAAACTTCTTTCCTTACCTTCTACTTTTTTAGTCAAGATTTTTTGTTGATGTAAAGATAAAAGTTTTTGCTGTAATAATGCTTGTCCTTTTTTTAATTCTTCGATTTGATTTTGGAGAATTTCATTAACTTTTTTTTGCTTCGCCATATTGCTACTAATGGCTAATTCATATTGATCATTTATCCAAGCAAAACCATCTATATCTAATCCTAATTTATCTAATAATATCATCACTTCTTCCTCATTTTCTACCTGACTTAATTCTTGCCAAATTTGAGAGGCTTTTTCATGGTAATTTTGATGCCAAGAAGTCACAATATTATCTATTTTACTCTCTTGATTTTCGTTAATTTGTTGACTAATTTTCTCTAACGATCGATGATAGTCTTTATCGATTAAACTATTATTATTTCTTAAATTATCTTCTATCCAATTTTGTTTAAATTTAGCTAAATATTGTTGATAAATATTTAAGATTTTCACCGAAGATTCCATATTTTTTGTACGATATATCTCGATTAATTCTTTCAATAAATTTTGACGATATTTGATGTCTGTACTTAACTCTAAAAACTGCTTGAATTGACCATAAAATCGATTTAAACGTTCATCTAAGATATTTTTTGATGAATTTGAGGTATTTTGTAAAATAACCTTGATTTGCCGTAAATTAGTCGTGCCTTGCAAATAGTTACTGATTTCTACTCCAAAAATAATCGCAATTTGTTCGATCGAAATTAAAGAATTAATCGGAAAAAATATAGGAAATGCAATAGACGAAAATCCACTACTATCGGCTAAAGTTAAACAGCGATGAATAATAGTTTTTAGTAAGTTTAAATCCGTTAATTGTGATTGCTGATAGTCATAAATAATGCCGTGAAAAATAGCCTTCCCTTTTAATTCTCCTGTGGTAGTCGTCACAATTTCCCCTAACTGTACAACTTGCCCTAACTGTTTTATATTTCTTCTTTCTAACTCCTGACTAATGGTTTTACCGCCTTTTTCTAACAAGAGTTGAGAGGTATCTTCCCCCATAGATAAGTCTATATCCGTAAAGTTGACTAAAGCATCAACATCGCAGTTTGTCAAAGAATTGTACTCGATCGTAAGTTGCCTATGTTCGATCGAGATGTCGAAAACTAAATTAGTAAAGTTAGGAGGAGTCTTAGGGGAGGAAACAGGAGGGGGAGGATTAAAGTCGAAACCCTGTAAATTTTGCCAAGTCAAGGGTAAACTAGCCGGATTTTGACAGATAATGGGCAACCAAGTGGCACAAGGAAATTGATTTTCCAAAGGTTGCAGTTTTTCCCTTGCCTGTCTCACGGCTAAATATAAAGGTTGATTGTCAGCAAAACTGTTTAAAAATTCTTTGATAAAAACATGGGCAACGGCATCGGGTATCATTTCCCCCATGACGATAACTTGGGATAAATGTAAAGCAACCAAATCTTGTGCCAATCCTAACCCATCACAAGAGTTAAAAATTGCTAACTTTAAACCATTTTGAATTGCCTGTTTTAAAGCGTGATTTAACTCCTCGATCGTGATAATATCATCTTCATTTAGATATAACTTACCTTGCCAAGTTTCTTCATTTTTGCCACTATGTCCAGCAAAAAAAAGTAAATCCCATTTTTGTTCATAAAGTTGATAAAATAATTCTTGACGACTAGGATTAATTAGAGTAACAATTTCTGCACTTTGTAAATTAGTTAAAACCTCTTGATCTGGTGTTAAATCAATACCTTCACCGTTGCCAAAAACTGCTAAAATTTTAATCTGTGAACTCTCTTTAATATTAACATTTAAAGTATTATATTCTACGGGTGCCATCGCTAATTCCGCTTTATGATAACGATTCAGAAAAGAATCAAAAAATAAATGCCAAGGCAAAAAACGCAATTCTTGAAGATTAGTTTGTATCAAAAATCTAATGGCTTCTTGGGTGTCTAATTCTGTGAATAATTTTTCTCTAATTCTACTAAAAGATTCTATCTCGCAATGATACCAATTTCTCAAAGTTTCTTTAAGTTGAACAGCAGAAACTTGACAATTATTCGTGATATGAATAACCTGTTGTTTAGGTGAACCTAATCTCACTTGTTGATGTAAACTGCGATAACTTTCCTGCCATTGTTGATAATGTTGAGTAATCGGTTGACAAGGAGGAAGTTTGCCCGTGATAGTCGTAAAAGGGTGAGTAATACCGTCGGGATTGTCTTCACAGATTTGTAAACTGACATCAAAACCGTTAATAAAATTACCTGATTCTATTTTGAAAAGAATTAGCTTACCCACTGTTAATAAGAAATAATGAATTAGGAGTTACCCATTGACAAAAAAGGAAAAATATACTTTTTGACTTTTAATCTGACTAGAAACCAAGTCATTAGATTTCTTGTAGAAGTCGAGTAATAAGTAATAAATTAAGAAATTTATGTTTTCCATCCTCTAAAGTAAATTTTACTTTTTATTTTGCAAGAAGTCTATTCAATACCTGATTTCGAGATAAAATTTTCGGTGCTGTTGCGGAAAGGATGTCTATCAGACATTCTTGCATCGAACTGAAGTATTCAGTAATTAATTTTGACTACCTGAGTGAACCATAAAAATAGATAGATAGTGAATAATTAAATACTTACTTCTTACTACTAACCTCATGGTAAATCTTTTTATGAAGGAACGTAACAAAATGTTCATTTAAATGAGAAAACACTAATTTCAAGAGTTTTCTATGAGGGAATGTTAAGCAAATTTTAAATATTGTTAAGCAATTCCCACAAGTGAGTCAAAATACCATTATCATCTTGGTTAATGTAGTAGTTAAAGTATTTTGTCGAGAGAGGAGTACCTCATGACAGTAAGCCCTCAGAAAGAGGCGAAAGCTAAAGTTATTGTAGATAAGAATCCAGTTCCTACCTCTTTTGAAAAATGGGGTAAGCCCGGACACTTCGATCGAACTTTAGCTAGAGGACCCAAAACCACCACTTGGATTTGGAATCTTCACGCCGATGCCCACGATTTCGATAGTCAAACCAGTGATTTAGAAGATATTTCTCGTAAAATCTTCAGCGCTCACTTCGGTCATTTAGCAGTAGTATTTGTTTGGTTGAGTGGAATGTATTTCCACGGAGCTAAGTTTTCCAACTACTCCGCATGGTTAGCAGACCCCTTAAACATTAAACCAAGCGCCCAAGTTGTTTGGCCCATCGTTGGTCAAGACATCCTTAACGCCGACGTAGGCGGTGGTTTCCACGGTATTCAAATCACATCCGGTTTCTTCCAATTATGGAGAGCCTCTGGAATCACCAACGAGTATCAACTTTACTGTACTGCCATCGGTGGTTTAGTAATGGCTGGATTAATGCTCTTTGCTGGTTGGTTTCACTATCATAAAGCCGCTCCCAAATTGGAATGGTTCCAAAATGTGGAATCCATGATGAACCACCATTTAGCAGGTTTACTCGGTTTAGGCTCTTTAGGATGGGCAGGACACCAAATCCATGTATCTTTACCTATTAATAAGTTATTAGATGCTGGTGTCGCTCCTGCGGATATTCCTTTACCCCATGAGTTTATTCTCGATCCTAGCAAAATGGCTGAGTTATATCCCAGCTTTGCTCAAGGTTTAACACCATTCTTTACCTTAAATTGGGGTGCATACTCTGATTTCTTAACCTTCAAAGGTGGTTTAAATCCCGTTACTGGTGGATTATGGTTGTCTGATACCGCTCACCATCACTTGGCGATCGCCGTATTATTCATCATCGCTGGTCATATGTACCGCACCAACTGGGGAATCGGTCACAGCATGAAAGAAATCTTAGAAGGTCACAAAGGCCCCTTCACTGGAGAAGGTCATAAAGGACTCTATGAAATCTTAACCACATCATGGCACGCACAATTATCAATCAACCTTGCTTTATTAGGTTCTTTGACCATCATTGTTGCTCAACATATGTACGCAATGCCTCCTTATCCCTACTTGGCAACCGACTATGGTACTCAGTTATCATTGTTCACTCACCATATGTGGATCGGTGCATTCTTTATCGTAGGTGCTGGCGCTCACGCTTCTATCTTCATGGTTCGTGACTATGATCCTGCTAAGAACGTTAATAACCTCTTAGACAGAGTACTCCGTCACCGTGACGCAATTATTTCTCACCTCAACTGGGTATGTATCTGGTTAGGCTTCCACAGCTTCGGGTTGTACATTCATAATGACACCATGAGAGCTTTAGGTCGTCCTCAAGATATGTTCTCTGACTCTGCAATCCAATTACAGCCTGTGTTCGCTCAATGGATTCAAGGTCTTCACACAGCAGCTGCAGGTGCTACCGCTCCTTTTGCTGGTGCTGGTGTTAGCCCTGTATTCGGCGGAGACATTGTTGCTGTAGGTGGCAAAGTAGCGATGATGCCTATGACTTTAGGTACTGCCGATTTCATGGTTCACCATATCCATGCTTTCACCATTCACGTTACCGTTTTAATTCTTCTTAAAGGTGTGCTTTATGCCCGT
Organism: Geminocystis herdmanii PCC 6308; assembly: GCF_000332235.1. Lineage (NCBI taxonomy): Bacteria > Bacillati > Cyanobacteriota > Cyanophyceae > Chroococcales > Geminocystaceae > Geminocystis > Geminocystis herdmanii. The sequence continues at coordinate 2,023,373 of NZ_CM001775.1, read as the reverse complement.
AGCTCCAGACTTGTCCCCGACAAAGCTGAGTTAGGCTTCCGCTTCCCTTGTGATGGACCCGGTCGTGGTGGTACTTGTCAAGTATCTGGTTGGGATCATGTCTTCTTAGGCTTATTCTGGATGTATAACTCCATCTCTGTGGTAATCTTCCACTTCAGTTGGAAAATGCAATCCGATATTTGGGGAACTGTATTACCTGATGGTAGTGTTTCTCACATCACCGGTGGTAATTTCGCCCAAAGCGCCATTACTATCAACGGCTGGTTAAGAGACTTCTTATGGGCGCAAGCCGCTAACGTAATTAACTCTTACGGTTCAGCTTTATCTGCCTATGGCATCATGTTCTTAGCAGGTCACTTTATCTTCGCTTTTAGCTTAATGTTCCTTTTCAGTGGACGTGGTTACTGGCAAGAGTTAATTGAGTCCATTGTTTGGGCACATAATAAACTCAAATTAGCCCCCGCTATCCAACCTCGCGCTTTGAGCATCGTTCAAGGTCGTGCAGTGGGTGTAGCTCACTATCTCTTAGGCGGTATCGTGACTACATGGGCATTCTTCCTCTGTCGAATGTTGTCGGTAGGCTAGAAATGTAAACTTTCACTAACAAGTGGGAGCTAATTCGGCAAAATAAGTTATAAAATAACCAATAAAGCCGTTTTCAAAAAAAACGAAGGGTTGATAGAAAAGTTTAAATACTTGACTATTAACTTCTTAAAAAACAAGTTTAAATCACTTGCCCAAGGAGTAAACATTAATCTTTTTGGGCAAGAGCAAAAAAACAAAATAGAGCAGCGTTTTTGAATCGTTGACCTTCATTGTGTAACAGGAGAATTCCTTTAAAAAGCTATGGCAACTAAATTTCCTAAATTTAGCCAAGATTTAGCCCAAGATCCAACTACACGCCGGATATGGTACGGAATTGCTACCGCTCATGACTTTGAAACTCATGATGGTATGACCGAGGAGAATCTCTACCAAAAGATTTTTGCTTCTCACTTTGGTCATTTAGCAATCATCTTCTTATGGACTTCCGGAACCGTATTCCATGTAGCTTGGCAAGGCAATTTTGAGCAGTGGATCAAAGATCCTTTAAACGTCCGTCCCATCGCCCATGCAATTTGGGATCCTCATTTCGGTCAAGGTGCGATCGATGCTTTCACTCAAGCTGGAGCATCTAGTCCCGTAAACGTGGCATATTCTGGTGTTTACCACTGGTTCTATACCATCGGGATGACCAACAATCAAGACTTATACACTGGCGCAGTTTTCCTTTTAATTCTGTCTGCTTTATTCTTGTTTGCTGGTTGGTTACACTTACAACCTAAGTTTCGTCCTAGCCTTTCTTGGTTCAAAAATGCTGAATCTCGTTTAAATCACCATTTAGGCGGTTTATTCGGTGTTAGTTCTTTAGCATGGGCTGGTCACTTAGTACACGTTGCTATTCCTGAATCTCGTGGTGTTCACGTTGGTTGGGATAACTTCTTAAGTGTTAAACCTCACCCCGCTGGACTCGCTCCTTTCTTTACTGGTAACTGGGGAGTTTATGCTGAAAACCCTGATACAGCTAGTCAAGTATTCGGAACTTCCGATGGTGCAGGAACTGCGATCTTAACCTTCTTAGGTGGTTTCCATCCTCAAACCGAATCCTTATGGTTGACTGACATTGCTCATCACCACTTGGCGATCGCTGTTATCTTCATTATTGCAGGTCATATGTACCGCACTAACTGGGGAATCGGTCACAGTATGAAGGACATCTTAAATGCTCACAAGCCTCCTTCTGGAAAATTGGGTGCAGGACACAAAGGACTTTATGACACTGTTAATAACTCTCTACACTTCCAGTTAGGTTTAGCCCTAGCTTCTTTAGGAGTTATTACTTCCTTAGTTGCCCAACATATGTACTCGTTACCTTCCTATGTGTTCATTGCTAAAGACTACACCACCCAAGCGGCTCTTTACACTCATCACCAGTACATTGCTGGTTTCTTGATGGTAGGTGCTTTCGCCCACGGTGCGATCTTCTTTGTCCGTGATTACGATCCTGAAGCTAACAAAGATAACGTTTTAGCTCGTATGTTAGAGCATAAGGAAGCGATTATTTCTCACTTGAGCTGGGTATCTTTATTCTTAGGTTTCCACACTTTAGGACTTTATGTTCACAATGACGTTGTGGTTGCTTTTGGTACTCCTGAGAAACAAATCTTAATCGAACCTGTATTTGCTCAGTTTGTCCAAGCGGCTTCTGGTAAAGCTCTCTACGGTTTTGATACTTTGTTATCTAATCCTGATAGTATTGCCTATACTGCTTATCCTAACTACGGTAATGTTTGGTTACCCGGTTGGTTAGAAGCTATTAATAGTGGTACTAATTCTTTATTCCTCAACATCGGACCTGGTGATTTCTTAGTTCACCATGCCATCGCATTAGGATTACACACCACCACCTTAATTCTTGTTAAAGGTGCTTTAGATGCTCGTGGTTCTAAATTAATGCCCGATAAAAAAGATTTCGGTTTCTCCTTCCCTTGTGATGGACCCGGTCGTGGCGGTACTTGTGACATCTCTGCATGGGATTCCTTCTACCTCGCTATGTTCTGGATGCTCAACACTTTAGGTTGGTTAACCTTCTACTGGCATTGGAAACACCTCGGTATCTGGACTGGTAACGTTGCTCAGTTCAACGAAAACTCTACCTATTTAATGGGTTGGTTCAGAGATTATTTATGGGCAAACTCTGCTCAGTTAATCAACGGTTATAATCCTTACGGTGTAAATAACCTCTCCGTCTGGGCTTGGATGTTCTTATTCGGACACCTTGTTTGGGCAACCGGTTTCATGTTCTTAATTTCTTGGCGTGGATACTGGCAAGAGTTAATCGAAACCATCGTTTGGGCTCACGAGCGCACTCCTTTAGCGAACTTAGTTCGTTGGAAAGACAAGCCCGTTGCTCTTTCGATCGTTCAAGCTCGTTTGGTTGGTTTAGCTCACTTCACTGTTGGCTATATCCTCACCTACGCAGCCTTCTTAATTGCTTCTACTGCTGGTAAGTTCGGTTAAATACCAACCCCTAAGTATTAAGTAATTAATCATAAGCCCTCTACCTTCTTGGTGGGGGGTTTATTTTTTTGTTAAAATCATTTTAGTTAATTCAAAATAAAAAACAAAAAATAAACGTAACATTAAAAGAAAAATATTTAACAGATCAAGAGGCGAATAAAATAGCGGTAGTCTTAGATAAAATTTCTCCTGACTATCTTTCAAATATAATTTCAGCGATTATGACATTAAAAAATAATCCTTGAAATCTCAATACCCTTAAAATGAAGAATGTTCAAGGTATCCTTTGAAGGTCGGTAATTATTGAGTTTTATATGATATTACCTGAGTTCGACATAAAATCATCGGTTAAGATAAGGTGTCAGGTATCAGGTGTTAGGTATCAGGTAAAGATAAGGTAAAAAAGTTGAACAAAAATTGATTTTATCCAAATGAAATTAAGTAATTAATTGATCTAAACAAAGAAATTGTTAACCTGCCACCTGCCACCTGCCACCTGAAACCGATTAACCTCAAGAATTCTCTTATCGAACTGAGGTGATATTGATGATCTTAATCAACAAGTTATTCTTCGTCAAGTTGCTCATCGAAAAGACGTTTATCGTAGTTTATAATTATTAGGCATTGCCATATTTAATAGAATAAGGGTTAAAACCCTCACTACGAACAAATAAAATTTTTTTGGAGGAAGTCTAATCGTTAAACAACATTAAGGAAAAAAATTGGCTCAAAAAATGACAAGTGGTCAAAGTTCGTTGTATGATGATTAGATAGAAAAGAAAAATTTTAAGAGAAAAAACATGATTAAGAAACTAGGTTTATTATTATCCTCCTTATTATTAGCTGTTACCATGATTGCGGTTAATCCAGTTCATGCCGACACCGTAGAAGTAAAAATGGGTGCAGATAGCGGAATGTTAGCTTTTCAACCTGCAAAAGTAACGATCAAAGCTGGTGATACCGTAAAATGGGTAAACAATAAACTCGCTCCTCATAATGTAGTTTTTGATAGTTCTGCAAAAAATGGTGAGAAATTAAGCCACAAAGGATTAGTATTTTCCGCTGGAGAATCCTTTGAAGCGACTTTTGCTGAACCCGGAGAATATACCTACTATTGTGAACCTCATCGTGGAGCAGGTATGGTAGGAACTATCACCGTAGAATAGGAATGAAAAATTAGGAATCATGAATTAGGAATCATAAATTATTTAATTTATCTCTCTTATTAAATTTTGAATACTCATAATGAGTAACTATTCAAAAGCAATTAATTGTTGATTGCTCATAAGATGAGTTATGATAGAGAATGTTGTGTTTATATTTAACTTAGTATATAAGTATAGTTTAAATGGCTAAAAAATCAATGATTGCACGGGAAACAAAACGTGCCAAGTTAGTAGCTAAATATGCCAAAAAAAGAGCAGACTTAAAAGAACAAATTAATGCTGCTAGTGATCCTTTAGAAAAATTTGAGTTACAACGCAAATTCCAAAGATTGCCCTTAAATAGTTCTCCTTACCGTCAACGTAACCGTTGTTGGGTGACGGGAAGACCAAGAGGTTTCTATCGTGATTTTGGTTTATCTCGTAATGTTCTCAGAGAATGGGCGCATGAAGGTTTATTACCCGGTGTAGTTAAATCTAGTTGGTAATGCTCTTTTAAAAGGGTTAAAATCCTCACTCAAAAACAGATTAAGAAACAAGAGGAAGGGTGACAATAAAGTTACTCCCCTCATTAATTTGACTTTCAACTTTAATTTTCCCTTGATGACTCTCTACAATAGCAAGGGCGATGGCTAATCCTAAACCTGTACTATAATTATTATTGTCTCCTTTAGTACGAGCAAAATCTCCTCGATAAAATCGATCGAACAAATGGGGTAATATCTTTTCCTCAATACCAATACCATTATCTTTTACCTCAATTTGGCAATAATTTTTATGATTTTTTTTGATGGTTTTTAAAGTAACTTTAATACTTAAATTTTGGTAATTATTTTCATTGATACTATGTAAAATACTATTACTAATTAAATTAGTAAATAAACGATTAATTTCGTTCCAATCTCCATTAATATTAAATAAATTTTCGTCTATATTATTATCCTCAATATCAAAAGATAAGTAAATATTTTTCTCTTTAGCAATAATTTTTTGTTCTTCTACTACTTCTAAAAGTAAAGCATCTAAAGGAATAGTTTGAAAATTGGGTTTAATAATACCGCCATCATTTCTCGCTAAAAATAATAAATCATTGACTAAATTACTGAGTTTTTCTGTGAGTCTTTCTAAAATTTTTAACTGTTTTTGTTGGGCATTAATATCAATTTCAGGATAGGATAAAAGGCTTTGAATATTGGTTTTGATAGTGGCGATCGGATTCCTTAATTCATGGGAAGCATCCGCCGTAAATTGTTTTAAACTTTGATAAGATTCAATGACAGGTTGAATAGCAATTCCCGATAAAAACCAACCAATTCCAGCTACAGAAATAATCATTAAAAAAATAGCTAAACTTAAATCAATAATTAGTTGTTGAATGGGTTTTACCACATCAAATAAAGGATGACTTACTCTTAAATAACCTAAAACATAACGACCAATTTCTACTCTTTTGGTAATTTGTCTTAATAAATAATCATCAGAAATACGAATAGTTTTTCCCCCTGAATTAAAAGACAAGGGAATAGGTAAAGGTGACTCTAAAGTTTGCCACAATAACTCACCATTGGGACTAAACCATTCTAAATCAATGTGATCATCTTCCACTTGATTAGTGGTGCTTGGATGTTGATAAAAACTGCCTTCTAAATTTACTTGATATGTGCCTTCTTCTTTACTGACTCTTTCGATAATTAAAGATGGTTCAACAATTTCCACAACGTGTTTTAAGGTGTCGTCAATTCGATCGAGCAGAGTAGTGTAAACATAACTATAAATACCAAGAGCAAAAATAATCAATAATATAGCGGTTATACTGGTGTACCAAATAGCCAGACGACGACGGGTAGCTTGAAAAATAATTGTATTTGAGGACATTTTAATATTGATGAACGTAGGAGATAGTAGTAATAATTGTTTTAAACATTAGGCTTCTCCAAAAAAATAAATTTTGGACTACTCAAACCACTGTAGAGATGTAAAATTTTACGTCTCTACTGAAATTATTAGTCCTTACTCCTTACTCCTTACTCCTTACTTATTACTTACCTACATCAGAATACTATGAAACAATCCCTATTTAGATGCGTCTGAGTTTAAACCGCTATAATTTAGCTAACAATTTTTTGATATTGGGTATTAAGAATAATTAATGTATAGATTTATTAGTAAAGATTTTTGGCAAAAATTAATCGCTATTCCTTTGAGTCTTATTTCTGTAACTCCCGTTATGGCAAGTGTCCCCCGTAATGTCGAGCGAACCGAAGAATGTGAGATATTAGTAGTAGGAGCAGGATTAGCAGGGGCAGCCACTGCCTATGAAGCCTTGTTAATGGGGAAAACTGTTTGTTTAACGGATATTACTGATTGGGTGGGAGGACAAATTTCTTCTCAGGGAACTTCTGCGTTAGATGAACGTAGTACTCAAAGAAAAGAGTTATTTTTTCCTAGTGGTTATTTGGAGTTGAGAAGTAATCTGGAAAAATTCTATGGTCGATCGAATCCGGGGGAGTGTTGGGTAAGTGATTCTTGTTTTTTACCTAAAGATGCCCATACAGTCTTACAAAAACAGTTACAAGAAGCTGCCAAAAAAGGTAAAGGTACTTTAAAATGGTTTCCCAATACCGTGATTAAAGATTTAAAAATTGAAACTGTGGCGAATGCGGGAACAGGACAACAGATTATCGAGGCGATCGCCATTCAACATCAACCGCAACCGAATACTCCTCCCCTCAACACCGAACCTTTATCTCAAGTCATTGAGGATGCCTACACATATCAGGATTCGGCTAGATTTAAGAAAAATATTATTAGGTTTACTCCTCCTCAAAAACCGAGAAAAGAAGGTAAAGCAAATTGGTTTGTCATCGAAGCCACAGAAACAGGGGAATTAATCGGCTTAACCGATGTACCCCATCGCCTTGGAATTGATCCTCGATCGGAATTAGAACCATCATCATCGAGTACTACACAAGACCCCTATTGCACTCAAGGATTTACTTATACCTTTGCTATGGAGCAAACCGCCGAACCACAACCGCAACCCGAACCCCCTTTTTATAAACAGTATGAGCCTTATTATAGCTATGAATTACCCAGATTAGCCGATTTTGACCTTGTTTATACCTACAGACGTATTTGGAAAGCAGAGCCTAGTGAGATGGTGACATTTCAAGGTATTAGCTTTACAAAACCTACCCCCGGCGATATTTCCATGCAAAACTGGACATGGGGAAATGATTATCGCCCAGGTACATCAAAAGACAATTTAATTTATACCAAAGAACAATTACAACAGACAGGACAATTTAACCCTGGCGGGTGGATGGGGGGATTACGCACAGAAACCCTCCGAAAAGGAGAAGAAAACGCCCTAGGTTTTTACCATTGGTTAGTAGCAGGTACAACGGATTCTCAATTAGGGGATGGTGTCAAAAAACCAAATCCCAATCAGATATTGTTGAAGGGTTTAGACTCTCCTATGGGTACAGTTCACGGTTTATCGAAGTATCCTTATATGAGGGAAGGAAGAAGAATCATTGGCAGACCAAATTATGCTCATCCTAACGGTTTTATGGTCAATGAAATTGATATTTCTCGCCGTAACTATCGAGATGACTATTACCGTCAAACTCTTACCCCTGATCAATATCGCCGTTTACAAGCCTTATTGTCTGGTTTAGAAGGATTTTCCGTGTTAAGTGGTCAAATTGATCCTGATGAAGTTAAAAATCGCACTCGATCGACCATTTACCCCGATGCAGTTGGTATTGGACACTATGCCATCGACTTTCACCCCTGTATGACAGAGTATCCCCACGAAAAACCGGGTAATACCGAGCGAAAAGGAGAAAGACGAGGACAAGGACAGGCTTATCCCTTCCAAATTCCCTTATCTGCCATGATTCCCCAAAAAATTGACAATATGCTCGTAGCAGGAAAAAGTATCGCCACCAGTCATATTGCCGCCGCCGCTTATCGAGTCCATTCCTTCGAGTGGTCATCGGGTGCAGCGGCAGGTATTACAGCATCTATGGCTTTACAAAAAGGTATTTTACCCTATGAATTTACAGAAGGTTTTGCATTCCGCAACAAAAATCTACAGGAATTAAAAATCACCTTAGAAAAAAGAGGTAATCCCACTCAATTCCCTAATACTTCTATCTTTAATTCAGATTGGGACGATTGGAGGTAAATATTTGTTTGTAGTAAGGGTTTTAACCCTTATTTCCTAAATTTATCGAGAAAGCTAATAGACATCGATCGAATAGATTTTTTATTAGTTCGTAGTAAGGGTTTTAACCCTATTAAGATCGGTTTCTTCAAGAGAAGGCTAAAGCCATCACTACGAACTTATTTTATTTTTTTCATAATCTTTTCATAATCTTTTCATTTTTTGTTATAATAACTTTAGTCTCTCCCAAGGTTAAATCAAAAAATGAGTAATTTAGGTTGTCTGAAGGTTGAAAATTTGACGGTAAGCTATCGGAATGTTGAGGCGTTAAGAAATCTCTCTTTTCAAGTTTTTCCTCAACGAGTCACGGGAATTATTGGACCTAATGGAGCGGGAAAAAGTACTATGATTAAAGCTATGTTAGGCTTGATCCCTTATCAGTTTGGCTCAATTCTTTTAGATAGTCAACCTCTTGTCAAACAAAAACAAAGAGTTGCTTATGTACCACAACGATCGCAAATAGATTGGACATATCCCGCAACGGTGTGGGATGTGGTGATGATGGGAAGGGTGAAAAAAACGGGATGGTTTAAACCTTTTTCGAGGATGAGTCGAGAAATGGCAAAAACTGCTTTAGAAAAAGTAGAAATGTATGATTATTGCGATCGACCGATCGGACAACTTTCAGGCGGACAACAACAAAGAGTATTTTTAGCTCGATCGTTAGCGCAATCTGCTGATATATTTTTCTTTGATGAACCTTTTGTGGGAGTTGATCAAAAAACAGAAGCAATCATCTTTAATATTTTCCAAGAATTAGCCGATGAAGGTAAAATAATTCTCGTGGTAAATCATGATTTAGGAGAATCAATTAATAACTTTGATGACTTAATTTTATTAAATAAAACTCTTATTGCCATAGGAGAAAGAAAGGCAGTTTTACAACAAGAAAATTTGTATAATGCCTATAATGGTAAAGTCTCTTTTTACAATCAAAATAGTCGATTATCTGCTTAAAAAAATGGTGATTATTTTCTCACGCAAAGACGCAAAGACGCAAAGATTTATTTAGTTATTAATTCATAATAAATGCTTAATTTTTTACTTGAACCTCTACAGTACGCTTTTATGCAACGATCGTTAATTGTTGCCATAATTGTTGGTATAATTTGTGCGGTAGTGGGTAGTTATTTGATGGTGCAAAGATTAGCATTATTAGGGGATGCCATTAGTCATTCTGTCTTACCCGGATTAGCCGTTGCTTTTATCTTAGAAATTAACATCTTTATCGGTGCATTTGTCGCCGGATTAATTAGTACTGTGTGCATCAATATTATTAGAAATAACTCTAAAATAAAAGAAGATGCCGCTATGGGTATTGTTTTTTCGGCTTTTTTTGCCCTAGGAATTACCTTAATTACTGTAGTTCAAAAAGAGAATAAAATAGACTTAAATCATTTCCTTTTTGGCAACATATTAGGGGTAAGTTTTACGGAAGTTAGAGATACCATAATTATCGCTATTTTTGTGCTATTAATTGTCTTTTTATTTTACAAAGAATTACTATTTTATACCTTTGATAAATTAGGAGCTGAATCTGTGGGTTTACCCGTAAAATGGTTAGATACGGGGTTAATGATTTTAATCGGTTTAACGATTATTGCTAGTTTAAAAGCCGTAGGCGTAATTTTGGTTTTATCTTTATTAATTACTCCTCCTTCTACTGCTTATTTATTGGTCGATCGACTTCATCTAGTAATGTTAATAGGGGTACTAATTGGGATTATTTCCAGTATTAGTGGAATGTATTTAAGTTACTATTTTAACCTTCCTTCTGGTCCTGCGATCGTTTTAGTTGCTACAGTATTATTTATTTTAAGTTTTTTATTTAGTCCCAGTCAAGGATTAATTACCCACTATTTTCGCCTTAAATTCACCTCAAAAAAACCAAGTTAGAATTACTCAGTAAATCAAAAAACTATAAAAATCAAGGGTAAAAAAAATAAGGGTTGAATATTGTTCAATCCTTACAAGAAAAATGACAAATTATAGCTATTTTTGTCTTATTATGATATGGAGCTGAGCAGAGTCGAACTGCTGTCCAAACCAGTTATTTACTTATCGTTCGTTCACAGGTTTAGTCTTTCTAGTCCTAAGACGGGAACTATCACTTATCCCTGATAGTAGGATTTTCTAGTATATTCTTAACTATGAGTCGGACTAGAAGCCTTCCCAGAGGGCATCCGTTGAGGGTTGCCTATAATGTTTAACGGAGTCACACTATAAGCGCTCGAACCAGTTTTTAGGTCTTAGGCAGCAACAGGTGCAGCTTTACGAGCAAAAGGAACGATGTTGTTCGCAGTTACTATTTTTTTGAGTCCAGTATTTCCGAGAGAAGACTCACTCTCGACCTGCATCACGGGTCAGCTTTCACCAGCCTGTCGAAACCGTTACAGCCCCTTGTGCATTCTTCCATCATAACCTATTTCGATCGAACTTGACAACCCCTTAGAGGATTAGGGAATTAGGGAATTAGGCGTTAATCAATCAACCACCGTGTAATGAATTACACGGCTATTATGTTCTCGTTCAATAAATTGAACTCAAAATTTTTGAAAACGCTTTAATTCTCCATTCTCCATTCTCCATTCTCCATTCTCCATTCTCCATTCTCCATTCTCCATTCTCCATTCTCCATTCTCCATTCTCCATTCTCCATTCTCCATTGTTAATTAATTCCATTCGTCTTTTAACTTATTGTTATCTCCCCAATCATCACCGTCATCAAAATAAACATCGTTGCTGTATTCCATTTCTTCCATTTCTTCCCCTTGAAAATTATTATCTAAAGTGTCTTTAATCGGCTCAATGACACGGGTTATAGCATCCTGCACAAAACCTTTAATAAATTCATCCTTACGACTTAGTTTAAATTGTCTTTGCACTACTTCTGTTATACCACCGTCTCCCCAATCTTGATCATGACTGAAATACTCTACAAAACTTTTTCCTGCAATTCTGGTTAAATAAGCTGCACTAATTCCTTGAATCACTTTACCCACAACATAAGTTGCTGCTGTAAATTGTAAGGCTTTTGCCACAAGCTCGATCGCACCTTTTACCACCCCTAAGCTAACAAGAGTTTTACCTAAAGATAAAGCCAAATCTCTCCCTGTCTCACTATTTAAGTCACATCCGTAAACCTGTCCAATTTCTACCACCATTTGTGCATTTACCGCCGCCGTTGCCAACATATCCACCACAGGAAGGGGGGTACAAGCAATGACTCCAGCGCCAATCCATTGATAACGCACAATGATTTTATCCGCTTCTCGACTCCTCTGCTGACTAATCAATTTTCGGGCTTCTTCCCCTAATCGTTGGGATTGCAACAGAATATTATCTGCTAATAAATCATCGCCTTCCGCACGGCAAATACTTGCTAAACGTTTAATTACCGCTATTATGTCAATGTCTGGTTGTATCATTTCATCTTCGGAAAACTGCACTGGTTGAGGATTAGCACAGGCTTTTAAGACATCCACAGGGGCAATGAAATTTTTTACCCTCTCTTGAAGGTTGGTAATAATTATTTCTTGATCTTCTTCTGAATATAAATCTATTTTATTAAATATGAGGATCGATCGTTTGCCAATACTGGCTAAAGCCTCCAAAGGGGTAAACTCCGAAGCGCGTAAATCATTATCACAGACAAATAACAACAAATCCGCTTCTGTAGCTAATTGTCGCGCTAATTGTTCCCTAATTTCTCCGGGGGCGCCCACTTCTAAAATACCGGGGGTATCGGTAATCAATATCTCTCGATTAGCTTGGGGTAATTTTAGACTATAAGTCACACCTTCTGTTGTTGTTCCCATACTTGCATTGACATCACCAACCATCTCACCAATTAAGGCATTAACGAGGGAAGTTTTACCAGCGCTTCCCGTGCCAAAAACCGCTACTTTGAGGATACCAGTAGTTAAATTAGCCTCAATTTGTTGAGATTTAGCCAGTAATGCTTTTTGGGTAACTTCATCTTGAATTTGGGCAACTTGTTTTTTTACTGCTTGGATGGTTTTGGAGGCAATTTGATTTTTTTCGGCGGGTAAAGTCGGTAAATTTTTACGGCGTTTTCCTCTTGTGCCACTTTGGCGATTGGGTAAAACCCCTAAATAGTAGATAAAGATAGCAATAAAGCAAATAAGTAAGACAATGAGAATAAATACCAGAAAATTGGCTAAAAATGGGCTAGTCCATGCAATTTCACTGTAAAGACGGGATAAGGCACTAATTAACCACAGCATTAACCCGAAGATGAAACTTAAACCAACAACAATAGTAATTATCCGAGATAAAGGCATAGTTTATATATTTAATGCGATCGTACCTTATAAACTAAATTTACAATACAATCTTGAGAACTATAGTTTAACCTCATGTATTTAATTAGTGAATCGATCGAGTAATTCTAATAGCAGTTTTGAGGATAGTTAGGATTAAAATGTTTGTTAGGAGTAACAGCCATTACTCCTAATCAGATATTCCATAAGATTAAAAGGATTTTACCATGAGTACAGTCACAGATAACGATCTAAAAGAGTTAAAGGATTTAATTAAAATCGATAAATTATTAAAAAAAAACGACTGTTTGATTAATTATGAATTCTTGAATCATTGCTAGGATAAACAATATTTTCCAAAGTTCGATCGAAACTTTCTTTGTTTTGTTAAGTATTAAAATAAGAAATAACGTTGTGCCATAGGCAATATATTCGCAGGTTCGCAGGTTAAAAGTTGTCCATCGGCTCGTACTTCATAGGTTTCTGCATCGACTTCCATAAAAGGTGCATAATCATTTAACTTCATATCAGCTTTACTCAAATTACGGGTATTTTTAACGGCAATAGTGGGTTTTCTTAAGCCTAATTTACCTTTAATATCTAACTCCAAAGAAGCCTGAGAAACAAAGGTTAAACTGGTAGTTGTGATCGAACCTCCAAAACTCCCGAACATTGGTTGAGAGTGCCTTGGTTGAGGGGTAGGAATACTAGCGTTAGCGTCTCCCATTTGGGCATAGGCAATCATTCCTCCCTTAATTACTAATTCTGGTTTAACCCCAAAAAAGGCAGGTTTCCACAACACTAAATCCGCTAATTTACCTTGTTCGATCGAACCCACATGATCAGCGATACCATGGGTTATAGCAGGGTTAATGGTATATTTGGCAATGTAGCGTTTTGCCCGAAAATTATCGTTGGTAGTATTAAAATCAATCTCTCCCTTATTGAAGGGGGAGGGGGGGATCAAATGTCCTCTTTGTACCTTCATTTTGTGGGCAGTTTGCCAAGTACGAATAATAGTTTCTCCTACCCTTCCCATAGCTTGGGAATCAGAAGCAATCATACTAAAAGCGCCTAAATCGTGCAAAATATCTTCGGCGGCGATGGTTTCACGGCGAATGCGTGACTCAGCAAAAGCCACATCTTCGGGAATACCTCGATCGAGATGATGACACACCATCAACATATCTAAGTGTTCTTCTAAGGTATTCATAGTATAAGGGCGAGTGGGATTTGTCGAGGAGGGTAAAACATTCATTTGCCCACATACCTTAATAATATCTGGTGCGTGTCCACCTCCAGCCCCTTCCGTATGATAGGTATGAATAACCCTGTTTTTAAAAGCATTGATGGTGTCTTCCACAAAACCCGCTTCGTTAAGGGTGTCAGTGTGAATGGCTACTTGCACATCATATTTATCAGCAATAGTTAAACAAGTGTCGATACTCCAAGGGGTTGTACCCCAATCCTCATGGAGTTTTAACCCCATAGCACCTGCCTTGACTTGCTCAATTAACCCCTCTGGTTGGCTACTGTTACCCTTACCTAAAAAGCCCAAATTCATGGCAAAAGCGTCAGCAGATTCTAACATTCGATAGAGATGCCACTCTCCGGGGGTGCAAGTTGTGGCATTTGTGCCTGTAGCTGGTCCTGTACCACCACCAATCATAGTTGTAATTCCAGAAGCAAGGGCGGTTTCGATTTGTTGAGGGCAGATAAAATGGATATGGGTATCAATGCCTCCAGCGGTTAAAATCATCCCCTCTCCTGCGATAACTTCTGTTACTGCACCGATGATAATATCCACATTAGGTTGAATTTGCGGGTTTCCTGCTTTGCCAATTTTGAAAATTTTGCCGTCTTTAATGCCCACATCGGCTTTAACAATACCCCACCAATCGAGAATTAAAGCGTTAGTAATCACCGTATCCACTGCACCATCTGCCCTTGAAATGCCTGATTGCCCCATACCATCTCGAATTACTTTACCACCACCAAATTTTACTTCATCGCCGTAAACGGTGTAATCTCTCTCTACTTCAATAATTAATTCTGTGTCTGCTAGTCTAATTCGATCGCCCTTTGTCACTCCATAGGTTTCAGCATAGGCTCGTCTATCCATAAAATAACTCATAATCATTCACCCCATATCAATTATTTTTAGCTTATAGCATTTTAAGTTCGATCGAGATAGAATATACAAAAAATCAGAAATTATTACCTAATCCTACCTCAGTGAACCATAAAGAAAATGATGAAAACTAGACAGGTAGACAAGTGGACAAGTGGACAGGTAGAAAAATTCCCAATATTTGTGGGTTTTAAAAATAATTTTATTGACTCAAAAAAACACAATCCTCCTGTCTGCCTGTCTGCCTGTCTTCCAAGTCAGTCCTCACCTATTTTTATATCGAACTCAGGTAATCCTCCAATCCCCTAATCCTCCAATCCCCTAATCCTCCAATCCCCTAATCCCTCAGATGTGTAATAATAGGGTTTTGTTTATTCCCAAAAAACGGCATCTTGGCATTGAATATGGTTATTAATACTTCTTCTTTTAGACGCTATACCCCCCCTACTTGTACTTTAGAAATTTATCATCCTCATTTTTGGGGTAATTGGGGTGCAAAAAATTTCCCCCCTCAGTTTAGCTTTCAACTTCATTTTGATGATCCTAGATTACCAAAAAGTGAAAAAAGTATTATATTGGGCGATCGAAATTTATTGGAAAAATTGAGAGAAAAAATTAACGAATATATTAGTAAATATTTAGAATCTGATAGTTTAGAAGGGGAATCTTTAACTTGTGCCTTGCCGTTGGATAATCAAGAAGAATTTATCTCTATCAGTAGAGATTCTGCCTATCGTCATCGCTTGTTTTATCAATGCTTTTTCCCCAAAGAAGAAATCTTAGAAGTAATTTTAACCAATACTCAATTATTTGATTTTGTTAACGCTCTTTCGGCTTATCATCGTGATGCTACAAAACCGATTTTCGATAACGGTGAATCCATGTCTAGTCACATCGGATTAAGTATTACCATTACCGCCTTAGCTTTTGCTTTGGGAGGTGCAATTTGGTGGCGTTATGAAAGACAGATGGCGGATACTATTCCAGTTGATCGAACTACAGAAGTTATTCCTTCTAATGTAGAAGATGTTATTCCACCTATTCCCCTTGATGCTAATACCCTACCTTCGATCGTAGCGCCTGAAGTACCAGAAAATCTCAAAAATAGAGAGCCTCTTTTGCCTCCTCCTTCTACCATTACTCAACCTCCCCAACCAGAAAATACTAATATTGCTAACAACAGTATCGAAAATTCTAATAATAATTTAGCACCTTCCCCCCAAGCTAATTTAATTATTGTACCTCCTCCTCCTGCACCAGCAATTTCTAACCTGCCTTCTCCTCCTCCCATAGACACCACAACCCCTAATATTATCTCCTTACAACCATCTCCTTCGGCGATTACTCCTTCTTTTCAACCAACTCAACCTTTAACTCCTCCTTCTCCTCCCCAATATCCCACCCGTCTTTCTACTTTACCCACTTTACAATCTAATAGCTCAGAGGTAGCTACAACAGCAACACGCCCTAAGCCGTCTAATAACTTAGCACCAGCTATCAACAGTTTAAATAGTATTTCCCCTAATGTTATCGAAAATAGTCCTCAATTTTCCCAGCAAATCAGTCGTTTAGATTCGTCTTTAAATGACAAAAAATCGGCGGGAATAGTATCTAGTGATGTCAAACAATATTTTCAGGGTAAATGGCAACCCCCCGAAAATCTTCGACAAAGCATTGAATATCGCTTAAAATTTAATCAAAACGGTTCTCTAGCTAAGGTTACGCCTGTGGGACAAGTGGCGATCGTGTTTCTCGATCGAACAGGAATACCATTATTAGGAGAAAAAATTACCTCGTCTTTTTCAGATCAAGAACAAGTAACGGTACGATTAATTTTAAGTCCTAATGGTAATGTGCAAACTTTTCACGAAGCAAAATAGCTTAAACCTAATACCTAATACCTGACACCTGACACCTCCCCTTCACCAAAAGACTATGAGGCAAACCCTAATTAGAGCGCTCCAGCGGCGGTTCGATCGAATACACTATCACTTAAATGGCTAGTAATATTCATCGCCTGACAAATGGGCATACCATCCAAGCCTTGAGGATAATCAATAACCGTTACTGCTCCATTACCTTGTTTAATATTCCAAAAATTAGCAGGTTTTAAACCTAATAAATAACAGATAATTACCTTATTAATAGCATCATGGGCAGTAACTAAACCAGTCTTCATTTTGCCTTCTTCTAGGTTTTCTTTAATGATTTCATGCCAAGAATTGACTGCCCTTGCCCAAACTTGATCTAAATTTTCCCCCTCAGGCATCTGCACTGTTTCAGGTTTTTCTTTCCATTCATTTAACAAACCCGGATATTCTGCCTCAATTTCTTTTTCTAATTTCCCTTCCCATAAACCGTGAGATATTTCTTCTAAATCTTTTTTCGTAGTAAGACTAATATTTGGATGATTTTGTAAAATAATTTCGGCGGTTTCTTTCGGGCGTAATAATGGACTTGTTACAGCAAAATCGATCGTTATATCCTTGAGAAAATCGGCGGCTTTTTGTGCCTGTTGTCTGCCGTTATCATTGAGGGGAATATCTTTAACTCCTTGAAATCTCGACATTCTATTCCATTCAGTTTCCCCATGACGTACTAACAATAATCTTAAACCTTGTTTTTGTTCGGGGCGAAAATCTGGTAAAGGCATCCCTAAATGAGATGTTTGATTTAAGGATTCTAACTGTACAGCATCGCCAAAATTGCCAGTAAAATTAAGGACATTAATACAGCAATTAGACTGTTGAATCGTGTGATAATAACTAGCTGACATTCCCAAGGCAGTTAAAATTAAACAACGGTTAATACCATTATGGGCAGTAATTAAAATAGTTTGGTTATCATGGCGAGGGATGATTTCTTGCCAAAATTCCTGCGCCTGACGGTATAAATCCAACACGGGGTAAAAGTCTTCCCCTTCTACTGTCATCTTTAACTCATGGGGTTTTTCTTTCCAAAGACGATATTCTTCGGGATATTCTCTTTTAACGTCTTCTTTTTTCCATTTTTCCCAGATAGGAAGATTGATTTCTCTTAATTTTTCGGCAATGATCAGATTAGGATTATGATCATTTAATTCTTGAATAATTTGTGCAGTTTTATGTGCTCTTTGAAGGGGACTACAATATAATCCGTCAAATTCGATCGTTTTCAGGGCATTTCCGAGGGCATTGGCTTGTTTTTCGCCTTTTTCCGTAATCACAGACTCATTACAACGTCCTTGAATCATTTTTTGCGCATTGTAGCTACTTTGACCATGACGAACTATAATTACACGGGTAGTCATTAGAATATAAAATTAGTATAAGTGTTAAATACAAAGATTAGTTTATAACATTTCTACCAAATAAATTTTCTCAAGGATTCAAATTCTTCAACCTACTATAGCAATCCTAAATCAGTTGTAAAATTTTCGTCTCCTAACCCCCAAAGTTGGGGGAATTAAAGGGGGATTATCCACCAGTCATTTGATTACTTAGGCACCACCAAAAACGATGATATTGGCATTCCCAAAGGCTAAACCACGTCGCAACTGAGCAATGTCGATCGAACTACCTGCACCATTACCATCGGCATCAAAGGATAAGTTCTTAGGCAAAATTAATTAGCCGATTTGTGCTATTAGCTTTGTCAATTTATTGCAAAGCGGTTGATGATAAAATTCCTGTGATTTAAGGTAGATTCGATCACTAAAAGTGGAGTGATCGAGGTTTTGGGAGGTTTGATCGATGTTATATAATAAACGTAAAGTTCGCACTGCGCAGCAGATCACTGCGTTATCGAGATAAAAGGAGTAAGATTTTATGAGTATTTCAGCAGGAGAGTTAAAAAAGAAAGGTATTTCGGTTATTAAAACAAAACTGGAAAAAACGAGTCAGGAAACAATCACGGTAAAAGGACAAGATACTTTTGTGGTTATGAATATGGAATATTATAATTATTTGCGTGAATGTGAATTGGAAATAGCACTACAACAAGCAAAAAGTGAGTATGAGCAAGGTAATTTTGTGAAAGAAAGTGTAGAAAAACATATTGAGCGTATAACTAATGAATTATAATTTGATTTATACAAAAAGCTATAACAATAGAGCAAAAAAATTTATCAAAAAACATACCTGAATTAGTTAAACAATATGAAAAAACCTTAAAATTACTGGAATTAAATCCTCATCATCCGTCATTGAGATTACATAGATTAAAAGGCAAACTTCAAGATTTGTATTCAGTATCAATTAATATTTCTTACAGGATTTGTCTTCATTTAATCATTACGGAAAAAGAAATTATTTTGGTTGATATTGGCTCTCATAATGAAGTTTATTAGAATATGAAAATATAATATTATTCGGAGTTTTGGAGATTGCTTCGTGCCTCCCAATGACAGAGGGAGTTCTATCGAATATGTACATTCCTGCTTTGTCAATTACTTTATCTTATTAAATGATAACATTGTCGGGCGATCGACCAATCTTCTTGAGTATGTACCACCAAAATTTTAACTGCCGAATCATCCGTAGCGATGTTTTTATCTAAACAAAATTGATTATTTTTTTCAGTATCTAATTTAAGCCCTAAAAAGCCCAATTTATCACAAATTTTCTCTCGAATAAATGCCGAATTTTCCCCAACTCCTGCGGTAAAAACTAAACCATCTAAACCCCCAAGACAAGGTAACATACTGCTAATCACTTCTTGGATGCGATTAATATACATTTCTACCGCTAACTTCCCTTTAATATCTCCTTCTTCCATCGCTTTTAATACCGTGCGCAAATCCCCAGAAATCCCTGAAATTCCCAATAATCCCGATTTTTTATTTAAAATTTCATCAATAACCCTGTTATCATAGTCATATTCTCTCATAAAATAAGTAACAATAGCTGGATCGATCGAACCGCTACGACTGCCCATCATCACCCCTTCTAAGGGAGTAAAACCCATACTGGTATTAACACTGATACCATCTTTTATCGCCGTAATCGAACAACCGTTACCTAAATGACAGGTAATCAATCTAAGACTATCTAAAGTTCGATCGTGCAGCGCCACTTCGTGATCGAGAATTTCTGCTGTACGTTGGGCTACATATTCATGGGAAATACCATGAAAACCATAACGTTGGATTCCTTGTTCATAATATTCATAAGGAATAGGGTAAATTTTGCCATAATCAGGGATAGTGCGATGAAAAGCCGTATCAAACACCGCTACTTGAGGAATTTCTTGATTTATCTTCTCAATACTTTCAATACCTTCTAAATGAGCAGGATTATGATTAGGTGCTAAAGGTATTAATTCTCTAATCGTTGCCTTAACCTCCTCCGTAATCAAAATTGCCTGAGAGTATTTACTTCCCCCATGTACTACTCTATGACCAACTACATTTATATCAGACAAATCATTTAAAACCTTAGTTTTGCCCTCCCTCATGGTATCTAACATAGTTTTAATAGCGGTTTGACGGTTACTTATGGGTAACTCAAGGGTTATTTTATTGCCTTTAGCTTCTGCTTTTAACAGTCCATAATTACTACTAACAGTCCAATCAATGATTGCCTCCCAAAGAGGAGAAGGAGGAGAAATGATATTTTCAAGGGAATTAATATCATATAAACAACTTTTTTGACTACTTGAACCAGCATTAAGAACTAAGATTTTCATAGTTAAAATTTACATTTTCTGCTTTAATTTGCGTAAACGGCTCGATAAACTTCTCACAATTTCCAGAGCAAATAAAGGAGTTTCTTGTAATAAGAATAAAAATCTTTCTTTATTTAATTCTGCCAATTTACAATCAGTAAGGGCGATCGCAGTTGTACATCTGTCATGTTCTAACTGCACTAAAGCTCCTTCTCCAAAAACATCATGCTCATGAATTGTCTCTAAAACCTTGCCATCTTTCCATAATTCTACTTGACCTTTCATCAATGCGAACATTTTATCTCCTTTTTCTCCTTCTTTAAAAATGACTTCTCCTGCGGAAAAGTCATGGGTTTTGAGATGATTAAAGAATAAATCAATGACATCACTAATTTCTAACATAAAACAATCTTGTTTGTAAAGTACTAACGCACATTATCTCAGGTCATGGGAATTTTTTGGTTAAGAAATCTTTAACTTTAAAAAAGTAGCTATATTTCAAGTTACCTTATTTGTTGATATTCACGGAGAGGTTAGGACTAAAAATAATTGTTTTTTTTGGGAAACTTCTACAATGGTTAAATTCTCAGTTGTAGAAAAATCTTCCTAGGGGTTAAAATAAAATTCATTAACAAAACTTTACAATAATTCCTCAAAGATGAACCAATTTTGAGAGAAAATGATTAGGGTATAATCTGAAACCCTAAGAAAATATCAAAAAAAATATTTGTTTTAGAATTATGTTGAAAAAAGTTTTTTTAATATTAGTAGCTGGAGTAATTTTTGCATGGCAGTCTTTTGCCCCAAATGCAAATGCTCTAAGTTTAAGTGATGAAATTCGTACAGTGCCTTTAAATGAAGATGGAACTTCTGTTACTTTATCCAATAAAGAAGCACAACTAGGATCAAAATTGTTTATTGATAACTGTGCGCAGTGTCACCTTCAAGGAAAAACCAAAACTAACCCTAACGTTGGTTTAAGTAAAGAGAGTTTAGCTAATGCGCTTCCTCCCAGAGACAATTTATTGGGTTTAGTAGATTATATTAAAAACCCTACCAGTTATGATGGTGAAGAAGATATTTCTTTATTCCATTTAAGCACCGAGCGCCCTGATCTTTGGCCTGAAATTCGTAATTATACTAATGAAGATATTAAAGCTGTTGCTGGTTATATCTTAATCCAAACTAATGCCGATCCTAAATGGGGTAAACGCTCTCTCATCGAACCGTAGTTCACAATTAATAATTAATAATTAATAATTAACAATTAACAATTAACAATTAACAATTACTGATTATTCACTGTTGTTCCTTTAGAAGATTAATTGAAGTTAAGACGTATTTAAGTTGCATATTATTTTGTTACTTATAAATAAACCAATTTTCTTCCTCTCCTTGTCTTCCCCTCCTCCTCCTCTCACCTTTATCAGTAAACTTAGATGCCTTTCAGCTTATCACCTTGCTAATAAGTATAAATTCAAGATGGCGACAGTAACTTTAGAAAATATTGCCCGTAGTTTTAATCAAGTCAAGGTTATTTCTGATATTACTTTTCAAGTACCCGATGGAGAGTTTTGGGTATTAGTCGGTCCTTCTGGTTGTGGTAAATCAACTATATTAAGATCGATCGCTGGTTTAGATGAAATTACAGAAGGAAATTTATATTTCGATCGAACTTTAATGAATACCATCCCCGCCAGAGAAAGAGACGTGGCAATGGTTTTTCAAAATTATGCCTTATATCCTCATCTTACCGTTGCTCAAAATCTTAGTTTTGGTTTAAAAATGCGAGGGATAAACAAATCAGTCATTACCGAAAAAGTTGAATTTGTCTCTCAAATATTAGATATTAACCACTTATTACATCGTAAACCCAAAGACTTATCAGGAGGGCAACAACAAAGAGTTGCATTAGGTAGAGCAATTATTCGACAACCAAAAGTATTTTTATTGGATGAGCCTTTATCTAATTTAGATGCTCAATTACGGGATCAAACACGCACAGAATTAAAAAAACTTCATAATAAGGTTGGTATTACTACGATTTATGTTACCCATGATCAAGTAGAAGCCATGACTTTGGGCGATCGAATTGTCGTTTTAGATCAAGGTAAAATACAGCAAATTGGCACACCTGCACAAATATACGATAATCCAGTTAATCGTATGGTGGCTACTTTTTTAGGTACACCCGCCATGAATATTATTCCCGTTACCTATCATGATGGGGCATTGTGGATTAATCAACAGCAATCCCTCCCTTTAACTCCCTATTGGAAAGAAAAAATACCTCCCCATAATGGGCAAGGTTGGGATTTAGGCATTCGCCCTGAATATATCAATGTTTCGATCGAATCCGATTCATCAGATAATGGTATTATCGCCCAAATAGAAGTAATTGAGCCTTTAGGAAAAGAAATTTTAGTCGGTGCAACTATTGTTGACTCTGAGATAAATATTAATCTACAGTTACCGATGAAATGGAAAGGTGAAAGGTTCGATCGATTTAAAATAGAATTTAGTTTAGATCATAGCTACATTTTTGAGCCTATTTCTGGTAACAGAATTTAAACCACAGTTTTCTTATTCGGATTACTTTTTGCGCCCCGATAAATAACTTGACTTTGTTTTGAGTCAAAAGTTTTAAGACGGTTATATTTAAGGCGATTATAATGAAAACCTCTATAAGTCATAGAAGATTTTTTCTCCTGAGCATTTTCTGTCGGGATTTTCTCAGATGAATTAATTATATTGGGAATATCAATACTTTTATTTGAAGCAATCTGTACTTTTTCAACTCTATCTTTACCTTCCATAATGATGGTAGGTTCATTAAACTTAGTAATAGATTTTTGCGTAAGTAACATTCCCGTTGCTAATATTGCCAAAAGAATAGGAGTAGGTGCGGATACCAGCCCAACAATACAGGTAATGGCAGCGACAAAAGCTGATACCGCTAAAACCAAGCAAATAATTAGTTCCATAATTTCCTCTTTTGATATTTCCAGATTTTAAACGAATATTTGATAAGTAGAATAACTGGTTAACTATAACATTTTTTTATCATTTATTTACTATTCTATCATTAACTTTTTTGAAATTATCTTTCGAGAATATTATCTGTCTAGGGTAATAATAAATCTGCCCCTCCGGGTTGGGGAAGAATAATACCCGTAGAAGCAGGTTTGTCTGGAGTTGTAGAAGTTGAAGGTTTAGTTTCTTTTTCTGTTTCTGTGGTGGGGTTATAAATACTTACTAACACATTAACTAATTCTTCTCTCTGGCGCATTGTCAATTTTTCGATGATGGCTCGATCGAACTCTAGGGGATTTTGTGTTAGAGTACCATTACCCGGATACCTCTGCTCATTAATAATCTCATTTTTTCGGAGATAATCCGCCAAAGTCAGCTTCCAATCAAGACGATAATTAATTGGACGTGCTTTAACATATTGATGATAGCGTACCAGACGACTCACTAAAGTATTTTCGATCGCCCTTTGACCATTACTAACACTGGTATAATTATTTTCTAAAGATAAGTCTGGTATTTGTTGATAAACTTCTTGTGCAACCTTTTCAGGAGTGATACTTTGTGCAAAAACCGCAGCAGAATGATGAATCCCTAACCGCCACAGAAAGGGAGAAAAATGAAAATAATTAATTAAGAGAAAAGTAGCCAAAAATACAGACAAATTTAACCACTTACTCAGATGTAATCTTTTTATCTTAGTCATCACTGATAATTTCAGGTTGGGTAATTTCATCAGACATTTCTATAATAGCTCTAAGCACAGGTTTCATCACTTCTTCTATATTTTCAAAGTCTTCTTTTCTGCGTTGTTTCGCCCTTTTAGCAACGGCTACAGTAATTTTATAACGATTAGATGCCGCATTCATTAATTCATCACTACGAAACATTATTTGACTGGAATCAAAGTTATTTTTCTTAAGCATTCTCGTTTTTATTGGAGTTGTTCAACAAAGCAATTATATCACCTTAGTTTTAATTTACCCCCAGTTCAATATTGAAAATATGAGAGATTAAAGAAATTTTTATCCATTTTATTTTTTTTATTGTATATTGAGGGAAAGTTCGGATTTAAACAGTCTGATCGATCTATAATATAAATATTTAGTCATTAAGGAAAGGAACAGAGATTATGTCAAAGTTTTATTTTCAACCATTACACGATCGTCATTCCCTATCATCCCATACCCAGTCTCTTTATCCTTCCCATGACTCGCCGACTCTAAACGTCTCCTCTCAAAATCAAAATGTAAATTCTCGTGACTTAATGCGCCTGTATCTTCGTGATATTGGGCGCATTCGTTTATTAAGCAAAGAAGAAGAAATAACTTTAGCCCGACAAGTACAAACGGCTCAATCTCTCCATAAAATTAAAGAGCAAAATGATTCTATTCCTGAAATTAAAGAATATATTCTTGTGATGTCTTCCTATGATTCTTTAGCAGGGCATCATTCTCAAGCACCTACCTCAGAAAATTTAGCCAAAACTTTAAAGATTTCTCCCTCAAAATTAGATAAAATTATCCTTCACGGTAAACAAAAATGGGCTAGTTTGGCAAATTTAACCCCCAAAGAATTAGACAAAATCTTAGCTGATGGCGTTAAGGCGAAACAAATGATGATTAAAGCTAATTTGCGCCTAGTGGTTTCCATCGCTAAAAAATATCAAAATAGGGGTTTAGAATTATTAGATTTAATTCAAGAGGGTACTTTAGGATTAGAAAAAGCCGTAGAAAAATTTGATTATACTAAAGGTTATCATTTTAGCACTTATTCTTATTGGTGGATTCGTCAAGGAATGACAAGGGCCATCGCAACTCAAGGAAGAACTATTCGCATTCCTATTCATATTACAGAAAGATTGAATTTACTCAAAAAGGTTCAAAGACAACTATCTCAAACATTAGGGCGCATGGCAACCATAGAGGAAATTGCCAAAAAAATGGAGATGACAGCACCTCAATTACGACAATTTTTAAATCAAATCCCTCGATCGATCTCTTTAGAGATGAAAGTAGGAGAAGATTATAATACCGAATTAGTGGAATTAATCGAGGCTCAATCCGATACCCCCGAAGAAAACCTATTGCGAGTTTCCATGCAACAGGATTTACACTTAATGATGGAACGTTTGAACGATCGAGAGCGACAAATTTTAAGGTTACGCTTTGGTTTTGAAAACGGGAAAATGTACTCTTTAAGCGACACCGCCACCATGATGAATTTATCCAGAGAAAGAGTAAGACAAATTCAAGCAAAAGCAATTCAAAAATTAAGAGAGCCAGATCAAGAAAAACAGTTACGGGATTATTTAGAAGTCCTCAACACCTAGTCTTTATCGATTAGGGAGTTAGGAGAAAAAAGACAGGAGATAGGAGAAATACTGGAAAAATAGCGGATTAGTTTATTAATTCCCACTTTAACCTAATACTCCCCTCATCACACTAGCTCATTTTCCATTACCCAGCGAGATAATTCGGTACGATTATGTAAACCTGTTTTATTTAACATATTAGAAACATGACTTTCTACGGTTCTTTGACTAATACCTAACGCTACGGAAATATCTCGATTGGAGAATCCTTGGGCGACTAAGTCAACAACTTTTGTTTCTGTGGCAGTCAATTCGACACTTTTAGGAACTTGTATTTTTTGTGAATTATCAGGTTTTCGATGGCAAGTCCCCATTAAACGGAGACTATAATTTAAAATTGATTCAACTTGTGCCACTAACTCATCAGGTTCAAAAGGTTTTACCATATAAACATCTGCACCTTTAGTTAAACCTTTGATTCTTTCTTTACTTTGTCCTTTTGCTGATAAAAAGATGATGGGCAACGAATCAAAATTACTATTTTTTCTTACTTCTTCCACAAAAGTATAACCATCCATTTCTGGCATCATCACATCACAGATAATTAAATCAGGGGTTTGTTTTTCCAGTATTTTCATTGCTTCCATTCCCTGACTGGCGGTTAAAATTTCATAACCATTAAATTCTAAATAGTCTTTTACTAATAAAATTAAGTTGGGATCATCATCTATTAATAATAGTTTGTGCGGGGTAGTATCTTTCATGATTTGCCGTCAGTAATTAAGGTGTGTGCGCAATTAATCGATTAACCAGATGTATCCTCTGTTTCTGACAAAGGTAATGGATGTTGATGAAATAAATATTCTGTTACTATTTTATTGCCTATTAGATGTTCTTGAATAATTTTTTCGATCGTCTCTGGAGTTGCGTTACGATACCATGTACCATCAGGATAGACTAATAGTATCGGTCCTTCTATACATACCCTTAAACAATCAGCTTTAGTGCGAAATACACCATAAGGATTATCGGAGGTAGGATGATCTAAATTCAGTTCTTTCAACCTTTTTTTTAGATATTGCCATGACTTCATACTATCTTCTTTACTGCAACATTTTGGTTTAGCTTGATCACAACAAAGAAAAACATGACGTTTAATGTGGGATAATCCCAGTTTTGTCACTGATTCTGTTAACATGACTTTTTTATAGATGACAACCAAATATTTTAACCTAAAATTTCCTCAAATCTAAAAAAGTTTTCTCAATTATTTTCTCCGTGTTGAGCAACGATACCAAATTGACACTCTTAAGTTAAGGGTTGAGAGGGCTACCCAACAAAAAGGCTAGACTTGTCATTAGATTAATTTTTATTACTTTCTATTGACATTATCTCATCTATTCGATCGTATAATTCGAGTAAATTATGATTATTATCAATCACAATATCTGCTTTTTTAACTTTTTCTGATAAGGGCATTTGACTATTTATTCGATCGACTGCTTGTTTTTGTGTTAAATTATTTCTACTTTTTAATCGATCGAGTTGAGTCGCAAAATCACAATTTATAACCCAAATTTGATCGACTAAATCTGTCATGTTTGCTTCAAAAAGTAAGGGAATAGATAAGATAATTATCGGGTTAGATAACTCTTGAATTTTTCTCTCAAAACTATCTCTAACAAAAGGATGTATCTTTGATTCTAACCAGATTTTTTCAGCATAATTATTAAAAATAATATTACCTAACTTGTTTCTATTTAAGTTACCATCATTTAATAAAATATTTTCTCCATATCGATCGATAATATTATAATAAATAGAAGAATTAATTTTAACTGCATCCCTTGCAATTATATCAGCATCTAATACTGGAATGGCATATTTTTCTTGCAAATAGTTGGATACAGTCGATTTTCCTGTGGCAATTCCTCCCGTTAAACCAATAATCATCGGGCTTTTCTACTTTTACTATAACTTATTCTCAATTATCCACTAATGAGGTACATTAGATAAGGTAATCGAAATTAGAGATTAAGGACTGATAAGGGTGGAAAAAGGTACTTTAGTTGAATTTAGAGTTAATAACGATCGTCGTTTAGCAGTAATAGATAAACCAGAAGGCAAAAAAGATTGGATTGCCATTGATGAAAGAGGAAATCCCCACAAAATTCGTCCTCAAAGAGTAGATTATCAAATTCAAGGACAATCTTTTAAATACACGGAAATACCCCAATTTAAGGAAGATATTGTACCTTATTTAGATGAATCTAGTTTAGAAACGGCTTGGGAATTATTGGTGGAAGATGCTACTCCTGTCACTCCTTCTGAATTGGCATCTCTGATTTTTTCGGAAGATACTCCTGCGGTGTGCTATGCAACCCATGTTTTGCTTTCTGAGGATAAAATTTATTTTAAGAAAAAAGGGGATATTTATGAACCTCGATCGAACTCTCAAGTAGAAGAAATTAAGCATAAAATTGAAATCGAAGAGCAAAAAAAACAGGAAAAAGAAGGGTTTATCCTCAAACTACAAAAGGCTTTAGCAGGGGAAACCTTCAAATGGGAAAATGGCGATTCCGTCAGACTCAACTTTTTAGAAAAATATGCCTTACAACCTGATAACCCTCCTAAACAAGCCCAAGAAATTTTAGAAGCACTCGATCGACCCAAAAGCGGTGATTCTGCCGTACAATTACTCATAGATTTGAAACTATGGGATAAACACGAAAATATCTTTTTACGTCGTAGTTCTTATCCCAACTACTTCCCACTACAAGTATCCGAAGCGGCGCATCTAATTCTCGAACAAATTACCACAGGTTCGATCGATGACTTGTCAAATCGGTTAGACTTAACTCATCATAAAGTATATACGATCGATGACGAAACTACCGAAGAAATCGACGACGGTTTAAGCGTAGAAACCCTCGAAGATGGCACATTACGTTATTGGATACATATAGCAGATCCTACCCGTTTAATCAAGCCCGACGACATTTTAGACAAAGAAGCGCGTAAACGTAGTACCAGTTTATACCTTCCTACGGGAATGATTCCCATGTTTCCCCCAGAATTAGCTACAGGACCCATGAGTTTAGTTCAGGGTCAAATTTGCCCTGCATTGAGTTTTGGGGTAACTCTAGCCGATGATGGCGGGGTTATAGACTATGAAATTCACTCTACCCTCATTAAGCCAACTTACCGTTTAACCTATCATGATGTTGACGAAATGTTGCATTTAGATATTCAAGCGGAAAAAGAGGTAAAACAGTTAGCCGAAGCCGCCAAAAAACGATCGCAGTGGCGCAAAGATAATGGCTCTGTTATGATTTCTATGCCTGAAGCTATTATTAAAGTGAAGGACAATGAAGAAGTTTCGATCGAGCTACTTGATCCCTCTTTTTCTCGTTCATTAGTAGCCGAAATGATGATTTTAACGGGAGAAATCGCAGGAAGATTCTGTCAAGAAAACAGTATTCCCGTTGCCTTTCGCAGTCAACCCCAACCCGAATTACCCCCAGAAGAAGAATTAATACTTTTGCCCCCTGGGCCTGTAAGATCATGTGCTTTAAGACGTTGTATGCCAAAAAGTGAAACAGGATTATCGGCGGCACGTCATGCTAGTTTAGGTTTAGAAACCTATACCCAAGTTACCTCCCCTATTCGTCGTTATACTGACTTACTCGCCCATTTTCAAATCAAAGCCTACCTACAGGGGGATGAATTACCTTTCCCACGGGATAGAATGCAAGAGATGATTTTTGAAGTCATGGCAACATCTTCCGAAGCGGTATTAGTTGAAAGACAAACGAATCGTTATTGGAGTTTACAATATTTACTAAAACATAGTAGCGAAGTTTGGCATGGTTTAGTCTTGCGCTGGTTACGGGAAGACGAGAATTTAGCCTTGATTTTATTAGAAGATTTAGGTTTAGAATTTCCCCATAGGTTCGATCGTGTTCCAAAAATTGGCGAACAAATTAGACTACAAGTACATTTCTGTGATCCTCAACGGGATGAAATTCGTTTCAAAGAAGCGATTATGAATTAATTGTCTTAAACAAATTTTTCTAAGATATTCGATAACATTAACTAGGGTTTGCCTCATAGTCTTTATCGATTAGGGAGATAGGAGTTAGGAGACAGGAGATAGGAGAAATACTGAAACATCAAGGTTTTGATGCTGTTATACTTGGCGAGGGTATAACTTGAGTTTGGTGAAGGTAGGCAAAAGGCAAGTAGGCAAAAGGCAACTGTACATTTTGCAACATCAGATTATAACCTTGATGAGTATAATAGATAGAATGAGTATAGTTGTATTTTAAAAAATAAGGTTAAAAGTGTTGAATTTTTGAATAAAAATCCTTAAAACTGCACACTTTTTGGTGAATGTATTATGTCTAAACCTTTGATTTTTATAGTTTTCTGACTTATTCAGCAAACCCTAGATAATTTATAATCTAGTCTATCAGAATCTTTCATTTTCGCATTCCTGTATAACCTGAGTGAACCATAAAATTTTCGGTGCTGTAAAGGTGTTAGGTGTCAGGTATCGGAAAGGGTTAAAGAATTGACAAAAAATATATCTTAATTGATTTGTTTATGTTCAATTTTTTGATAGAATTATATCATCTTCTGAAAACTACACCTGAAACCTGCAACCTGCAACCTGCCACCTGAAACCTATTAACCTCAAGAATTCTTTTATCGAACTGAGGTATTCCCGTATAAGTCAAGATTTAAAACGTCACGACACTGCGAATGGATTCCCCTTTGTGCATTAAATCAAAAGCGGTGTTTATTTCTTCTAAGGGCATGACATGGGTGATTAAATCGTCAATATTAATTTTGCCTTCTTTATACCAATCGACAATTTTAGGTACATCAGTTCTTCCCCTTGCACCGCCAAAGGCACTTCCTTTCCAGACTCGTCCTGTCACTAATTGGAAAGGTCTTGTACTAATTTCCTCTCCTGCACCAGCAACACCGATGATAGTGGAAACTCCCCAACCTTTATGACAACATTCTAAGGCTTGACGCATAACTTTAGTGTTGCCTATACATTCAAAAGTATAGTCTGCTCCTCCTTTGGTTAAGTCAACTAAATAAGGCACTAAATCACCTTCTACTTCTTGGGGGTTAACAAAGTGAGTCATACCAAATTTTTCGGCGATCGATCTTTTGCTAGAATTAATATCCACACCGATAATCATGTTTGCCCCTACCATACGACAGGCTTGGATGACATTTAAACCGATACCTCCTAAACCAAAAACGATAACATTCGCCCCAGCTTCAACTTTGGCGGTGTTAATAACTGCACCAACTCCAGTCGTTACACCACAACCGATATAACAAACTTTTTCAAAAGGCACATCTTGACGAATTTTCGCTAAGGCAATTTCAGGCACAACGGTATAATTAGCAAAGGTAGAAGTCCCCATATAATGATATAAAGGCTTACCATCGAGGGAGAAACGACTACTACCATCGGGCATCAAACCTTTACCTTGAGTAACTCGAATTGCCTGACAAAGATTAGTCTTGAAACTGAGACAATATTCACATTCTCGACATTCTGGCACATATAAGGGGATCACATGATCTCCCACTTTCAGGCTTTTAACGTCTTTACCTACTTCTACCACAACTCCAGCTCCTTCATGACCTAAGATACTGGGAAATAAACCTTCAGGGTCTTTTCCTGATAAAGTATAGGCATCGGTATGGCAAATTCCCGTGGCTTTTATTTCGACTAAGACTTCTCCTGCTTGAGGGGGTTGTAAGTCTATAATTTCGATCGAGAGTGGTTTTCCTGCTTCTAAGGCAACGGCGGCTTTTACTTTCATAATTATTTATCAACTATCAATTATCCACTATCAATTATCAATTATTAATAGACACGAGTGCAAAATAAAAAGTAAAATCTACTGTAAAGTTGAAAACATAAATTTCTTAACTTATGACTTATTACTCATTACTCGATTTCTGCAAGAAGTCTAATTATTCACTATGAAAGCAATTATGGTAGTGGGTACTACTTCCCACGCTGGAAAATCATCTTTAGTCACGGGTTTATGTCGTTTATTATGGCGTAAAGGTTGGTTAGTGACTCCTTTTAAAGGACAAAATATGGCTTTAAATGCCTATGTAACGGCAACGGGGGGGGAAATGGGATATGCTCAAGCACTACAGGCATGGGGTGCGAAAATTGCCCCTAGGGTAGAGATGAATCCTATCTTACTTAAACCTCAAGGTAATATGACTTCTCAGGTGATTATGAAGGGTGAGGTAGTAGGAGTTACCAATGCGAAGGAATACTATGAAAATTATTTTGATAAGGGTTGGGATAATATCAAAGAATGTCTGGAGATTTTAGCACAGGAATTTGATTTGGTAGTATGTGAGGGAGCTGGTAGCCCTGCGGAAATAAATCTTAAACATCGTGATTTAACCAATATGCGAGTGGCAAAACATCTCAACGCTGAGACTATTTTGGTGGCGGATATTGAAAGGGGGGGAGTTTTTGCTCATATTGTCGGTACTTTAGCACTCCTTGAACCAGAAGAACGATCGTTAATTAAGGGTATCGTGATTAATAAGTTTAGAGGTGATGTAACTATTTTAACTCCGGGTATAGAATGGTTAGAAAACTATACCCAAATTCCTGTGTTGGGGGTGATTCCTTGGTTTGATTCGGCTTTACCTTCGGAAGATTCCCTTGGTTTGCTCGATCGAACCAATCACAAAAAAGGTTATGAATTAAAGATTAGTGTGATAAAATTACCTCATATTTCCAATTTTACCGATTTTGATCCCCTTGAAGCGGAAGATAGAGTTTTAATAGAATATATTGAACCTTACGAACAATTAGGCTATCCTGATGCTGTTATTATACCCGGCACTAAGACTTCGATCGAAGACTTAGAAATATTGCAAAAAACAGGAATGATGACACAAATTCAAGAATATGTCGAATCAGGAGGCACAATTTTAGGGATTTGTGGTGGTTTTCAAATGTTAGGACAGATAATATGTGATCCTGATCATCTTGAAGGATTAGCAGAAAATTGTCAAGGATTAGACTTATTACCCATCAAAACCATTTTAAAACGAGAAAAAATCACCCGTCAACGAGAAGTCTTCGCTAATTATCCCCAACAAGGTTTACCCGTAGATGGTTATGAAATCCATCAAGGATATACAGAAATAATCCCTTCTGTGGGTAAACAAAAAAAGATGAATTATTTTCCTATATTTGATGATGACACTTTAGGCATAGTAAATGAAAGCAAAAATGTCTGGGGATGTTATCTTCATGGAATCTTCGACAATGGTGCATGGCGCAGAGCGTGGTTAAATACATTAAGACAAAAAAGAGGTTTACCATCCTTACCCACAGGTATTAGTAATTATCGTCAGCAAAGGGAAGAATTACTAGATTCTTTAGCAGATTTAATCGAAAAACACCTTGATTTAGAATCTTTATTCGATAATCTTTGATTAGAGAGAAGGGGAGTTAGGGAATTAGGAGAATTAGGGAATTAGGGAATTAGGGAATTAGGGAGTTGGGGAGATAATTCTTAATTCTTAATTCTTAATTCTTAATTTTCAACACCTATAATCTAATTGTAAATTACAAGTCTATGCCATCAATATATTTAGCAACAGTTTGCACATCTTTGTCACCACGTCCAGAACAATTAATAACAATACGAGGGCTACCTTCAATATTAGGGCATAATTTTTCCAGATAAGCAAAAGCGTGAGCAGTTTCTAAGGCAGGAATAATACCTTCTAGTTTACATACCAATTGAAAAGCCTCTAAAGCCTCCCCATCGGTGACGCTGTAATATTCTCCTCTACCTTCATCTTTTAAGTAACTATGTTCTGGTCCTACTCCCGGATAATCTAACCCTGCACTGATAGAATGGGCTTCTGTTACTTGCCCTTCTGTATCTTGAAGTAAATAACTCATAGCACCGTGTAAAACTCCGGGTTTGCCTTGAGTTAAAGTGGCAGCGTGTTTTCCTGAAGCAATACCGCTTCCTTCCGCTTCCACTCCAATTAAACGCACAGAAGCATCGCCGACAAACTCATAAAATAAACCCATAGCATTTGAGCCACCGCCCACACAAGCGAGTAAAATATCTGGTAAACCGCCCCATTTTTCTACACACTGGCTACGGGTTTCTTTGCCGATGACTCCATGAAAATCTCTTACCATCATCGGATAAGGATGAGGCCCAGCCACCGAACCTAAGATATAATGAGTAGTCTCAACATTTGTTACCCAATCTCGAATGGCTTCGGACGTAGCATCTTTGAGTGTGCCAGTTCCTGCGGATACAGGTTGAACTTTTGCCCCTAAAAGTCTCATTCTAAAAACGTTGAGCTTTTGGCGTTCCATATCTTCTACACCCATATAGATTACACAATCTAAACCGAAACGAGCGCATACGGTGGCGGTGGCAACTCCATGTTGTCCTGCTCCTGTTTCTGCAATAATACGTTTTTTCCCCATGCGCACGGCGAGTAAAACTTGCCCTAGGGCATTATTAATTTTATGAGCGCCTGTATGGTTTAAGTCTTCTCGTTTTAGGTAAATTTGAGCGCCTGTGCCGTCTGGTTTAGCGTAATGTTGGGTGAGTCTTTCGGCAAAATATAGAGGGTTTGCTCTACCTACATAGTCTTTTAGTAATTGATTTAATTCTGCTTGAAAGTCTCGATCGAGCTTATACTGACTATAGGCGGTTTCTAATTCACTCAGGGCGGGCATGAGGGTTTCGGGTACATATTTTCCGCCGTATTTGCCGAAACGTCCAAAGTTGTCAGGTACTTGAGTTAAATTAGAATTATTTTTAATAGGTGTAACAGTCACAATTTTTAGATTTGATTAAAGTTGATTCCTTTTCTATTTTATACTCACCAAGGAATTAATTTTATCTGGGTGATTGAAACCCATTTTGATACCTATCTCTAGTCTTTTTCTTGTCATCTCATGTCTCAAAAAAGTCGAAAATAATGATTTCCAAAAGTGGTACAGTTCGATCACTAAAAGTGGCGCTGCTCGATCGAACTTTTGTTAATTTTCGTTAGAATTGAGATTAAGTTTACTTTTATTGTTCAATAAACCTATTATTTATTATTATTTTTATGGTATTAACTTCTTCGACAATGTTGGTATTAAATAGTGATGCACCTTTCTTTTCTTTGCTTGATACCGTCTCTGATAAAATTATTTCTTTAGATGATTTTCGGGAATGTAAAGGTTTATTAGTGATGTTTATTTCTCGTCATTGTCCATTTGTAAAACATATTAAAACGGAATTAGCAAAACTAGGCTATGATTATCAAGATAAAAATTTAGGTATCGTGGCAATTAGCAGTAATGATGTGGTTAATTATCCTGATGATTCTCCTGACAATTTAAAGTTAATGGCACAAGAAGAAGGCTTTAATTTTCCTATTTGTTATGACGAAAATCAAGATATTGCTAAGGCTTATAAAGCGGCTTGTACCCCTGATTTTTATTTATTTGATCATAATTTAAAATTGGTTTATCGTGGTCAATTAGATGATAGTCGTCCTAGTTTAAATATACCTGTTACGGGAAAAGATTTACGATCGAGCATCGATGCTTTATTATTAGATCAATCGATCGAGATAGAACAAAAACCAAGTGTAGGTTGTAATATTAAATGGAAATTAGGCAATGAACCCGAATACTTTAATTGAATTAAAAGAATTATTATTACAATATAATATTGATACTCAACATTGGAATCACCATCAAGGAAATAAAACCATCGAGGAATTATTTATTGAGATTCAAGAAGGAGAATCAGAGTTAAAAATCGTTGATAAAATATTAGTTAGATTACTAAAAGTAAGCTCGATCGATGTTAAATTTAAACTGGGCGATCGATATTTTCAACTAATAGAAGATAAGCAAATATTTTTAAAAGGAATAGAAAGAAAACGGGAGTTAAATAATATTACCGAAAAACTCAAAAAAAATGAAAATCCCTTACAAGGTGCTTATCGAGGTTTAGAAGAAGAAATAGGGTTAAAATTAGAAGAACAATTAACCTTTGAAGGAGAAAAATTTTGGGAGCAAATATCTCCTAGTTATCCCCATTTACTCACTAGATATGAGTTTTATAATTACTCAATAATTTTAAATGCCAGACACCTTAAATCTATGCGTTTTTCTGAGTATCAAGAAGAAGAAAAATTACTCAGTCTTTTTACCCTTAAACCCTGTGATTAAATTAGGAAATTTTGCCTTATCATCCCTTCATCACACATTTCAACCATGCCTCAAAACGATCGCCCCAAGCAGTTAAAGAGTACTCTTGTTCTGCTATCTTCCGACAATCATCACGGTTAATTTCCGAAAGGCGGTTAATGGCATTGACTAATTCTTCAACACTGTCGGGAGTTACTAAAAATCCTGTTTTTCCATCGGTGACGATTTCCGCTGGACCTCCTCTAGCATAGCTAATAACAGGCACACCACAGGCTAAGGCTTCAATGGCAACATTTCCAAAAGCTTCTACCCAACGGGGAGTCATTAATAAGCCTTGGCAGTAACCTAATTCTCTCTGTAAATCCACCGTAGATAAAAAACCACGATATTCTATAGGTGCGTTGGAATGTTGTGTGAGAATATTTTGCCAGTAGTTTTCATCTTGAATTTTGCCAAAAATAAGTAAAGGTATTTGAGTTATTTCTGAGGCTTTAACCGCATCTTCTAAGGCTTTTTCTGGTGCAATTCTCCCTAACCATGCTAATTTTTTGTCTGGTTTTTCCCTAAATTCGTATAGAGATAAATCGATGCCACTGCCTAAACATTGACAAACATCAGGAAAAGGGAAAGTTTGCGCCTGAGATTTGGTATAAACAGCAAAGTTTTGAGGATATTTTTTCGCCGTCTGTGCCATAATTTGATCCAAACTATCAGATAATGATCCCATACTGATAAAGTGTGCAATCGAACTCTGAAAAAAAGGAGTAAGATAAAAAGGAAGCCAATCAAAGGCAAAATTTACCAATACATCATAATTTGATTGTACCTGTCTTGCGTATTCCCACATATTTGCTAATACAGAATTTTCGGGCATGATAGTAGGAATATCACGGCTTTGAGTTTGGGCGGGTATGTGCAAATTTCCTTCTATTTCTACTATATCAGTATGGGGAAAAGACGAACCTTGAGGAGCGACTACTTTAACGATATGCTTACGCCTTTGCATTTCTTGAATTAAATTATAGATAGTTAATTCTACCCCACCGCCGATACCTGAACTCAATGCACCCACAGGAGTAGATAAAATTAAAATTTTCATTATTTCGATTTCGATCGAGATTTTTCCTTATTATCCCATAAAAATATATACTTCTTAAAGCAATATTTTTATTTTTACAAAAAATAAATTACTGAATGAAATTATATGCAATATCTAATCAACAAAAATATTATGAATCAAATTAAAGTTAAAAATTTTGGTCCAATAAAATCAGGTTTTTCTGAAAATAACGGATTTATTAACATCCGTAAAATAACTATTTTTATTGGTAATCAAGGTACAGGAAAAAGTAGCATTGCTAAATTAATTTCAACACTAAGTTGGCTTGAAAAAACTTTATATATAGGAAATTTAGACGAAAAAAATGTGACTACCTATAAACGATTTATTAATCTATATTGTGGTTATCATAATTTAAAAAATTATTTTTCATCAGATACAGAAATTGAATATAAAGGAAATGCTTATAACTTTTCTTTTCAAGGAGGAAATTTAAACATTGAAAAACAAGAGTCATTGACAAATAATTATAGAAAATATGTTGTACCTAAAATTTTATATATCCCCGCAGAACGTAATTTTTTTAGTGTTGTGAGAAAACCTGAAAAATTAAAAGGTTTATCAAGATCATTATCTGATTTTTGGGAAGAATTAGAACGATCGAAACAGGAATTATCAGAGGAAGATTTAATTTTACCTGTCGGTAATGTTAAGTTTAAATTTGATGAAAATACACAACAATCATATATTATCGGCAATGATTATAAATTAAATTTATCAGAGTCTTCCAGTGGTTTTCAATCTTTTGTTCCTTTATTTTTAGTCTCTCAAAATATTGCTTTATCGATTAATCCAAACCAAGAAACTTCTCAAAATCAACTTAGTGTGGAAGAACAAAAAATATTACAAGCTAAAGTTCAAAAAATTATATCCGATGATTCCCTTGCGGAAGAACTTAAAGATGCGGCATTAAAACTTTTATCTTCTCAATATCGTCCTGAATGTTTTATTAATATTGTTGAAGAAATAGAACAAAATCTTTATCCTACATCTCAAAAAAATGTGTTTTATAAATTATTAGAATTTGCTAATTTAATAACTAATAATAAATTAATTTTGACAACTCATAGTCCTTATATTATTAACTATCTTACATTAGCAATTAAGGCAGATAAAGTCAAAAAAGAAATTGAATCTTCTAATTCTTCCAATTCAGATTTACTAGAACAATTAGAAAAAATTGTGCCAAAAGATTCTCTTATCTCCTCAGAAGATTCTGTTATATATGAATTAACAGAAGAAGGAGAAATTCAAAAACTTTACAATTATGATGGATTACCTTCTGATGAAAATTATTTGAATCTTTCACTGGCAGAAACTAATGATTTTTTTGATAATTTACTAGAAATTGAAGAACAATTATGAGTATAAATTTTTTTGATGAGCGTTGTCAAAGTAAAACATCTAAGTTAAAATTTGGAATTTGTGATGATTCTTCATTACCACAAGCTCCAGCTTATATTGACTCGGATATTGCTAATGAACAAACCAAATGGATTGCGATCGTTGAAAATATCAATGCCATAGAAATAACATTTACCGCTATTGATAATTGTATCGAAATTAGAAAAGCTAATGGTAAAATGGATAATCGTTGTGATGGAATGCTTACTTATCAAAATAATATTATTTTTGTAGAGTTAAAGGAAAGAGATTATCAAAATAAAGTTTGGATAGACAAAGGAGATAAACAACTTAGGACAACTATTAGTAATTTTGTCACTAATCATAATTTAGCTGATTATAAATCTAAAAAGGCTTATATAGCTAATCGTAAAAAACCTTATTTTCAATATTCCCATAAACAACAAATGCAAAAATTTAAAAATGATACTGGTTTTCTATTAGTGATTGAACAAAAGATATAAATTAAATAAAAAAGTTAAACAAATATAACGAGAAAAATCTCTGTTATACTAAAAAATATCATAGTGATTGTATTTTGTAAAAAGTCAAGATAAATGAGTGCCATATTAAGCAAAAATTTTCAGATTCCTCTTGCAAAAATTACCTACCGATTTATCTAAAAATTTAACTCATTATCTATATGGGGCTGACAAAATAGAAGAATGAAAAAAGTATTTGCTGACACAGGTTATTGGATAGCATTACTTAATCCTTATGATGATTTACATAATCAAGCTAAAAATCAAAGTGAGTGAAAATTACTTCGTGTCTCTTCTAATTCTCTTATTTTTTTTGGTATTGCTCCTTTTTCATCTGGACTACTTTATTAAAACACTATTTGCTTAAAATTCTGCATTCATGGGAGTACGAGGAAAAGGTATCACATCTCTAATATTTTCCATTCCCGTCATAAATTGCACTAATCTTTCAAATCCTAAACCAAAACCAGCATGGGGTACTGTACCATATCTTCTTAAGTCTAAGTACCACCATAAACTATCTCGATCGATCTCTAAATCAGCAATACGAGACTCTAAAACATCTAATCTTTCTTCCCTTTGTGAACCGCCGATAATTTCTCCAATATTAGGTGCTAAAATATCCATAGCTGAAACGGTTTTATGATCATCATTTAAGCGCATATAAAAGGCTTTAATCTCTTTCGGATAATTAGTCACAATTACTGGTTTTTTAAATAATTTTTCAGCTAAATAGCGCTCATGTTCAGATTGTAAATCGATACCCCATTCCACAGGAAATTCAAAAGTTCGATCGCACTTTTCTAACAAACTAATAGCTTCAGTATAAGTAATTCTCGCAAACTCATTATTAATAATATTATCAGCATTACTTAACACATTTTGATTAATTCTTTGATTAAAAAATTCTAAGTCTTCAGGACAACTATTTAAGACAAAATTAAAGACATATTTTAAAAATTCTTCTGCTAAATTTTGATCCCCTTCAAGATCACAAAAAGCCATCTCAGGTTCAACCATCCAAAACTCAGCTAAATGTCGAGAAGTATTAGAATTTTCTGCTCTAAAAGTAGGTCCAAAAGTATAGACATTTTCAAACGCCATCGCCATAATTTCCGCTTCTAATTGTCCACTTACGGTTAAATAAGCCTGTCTGCCAAAAAAGTCTTCGGAATAGTCTATTTTCTCTTTTTTACCTTGTAAAATTTTCTCAAAATTTAAGTTACTAACGGTAAATAATTCCCCTGCACCTTCACAATCACTGGCGGTAATAATCGGAGTATGTACCCACAAAAAACCCTTATTTTGAAAGAATTGATGAATGGCATTCGCACAAGCATTTCTGACGCGCATTACAGCACCAATGGTATTTGTTCTTCCTCTTAAATGTCCGATCGATCTTAAAAATTCAAAAGAGTGACGTTTTTTCTGTAAAGGATAAGTTTCTCCATCACAATCTCCAAAAATTTCGATCGAATTAGCCTTTAATTCCACTTTTTGCCCCTTAGCAGGAGATTCCACTAATTCCCCTTCTACGGTTAAAGATACCCCAGTACTTAACCTTTTAATGATACGTTCATAATCAGGAAAATCTTGATTTAAAACTACCTGTAAATTAGCTAAAGAAGAACCATCATTAACTTCAATAAAAGCAAAATCTTTAAGTTCTCTTTTTGTTCTTACCCACCCTTGTATTTTAATTTTTTGTTCAGGTTTTCCTTGTCTTAAAATCTCAATAATTCTTTTATTAATATACATAAAACATTCCTATAATAGTTTTAAATATTATAACCCACTTAACGAATCTTTAAATCAATTATTACTACAATCCCCTCTCTCCTATCCTCTACTTCATCGAAAAATTTATTTCTTGTTTAGAGAGGGAAAACCCGTTTTTAGCCAAAATTGTTGAAAAGATTCAGGTTGAATAAAATACCAAGCAATCATCACCGTAATAGTTAATCCTCCTATAGCCAAAAATCCCGAAATGATGGTATTAAAAGTATTATTTTTAGGTTTAATTTTTGCCCTCGATGAATAATTTTGAGCATTGATAGAAACAGTTTTACCATTACTATTTGCATTAGTTTTGATAGGAGAAGATTCCTCTCTATGAGAAATTTTACCATTACTAAAACTAGCAATTTTCTGACTAACATTAATCGGTTTTTGCTTTGTGCGTAACCATTGAGTAAACTGAGCTAAAGTTAGACTTACTAAGTTATCCTGTGCCAAATTATCCACTTCTTCTCGTAAATTTTGCTGATTGGTGACTAATACCACTAACTTATTCACATTTTCTAAACTCAGATAATATACGGATTCAGCCATTACCAATTGTAAACGAGCATTTTTACTCAAATTTTCCCCTTCCATCACCGTCAAAGCATCATGATGAGTCATACCTTGAGTAACTAGCCAACCACTATCAGGAAAAAAACGTATAAATTCCCGTGCCGTCTTTTCTTCAACCTCCGAAATAGCCCTTTTTGTTAAAAATTCTAATTCCTCTAACAGCACTTGCGGAATAT
Organism: Geminocystis herdmanii PCC 6308; assembly: GCF_000332235.1. Classification (NCBI taxonomy): domain Bacteria; kingdom Bacillati; phylum Cyanobacteriota; class Cyanophyceae; order Chroococcales; family Geminocystaceae; genus Geminocystis; species Geminocystis herdmanii. The sequence continues at coordinate 1,981,726 of NZ_CM001775.1, read as the reverse complement.
AACAAATACCTAACTCTGAAAATTGACTCCAATCACGGGTAGTTCCAGCTAAAATTGCTCTGAGTTCAAAAACGATTATGATAGATATATCTTGGGACATAATTTTAAAATTCTACTCTTTCATGAGTGGTTTTAATTATACTCAATAACTCTCACGATTTTGATTATATATATCCGTAAATAAATTAAGTCATGTCTATCATTAATACTTTACCTCATAATTTAGAATCGATCGTCCATAAAACTCGTATTGCCTCCGTTAGTCGCACCACCAAAGAAACTGATATTCAAGTACAAGTTAACCTTGATGGGGAAGGCAAATGTAATGTTAATACTGGAGTTCCTTTTTTGGATCATATGTTACATCAAATCTGCTCCCATGGCTTACTCGACTTAGACATTCAAGCTAAAGGTGACATTGAGATTGATGATCACCATACAAATGAAGATGTAGCAATTACATTAGGACAAGCCATCGCCCAAGCCGTTGGAAATCGTAAAGGTATCCATCGTTTCGGGCATTTTGTCGCTCCCTTAGATGAAGCCTTAATTCAAGTCGCTCTTGACTTTTCAGGACGACCACATTTAAGCTATGGTTTAGATATACCTACTCAAAGAGTGGGTAACTACGATACTCAATTAGTCAGAGAATTTTTTGTTGCTTTAGTTAATCATAGTCAAATTACCTTACACATTCGTCAACTAGACGGCATTAATTCTCATCATATCATCGAAGCCACATTTAAAGCCTTTGCCAGAGCCATGAGAATGGCTTTAGAAATCGATAGTCGCCGTATTCATGAAATACCTAGTTCTAAAGGTGTGTTGTAAAATTGACAATAGACAATGAATAATTGACAATTAAATTAGTTGTTATTCTCCATGAATTATATATCATTAAGTATATTTTATTTTTGCTCCTTACTTAATAGCCAAATCACACTTTATTCATTATTATGTCCAGTAAATATTTATTAATCGCTTCCAGTGAACCTTATACTGGAAAATCTGCTACCATTTTAGGCATTGCCCATCAACTGCAAAATAAAGGTATTAAACTAGGTTATGGTAAACCTATTGGCACTTGTTTTAACCCTTCTGATAACCTTAAAGATGAACAAGATTTACAATTTATTAGTCAAATTTTAAATTTACCTGAATCTCAAATCAAATTACCCTTATTACTATTAGATGAAAAAACTATTCTTGATTATTTAGGTAAAGAAACAAATTATCAAGATCAATTAGTCGAATATTGTACCTCGATCGATGCCGATTTAGTTCTTTTAGAAGGTGCAGGAAATTTAATTCAAGGAAATTTATTTAATCTTAGCGCCCCAGAAATTAGCGAGAAAATAGACGCTTCCGTATTGTTAGTTGTTAAATATGAACCATTATTAATTATTGATCAAATTCTATCAGCAAAACAGATTTTAGGAGATCGACTCATAGGCGTTTTAATTAATAGTATTCCTCACCAACAACTAGACACCCTCGAAAATAGTATTAAACCTTTTTTTCAATCTCAGGGTATCGACATTTTAGGAATGTTACCTACCGATAGACTATTGCAAAGTGTGAGTGTTAAAGAATTAGTATATCAACTAAAAGCAAAAGTACTATGCCGAGACGATCGATTAGACTTAATGGTAGAAAGCCTTACCGTAGGTGCGATGAATGTTAACTCAGCCTTAGAGTATTTTCGTCAACGGCAAAACATGGCTGTAATTACGGGAAGTGATCGAACCGATTTACAACTAGCCGCCTTAGAAAGCTCTACAAACTGCTTGATTTTAACAGGACATACTCCCCCTCAACAATTGATTTTAGCAAGGGCAGAAGACCTGGAAATCCCCATTTTAACCGTAGATTTTGATACCCTTACCACCGTTGAAATAGTCGATCGAGCTTTTGGAACTGTAAGATTACACGAAACAATCAAGGTAGAATGCGTACAAAACCTCATTGAAGAACACTTTAACATTGATTTACTATTAGAAAAAATTGAGAAAATTTAGAACAAATTTTAAATTTAATTCCTCATTTCTCATTCCTCATTCCTCATTATTTACAGTGCTTATCAAGTAAAGAAAGTACCAAATTATAACCATCAGGATGAGTTTGTACAGCATAAGCCTCCGCCTCCAAATGTCGCCTTAAACCATGATTATAATGAGTAAAAAAAGGGCGACTAATATTAGGAGGAGAAAAAGGTAAATTTAAAGCTCTAATTTCACCCTTGCCACCGCATAATTGAGCGGCGTGAGTAGCCTCATGAATCAGAGTAGGTAAAGCAATTCCTAAATCAAACACTAAAGGTTCAATCCAAATAGTACGACTTTTTATCTCTAATAAACCATAGGTACTTCTCACCGGAGGAGACTCAATTTTAACCGTAAAATTATAATCTTCTAAACGTTTTTTTAATTCATTAAATTCGATCGAAAACAGACTATTAGCGACAAAAAAAGAAGAAATTAAAGAAAAAAACAACATTAAAAACAATCTCAAAAATATTATTATAACTTAAAGCTCACTACCAACAATAAAACCCTATTTAATATGACAACAACATCAGAATTAATCACCGTGAACATCAAATTATTTGCCATCTATCAAGAAATATATCAACAACCAGAAATAACCTTAAATATCGCCTCAGGCAGTAAAGCCAAAGATATTTTATCGATAGTAACCCAACAAAAACCAAACCTCGAATCATGGACAAAAATAACTCAAATAGCTGTTAACTTAAAATTTGTTAACCCAGACTATCTTCTTGATCATGGAGATGAAATTGCCTTAATTCCTCCCGTTAGCGGCGGTTAAAATCAAAATCGTCAATTACCTAATTATCCTAAAAAAAAACACCCCGAATCAATCAGAGTGCTTTTTATGTTTGTATGGAATATTAAAGCTGGCATGGAACTATTGTCCCTAGGGGCTACCCCCTTAGTATCGTCGCCGCAATTGCGTTTCACCCACGAGTTCGGGATGGTTCGCAGTGGTTCCACAACGCTAGACACACCAGCTATAGCTTTGAGAATTTACTACCCTCAAGACTGCATAATTTTTCAGTAGAATTTTCCTTGAAGATTAGGTCAAGCGGACGGTTTGTTAGTACACTTCGGCTCCATACATCACTGCACTTCCACCTTGTGCCTATTAACGGGTGTTCTTCCCGTAACCTTACACCAGAATACTCATCTTGAGGTGGGCTTCCCACTTAGATGCTTTCAGCGGTTATCCTCTCCGTACTTGGCTACCCAGCGTTTACTGTTGGCACAATAACTGGTACACCAGCGGTACGTCCTTCCCGGTCCTCTCGTACTAAGGAAGGCTCCTCTCAATATTCTCTCGCTTACACCGGATATGGACCGAACTGTCTCACGACGTTCTGAACCCAGCTCACGTACCGCTTTAATGGGCGAACAGCCCAACCCTTGGGACGTACTTCCGCCCCAGGTTGCGATGAGCCGACATCGAGGTGCCAAACCTCCCCGTCGATGTGAACTCTTGGGGGAGATCAGCCTGTTATCCCTAGAGTAACTTTTATCCGTTGAGCGACGGCCCTTCCACGCAGCACCGTCGGATCACTAAGACCGTGTTTCCACCCTGTTCGACCTGTTCGTCTCACAGTCAAGCTACCTTCTGCCTTTGCACTCTTCGACTGATTTCCAACCAGTCTGAGGTAACCTTTGTACGCCTCCGTTACCTTTTTGGAGGCGACCGCCCCAGTCAAACTACCCACCTGAAACTTTCCGGTCTCCCGTTAGAATTCTAGCTTTGAGAGAGTGGTATCTCACCGTTGGCTCTATAATCCCCACAAGGATTACTTCACAGCCTCCCACCTATCCTGCGCACTCAAAGCCCGAACACAATTCCAAGCTATAGTAAAGCTTCATAGGGTCTTTCTGTCCAAGTGTAAGTAGTCCGTATCTTCACAGACATTCCTATTTCGCCGAGTCTCTCTCCGAGACAGTGCCCAGATCGTTACGCCTTTCGTGCGGGTCGGAACTTACCCGACAAGGAATTTCGCTACCTTAGGACCGTTATAGTTACGGCCGCCGTTCACCGGGGCTTCAGTCGTCAGCTTCGCCTAAACTAACCAACTTCTTTAACCTTCCGGCACTGGGCAGGCGTCAGCCCCTATACCTCCTCTTTCGAGTTTGCAGAGACCTATGTTTTTGCTAAACAGTCGCCTGGGCCTATTCACTGCGACCACCTTGCGGTGGCACCCCTTCTCCCTAAGTTACGGGGTCATTTTGCCGAGTTCCTTGGAGAGAGTTCTCTCGCTCCCCTTAGTATTCTCTACTTGCCCACCTGTGTCGGTTTCGGGTACCGGGACTCTATACTCAACACTATACTCGCTTTTCTTGCCACTTTCCTTTCACACTCACGATAAATCGCTTCCAATCCACTTAGGATGTGCTTCCGTGTCTATGGGTCCCGAATATAGCTCCTATAAAGCCACGCAGGAATATTTACCTGCTTGCCATCGACTACGCTTTACGCTTCGCCTTAGGTCCGGGCTAACTCTCCACGGACGAGCCTTCTGGAGAAACCCTTGGGCTTTCGGGGTTAAGGATTCTCACCTTAATTTTCGCTACTTAAGCCGACATTCTCACTTCTATACTGTCCACATCTGCTTACCGCTAATGCTTCACCCTATATAGAACGCTCCCCTACCATTTATTTCTAAATCCATAGCTTCGGTGATTAACTTAGCCCCGTTCATTTTCGGCGCAGGAGCGCTTGACCAGTGAGCTATTACGCACTCTTTCAAGGATTGCTGCTTCTAGGCAAACCTCCTGGTTGTCTAAGCACTCCCACCTCCTTTCTCACTTAGTTAATACTTGGGGACCTTAGCTGATGGTCTGGGCTGTTTCCCTCTTGACGATGAAGCTTATCCCCCACCGTCTCACTAGTGCTACAATTACTGGTATTCTGAGTTTGTCTCATCTTGGTACCGCTCTCGCAGCCCGCAACGAAACAGTGCTTTACCCCCAATAACATTCCACACCGCTGCGCCTCAACACATTTCGGGGAGAACCAGCTAGCTCCGGGTTCGATTGGCATTTCACCCCTAACCACAGCTCCTCCGCCAATTTTTCAACATTGGTCGGTTCGGACCTCCACCACCTGTTACGGGGGCTTCATCCTGGCCATGGTTAGATCACCCGGGTTCGGGTCTACAAACACTGACTAACGCCTTTTTCAGACTCGATTTCTCTTTGGCTTCATCTTTTCGATTTAACCCGCCAGTGCCTGTAAGTCGCCGGCTCATTCTTCAACAGGCACACGGTCATCCGTTCTATCGGACTCCCATTGCTTGTAAGCTGATGGTTTCATGTTCTATTTCACTCCCCTCCCGGGGTTCTTTTCACCTTTCCCTCGCGGTACTTTTCTCTATCGGTCACACTTTGTATTTAGCCTTACCACGTGGTCGTGGCTGATTCACACTAGATTACACTTATCTCGTGCTACTCGGGATTCACCTAAGTTCCTTTCTGTTTTCAATTACAGGACTTTCACCTTCTACGGTCTAGTTTTCAGCTAGTTCATTTAACATCCATTCTCTATATCGATGTCCCACTACCCCACAGTTCGTAAACTCTGGTTTAGGCTTCTCCCTCTTCGCTCGCCGCTACTAGGGGAATCACTTTTGTTTTCTCTTCCTCTGGCTACTAAGATGTTTCAGTTCACCAGGTTCGCTCATCACTCCTAAGAGTGTGTTTTTAGGGTTGCCCCATTCGGACACTCTCGGCTCATAGTCTGCTTCCGACTCCCCGAGACTTTTCGTAGGTTGCTACGTCCTTCTTCGCCTTCGTGTGCCTAGGTATCCACCATCAGCCCTTCTTTGCTTGACCTTTACCCTACTCTCGTAGGATATTTTTAGCTTTTCTACTTACTTTTTTATGCAGTTTTCAAGGTTCTCACTGAACATTCGTTCAGCATTCTATTAGGTGCTGATTTGTTCATCTGGAGATAAGCGGACTCGAACCGCTGACATCCTGCTTGCAAAGCAGGCGCTCTACCAACTGAGCTATACCCCCATCATGGGCCATCTTGGACTTGAACCAAGGACCTCACCCTTATCAGGGGTGCGCTCTAACCACCTGAGCTAATAGCCCCTAAACCCCTTCATAGCCTGAAAGCCATTCTCTACACTCTTGTGATTACCTTTCGATAATCTCCCTTTAAGGAGGTGATCCAGCCACACCTTCCGGTACGGCTACCTTGTTACGACTTCACCCCAGTCACTAGTCCCACCTTCGGCATCCCTCTCCGTAAACGGTTGAGGTAACGACTTCGGGCGTGACCAACTTCCATGGTGTGACGGGCGGTGTGTACAAGACCCGGGAACGGATTCACCGCAGTATGCTGACCTGCGATTACTAGCGATTCCTCCTTCATGCAGGCGAGTTTCAGCCTGCAATCTGAACTGGGGCTGGGTTTGACAGGATTCGCTCCACTTCGCAGTTTCGCCTCCCTTTGTCCCAACCATTGTAGTACGTGTGTAGCCCAAGACGTAAGGGGCATGCTGACTTGACGTCATCCCCACCTTCCTCCGAGTTCTCCCCGGCGGTCTCCCTAGAGTCCCCAACTTAATGCTGGCAACTAAGGACGAGGGTTGCGCTCGTTGCGGGACTTAACCCAACATCTCACGACACGAGCTGACGACAGCCATGCACCACCTGTCTCTGTGTTCCCTAAGGCACTCTCTCCTTTCAGAAAGATTCACAGGATGTCAAGCCTTGGTAAGGTTCTTCGCGTTGCATCGAATTAAACCACATACTCCACCGCTTGTGCGGGTCCCCGTCAATTCCTTTGAGTTTCACACTTGCGTGCGTACTCCCCAGGCGGGATACTTAACGCGTTTGCTTCGGCACTGTCCGGGTCGATACAGACAACACCTAGTATCCATCGTTTACCGCTAAGACTACAGGGGTATCTAATCCCTTTCGCTACCCTAGCTTTCGTCCCTCAGTGTCAGTATATGCCCAGTAGAGCGCCTTCGCCACTGGTGTTCTTCCTAATCTCTACGCATTTCACCGCTACACTAGGAATTCCCTCTACCCCTACTATACTCTAGCTTTTCAGTTTCCACCGCCTACCCGAAGTTGAGCTTCGGTCTTTGACAGCAGACTTGAAATGCCACCTACGGACGCTTTACGCCCAATGATTCCGGATAACGCTTGCATCCTCCGTATTACCGCGGCTGCTGGCACGGAGTTAGCCGATGCTTATATTAGGTACCGTCATTTTTTTCTTCCCTAAGTTTTGAGGTTTACAACCCAAGAGCCTTCCTCCCTCACGCGGTATTGCTCCGTCAGGCTTTCGCCCATTGCGGAAAATTCCCCACTGCTGCCTCCCGTAGGAGTCTGGGCCGTGTCTCAGTCCCAGTGTGGCTGCTCATCCTCTCAGACCAGCTACTGATCGTGGCCATGGTAGTCCTTTACACTACCATCTAGCTAATCAGACGCGAGCTCCTCTTTAGGCGATAAATCTTTTACTTCTCAGCTCATCCGGTATTAGCATTCGTTTCCAAATGTTGTCCCCGACCTAAAGGCAGATTCTCACGCGTTCCTCACCCGTCCGCCACTATCTCCGAAGAGACCGTTCGACTTGCATGTGTTAAGCATACCGCCAGCGTTCATCCTGAGCCAGGATCAAACTCTCCATTGTAGATTTCTTTTTACTTTCGTTACTCAGTCTTCTATAATGAGCTTTTTGATTGCTCTTTGTTTTTAGTAATTTAATACTTTTTTGTTAATTTAAAGTTCTTTAACAAGGGTGTATGTTATATTTGAAAATGGCTTTCAAACTATTGAATTTTCGAGGTTCGTGGTGTGTTAGACTGGGGCGTTTGCCTCAATCGCACATTTACTAATATAACTAATCTTTTTTAAATGTGCAACTTTTTTTGACATCTTTTTTTCATTTTCTTGTTGAGCATGGCTAGAAGTGTTGATTTATATAGTTTTTTCTTTTTAAAAATATTTTGATTTGGTGGGCAGTGCATCGCCCTACTCCATCAAGTTTAAGGTTTTTGTTGGGTTTCGTTTCCTCAACCCAACCTACAAATTAATTGTAAGTATTTATACAAACTAGGTATAGTCTTCCCTACAATAATTTTTCTTTGCTAAATATTATTAAACTAAGCATAGGAGTCACCTCCAGCCCTTTCAATGTGTTAATTTGTAATGTTAAAAATGAAGGTCAAAAAATGTATGTAAATGCCCAATAACGCTTTTAACAATGCTTTATGGACTTACTTTAAGAAATTATCCTCAGAATATCATCGATGAGAGTTATTTTTCCCGTAAATAAACATAATTAACTATCAGATTTGTTCTATCTTTGAGAAAAATCCTGTTTTATTAATTATTCAGTTGTATTAAAGAAATTCATTAATTCTCTTTTAGTAATCTGGCGGTGGAAACATGAGGACGTTGAGGATTATTTTTTAACTTCGCTTTTGGTTTTTTTTGTCCACGAACAGTTTTACAAAAATATTTCAAACGAACATTGTGGGCTAAAGACTTTAACCATTCCACCATTTCATCGTCATCAAATTGACTAATCCATGCCCAATCATCTTCGGGTACACCAATGATCATTCCTCTATATGTACCTTGTATTTCATTGACTAAATAATAATCAGAAATCCCCATTTCAATTTTTCCCCAACCATGAACCACAGATAAGATATTTTTTATGGTGGCGAGAATATTATATGTCACCAGTGCCATGGAATAGGAAAATAGAGCAGCTTTGGGATAAGCCAAAGTTTTGATTTCTCCATGAAAATTTTTAGTCACTGTTTGAAATAATGTTTCTATATTCCAACGACGTTGATACATCTGAGCTATTTTTTCTTCCCCTATTTCTAAAGGTAAATTAGTCAAAATACTTATTTCTTTTTCCCCATCCCGTGTCGCCTTACTTAAATGTAATACAATACGACGAACAGAAACTACTCTCCCCTCAAAATTAAAGTAAATCATTTGCGAAAATAATTTACCACTGTTGATTTCACCGAGGGATTTTAATAAACCAACTTCCTCTGTAGGAAGGGATTTGTGTTCTCTAATCACAAAAAATGCTTCTTTTTGATCAATGGCAGTTAAAAAATGAGCTGTACAAAAATTACGATCCGCAATCCATACTTGTTTTGCTTGAACTTTATCTAAAAGTGACGGAAACAATGCTCTTTCTTGAGTATAGGCATCCTGTTCACATAAAATATCCAATACCAGTTTTGAGGTGGGGTCAAATATTACAATGGCTTTACCCGGTAAGGGGGCGGCCGTTGACTCACGAGTGGGTTTGAGGCGATGTTCAGTACTAGCCAAACAACTACCATCTGCGATTCTAATTTCATAACCAGGTAACATTGATTCACCAGCATCTCCCAAATGGTAGCATAAACCTTGTAATTGTTTTGCTGTTTCGGCTAATAATCCTTGACTGACTTCGATTTCAACTCCTTGAAGTTTATTATATAATGCAGTAGTTGATACCGTCAGTGTTTCGGCTTTGGCTCGGTAAGCAGCATTCACAGAAGGATAAATCCCACATACAACAGTACTCATTAAATCCACTACCGAGGAGAAAAATAAATCTTGTTGGTATTGACGTTGTGCATATTTTTCAAAGAGATAGTCAATATTATCGGGTGCAAAAATTTTGGTCATTAAAACTTGTACCATAACGGTAATGGGACTATCTTTAACAAACTTTTCTAAAATATTAGATAACATCAGCTACATCCTCTGAATAGATAATTTATAATTTAGTCTATCAGAGTCCTTCATTTTAGTATTCCTGTACGCATTGAAAGGGCTGGAGTCACCTCCTACACTTGTCTTCAAAACCGTGCATGAGACTTTCGCACTCACACGGCTTCTCTCTAACAAACTTCTTTACATGAATACGAGTCTAGTGATAGTTTCTTTTCCCCATTTCTGGGTACTTCTGGTAATCCTCCTTAGTCTTTTCGTCATGGCAATGTCTATGTAAAACTTGTAGGTTTTTATACACATCCTTTCCACCTTGCGATTTCGGGATGATGTGGTCGATTTCTAGCAAGTCTTCATATTTAAAATTGAGTCCACAGTGTTTGCATTTACCTTTCTGTTTATTAAGTAATGTTGCCATTCTTATTGTCACATCAGGATGTTCTCCTCTACGACTTGACCAATAAATCCAATCTCCGTCATAGGGTGATTTTTCTCCCTTGACTTTGGTGTGGCGATTGATTTCAATTTTGGCGTGTTCCTTTAATTCAAATCCATCTTTTGTTTTGAAGACCCAATTTCTGATTGATATGCCGTTTTCACCTTTATCTTCTATTACGGTGTGCCAATATCTGTTTTTAACCCATGATTTTGATTTCTTGGGGTGTCTTCTTTCTGCCCATCTCTTTAATTGAGAGTAAGTTATGTTGTCACAAGACTTGTAAGTTTCCTTACTGCATACCGAGCGATAGTAATTTCCCCATCCTGTGATTACAGGATTAAGTTCTTTTATTAACGCTACTTGTGGTGATGCCTTGTGTTTGTCAATTATTTCTCCCATTTTTTTACTGTGGAGTTTAACCTTCTCTTTAGATGGTTTGATGAGGGTTTTGAATCCGAGAGGTTTGCCATTTGACCTTTTTCCAGATTGCGTTTTCCCAACTTCGTATTGTCGGATATTAAATCCTAAGAAGTCAAACCCTATATTTCCTTCATATTCTTTAAGAGTATGGGAAATACGGGTTTTGCTTGGTTTAAGTTCCAGCCCTAAGTCTCTCAACCATTTCTCAATAAACTCCTTACATTCCATGATTTTCTCAATGTCCTTGTGAAGAATCACAAAGTCATCTGCATATCGGATTATGCTGAGATTACTCATATTCCTTTTCTTGCCTTTCCATGTACTGGCAAACTTTTTGAGTTCTAACTCCATCCCATGCAAGGCTATATTTGCCAATAGAGGGGATATTACACCCCCTTGTGGTGTACCTTCCTTAGTAGGGAATAAGTTTTTGCCGTTCATGTATCCACTTTTTAGCCATGATTTGATTTCACGTCTTAATTGTGGGTATGTTTCTAGTTTTGCAAGTAATTTATCGTGGTCAATTCTGTCAAAACATTTAGCAATATCTGCATCCAATACATATTTTGGTTGTTGGTTAATGCTGGTGTATATTGCCCCTATTGCGTCTTGACAGGACTTAGCAGGACGAAAACCATAGCTATTAGGTTCAAATTTGGCTTCCCATTCGGGTTCTAATGCCAATTTGACTAACGCTTGTTTTGCTCTGTCTTCCATGCAGGGTATCCCAAGGGGTCTGGTTTCTCCGTTTGGTTTTGGTATGTTCACCCTACGAGTGGGTTTACATTTCCCTTTTAACTTCAGATTGTTGACCATATCAAGGCGTTGCTTCGGGGTCAGCGATTTAACACCGTCCACACCTGCTGTCTTTTTACCCTGATTATCTTGAGTTACCCTTCTGGTTGCAAGTAATTTACCGTAGTAGGATTTCGTTAATAGTCGTTGTAAACTGTGAACCAGCTTGACATTGCCACTAGCACTCGCTTTGTATATTCTTTTTTGTAACTTAAAAACTTTCTTCTCTACTGTTTTCCAGTCGATTTTATTCCAAAAGTTTTCTTTATACTTCAAAGAGTTCATAATTTCTATTATTACTAAAGACCATACATTGTTTGTTGCAGTGTTCACGTCAGCATATTTATTACATTACATAATGGCGTTGGCTTTTTGAACAATCTTACTCCCCATAACCTTACGCTGGTTACTACTCCTAATAATCGACTTTATTAAGAGAGGTCATGGGGGTTTCCCCGTTCTCTTACTTTCTTTTTACACAACCTTAGATTCTTTCTATCCACCGTCCTATGTATTACCTTCCAGTTCAGGTGGCAAGAGCCTGCTGGTACATTAGAAGTTACCTTTTGGTCTAGCTAGTCAGCCTAATTTTGCTAGTTCCGTCTTTCGATGGTTCAAACGAAAGTTCCTTTTGTAATCATAGTTGTACTACTGGAGGAACACCAGTTAAGGCTACCAGTGTTGCCCCCGTTCTGCCCATGCACTCAGTGTAGGAGATACCACCTCCAGTCACTCTGGGCTAGTGTTGTCACGTCAGGTATGACGGGTAGGATTCACACCTACAAGAAAGATAGAGTTATTAGGTACAATTGCTTCACGGTTATCCACACCTTAAAGGTACGGTAATCCGCTTCAGGAATTGTAACAATTCCTTAACAATCACCTTGTTTTCCCATGTTAATGAGTATTTCAACTCATGTTCTAATTATGAACTTTCAAGGTACTTGCTTGGTAGATGCCCTTCGAGAATCGCCCATAATGGGTTTAAGTTTCTTTCAGGTCATTTTATACCTAACTAATGTTTATATAGGCTTAGAGAAGGCTCTAGGCATCGTTTTATTAAACGATTCCCCTGCGACTGGGGACTAACTTCACATTAAACGGGTCGCACCCAACCTAAACGGGTGGGTTGCTGATAAATTTTTTTTAGGGTGTTTATGTCTTGGGGTGAAATAGCAGGAATTTCTTGACTGTGAGAATGATACATCACATCGTTTGTGTTTAAACTATGTCCCCAAATTCCTAGTGCATGACCTAATTCATGGGTAATATTGGTTACTAGGTAGTCAAAGGTTTGATGGGGGTTGACTTCGATCGACATGGTGTGTCGTAATTGTTTTGGTGGTGTTTGGGTTAAATAGAATTTGACGGTGGTGGTTGCGGCTTTTGCTCTAGGAAGGTTATATAATCCTGTTTCGGGGTTGATTTGCGCTTTGATTTGGGGATGACGGCGATAGATGAGAATATCGGCTTTGTCAGATTTTTCGATTTCTATTAATGGTAGATAAGGATTCCATGATTCGATCGAAATCCTAACGGCTTTTTGCCACTGTTGAAATTGGGTTAATCCTGCTGGGGATAAATTATCATCGGGAGTTTGTATGTACACTTTAATGGGAAAGTGTGACCAAATTAGATAACCTGCTAAGTGAGGTTGGATTTCTTTAAAGTAATTATCTTGGGTTTCTCCCTTCCATTGTTGTAGGGTTATGGGCAGGGGATGAACTTTTAATGGGGGTAAATTGCTTTCTTTTGCGTTGAGGGAAATAGAAAAATTGACAACAATTATCAGTGTGCAAACTATTAGTGAGATAAAATTGATGTGACTTTTAATAATTCGCTTAGGATTCACTGTGTCTCAGATTTTTAAAATTTTACGATAAATGGGATTAAAACCTTAACGGGTTGAATATTATTCAACCCCTACAAACAAAATTTCTGGTGAAATTGATTAATTATTTAACCATCCTGCACTTAACACAACGGTTAAACTAATAAAGGTTAAACTTAAAATCCATGTAACACGATTCAGAGTTGCTTCGGCACTTTTTGCACTGGCAAATAGTTGTGCTTGTCCTCCTATACCTCCCAAACCATCGCCTTTTGGAGAATGTAATAAAACTAAAACTGTTAGCAATGCAGCCGAACCAGCCCAAATTATTTGTACTACTTGATAAACGCCCATAATGAGTTAATTATATGATTTTCCATGAACTATTATAGTTAGAACTTACGCACTTCTACCAAAAATAAAGGTTTGATTGAGATTACTTTGTACCTCGCAATGGCAGAATATTCCAACAGTTATATAATAAATGGAAAGTATTTATTTAAACTTTCAGGGTTTCTTTTTCTTCGGTGAGGGTTGGGGGATAATGTTCGTTATTGAAGGATTTATTGATGAGGTTATTTTCACTGATTTCTCCTGTAATTAGTCTTGCACCTCTCCCTCTTGTGAGGTAATTCCAGCCCCATTGAAGCATTACGGTTAATTTGTTATCAAATTCGATGAGGTAGTAAATATGCGCAAATACCCACACTATCCAAGCAATAAATCCTGATAATTTGAGGAATCCGAGATTGACTACGGCATAGTTATCGCCTATGACTGCTAGACTGCCTTTGTCTTTATAATAAAAGGGTTCGATCGAACTTCCTTTAACTTTTGCTTTAATATATTTAGCCATGTATAAGCCTTCTTCCATGGCAACGGGTGCAATACCGGGGAGGGGTTTGTTGTCTTGATGGGAAAAGTTAGCTAAATCACCGACTACGAAAATGTTAGGATAATTTTTAATGCTGAGATTCGACTCTACCATAATTCTACCAGCTCGATCGACTTCTACGTTAGTTCTTTTGGCGATGACTTCGGCTAAAGCAGAGGCTTTGACACCGGCTGCCCATAAAATTGTCCTCGCTTTAATGGTTTCTTCTTCTTCACCATGCCTAATATTAACCCTACTTTTTTGAATATTTGTCACCATGCGATTAGTTAATACTGTTACCCCTAATTCTTCTAAAGATTCTTGCGCTTTTTGGGATAAGTCTTCGGGGTAAGGAGGTAAAATGCGATTCATGCCTTCAATTAACAATATTTTCGCTTTGGTGGTGTCAATTTCCCTAAAGTCATCTTTAATAATTTTATGGGCAATTTCTGCGATCGCACCTGCTAACTCTACTCCCGTAGGTCCACCTCCTACAATAGCAAAAGTTAACCATTCCTCTTTTTCTTCAGGAGAGGAAACTTTTTCGGCTTCTTCAAAGGCAAGGAAAATTTTACGACGAATATCAAGGGCATTTTCGATACTTTTCAATCCGGGGGCATCAGTTTCCCAATGCTCATTACCAAAATAATGATGACTTACTCCCGTACCGATGATAAGATAATCATAGTTGATCACTCCTTCACGCATGATAACTCGTTTTTGTTCTGGATCGAGATCGATAACTTCATCTAAAATAACATGGGTATTCTCATTTTTACCGACAATTAACCGTAAAGGAGAACAAATTTCCGCAGGAGATAAGCTACCGGTTGCCACTTGATATAACAGGGGTTGAAAAAGATGAAAATTACGCTTATCGATGAGGGTAACTTGTACTGGTGCGTTACCTAATTCCTTGGCGGCATATAATCCAGCGAAACCGCCTCCGACTATTACGACATGAGGCTGATTTGATTTTTGTTGAAAGTTATACATATTCAATTTCTATTCATTAACTTATGTTAAGTAATAGATTATCGAATTAATTTAGGTTTGAGAGTAGTTACCCATACAATTTAGGGATTTTTTTGATTTAATTCATTGCTATAGATAATGGTAGTCACGGGGTTATCTTGATTACCTTTGACGGTAATTTGTTTATCTTGTAATTTACCTACGGCGCTTATGCCTCGTAAATTAAAATCGGGATTTATCTGTTTATAAAAGACATTACCATCGGCGTTAATTTCTTTATCGTCTAAATTCCAGACTAAATTATCGGAGTAAATTTCTACTTCATTTCTGACGGCTTGTCCATAAATTCCTCCTTTTAAATATAGTTGATTTTCTTCTAAGTGAAAGTCCACATTATTGGCAGTTAATGTTATATCATCTTCTACTTGTACTAATTTTGTGGGGGTGTTCGATCGCATTTTTCGATCGGTATAATACCAAGTAATTCTTTCTGTTGCGGCTTGTAAAGGTGGTTCTAACGATTGATACTCAATATTACCATTGATAATGGCTACATTAACATCTAAATCTATTTCTACTTGATTGCTTTTTAATTTATCTGTTACCTTTTTTTTGTCATCATAACGTACTAAGTCAATTAATTTATTCCCAATAATTTTATTTTCTGGAATTTGCCAATATAAATGTTGAGTTTTTAATTGTAAAGAAGGATTAATTGTTGTACCTAAAATCTGTTTATCTAATTCTAATAATTGAGTCGCTGTATTATATTTAGCCTGTTGTGCTTTGATGACTAATTTAGGATGATTAGCAGTTATGCCTTGATTACCTTCCATTAACATCACATTTTCTTCGGGTTTCCAAACAAGAGTATCTCCTTTAAATTCTGCTTTATTACGAGTATCAAAAGCTAAAATATTTTCAGATAAATAAATTTCTTTGCCTTCATTTTTTACCTCTCCTTTATCTGCACTAACTTTTAAAATAATTTTACCGTTTTCATATAAATTACCTGTTAAACCTTCTAAAATAGCACTTTCTTTATCTTGGGTATAAATGGCTTTTTTGGTACTTAAACGCCACAACATTTGACCATCTGCATTAGACTGTTCTAATACAGCGTTATATAATACTAATCCTTGTTCTACTTCTCTTTGAAACTCGGTTTCTTGGGTTTCTTCTACAGTATTATTTCCTTGACAACTAATTAATAAACAACATAATAAAATAGTAGAGATTGACTTTTTAAATAACATCCTTTGACAATGAATAATGGATAATTAAGAATTGAGAATTTATTTTTTACTTCTTATTCTTGAAGACGATCGACAAATAGAATACCATTAAGATGATCTAATTCGTGTTGAATAATTCTCGCCACAAAATTATTATATTCTTTTCGTTGATGGTTTCCAGCTCGATCGAAATACTCTACCATAATATCCTTATATCGTGGCACATCACCCCGTTGATTTTCCACACTAAGGCAACCCTCCTCCCGAATCACTACATCTTCTGAATGACTGACAATGCGAGGGTTAATCATTGCCATAGGTGGAAGAAAAGGCGCATCAGGATAACGAATATTGGCATGGGAAGCTACGATAATCACACGGCTAGATTCTCCAATCTGGGGTGCGGAAATACCTACTCCATGACGCTGATAAGTAATCTTTAATAAATCATCAATGAGAGTTTGTATTTTTGGATTATCAATATTTGTTACTTCTTTTGCTGTTATCCTTAAAACTGGATTGCCAATTAATAATATTTCTTTAGTCATTATTCCTTTTTTTGCCAGATATTTAGCTATAAAAAAAAGTTTGTAGTAATGGCTAAAGCCATTGATTGATAAGCCTTAAAAGGTTTACTACAAACTCATATGATTTACTTAGATATTATTGAGGTTGCTGAGATGGTTGAGGTTGAGTAGGTAAAACACCTAAAGTTACAGGTATTTTCAACTCTTTTTGTTGTCTGCGCAAATCAAGGGTTAAATCTGAGCCTACATCCTTGGATTCTACTTTTTTCTGTACCTGAGAAGGCTCTGTAATGGCTTCTCCTTCAATACTCTGAATAATATCCCCTGACTGCAATCCTGCTTTGGCGGCAGGAGAATTAGGCATAATTTTAACTATTAATACGCCTTTTTCATTAGTTAAATTAAAGTTTTCATTTTGGTTTAATTGCTGTTTTGTCTGCTCATTTAATGTCACCATAGAAATGCCCAAGTAAGGATGATCTACTTTTCCTTCTGTGATCAGTTTTTCGGCAATTTCTGCCGCCCGATTAATAGGAATTGCAAAGCCTAACCCTTGCGCATTTTTGATAATAGCGGTATTGATGGCGATAACTTCACCTTTGGCGTTTAAAAGTGGGCCTCCTGAATTACCCGGATTAATGGCGGCATCGGTTTGAATAAAGTCTAATCTCTTGTCTCCGACTCCAATTTGAGAGCTCGATCGACCTGTAGCACTTATAATGCCTGTAGTTACCGTATTATCTAAACCTAAAGGATTCCCGATGGCGATCGCCCATTCCCCAATTACGAGCTCATCTGAATTACCCAATAAAGCAATAGGTAAATTTTCCGCTTCAATTTTAATAACAGCTAAATCTGTGAGAGGATCAGTACCTAAAACTTTACCTTCTAAAACTCTACCATCTTTCAGATTTACCGTCACTTGAGTTGCACCTTCTACAACGTGAGCATTAGTCAATATTTTACCATCATCACTAATGATAAAACCAGAGCCTGTACCCTGTTGAATTTCTTCTTGAGGCATTTGAGGAATTTGATTACCAAAAAATTGACGGAAAAAAGGATCATTAAATACTGGAGGAATGTTACCATTATTGGCTACGGTACGTTGAGCATTAATTCTTACTACCGCAGGACCAACATCTTGAACAACTTTTGTCACAAAATTAATATCCTCATTGTCCACTAATCCGGGTAATCTTGCGATTGTGGTATTTTCTTTCTCAGAAAAAATTGCATTGTCATTAGTTCGAGCAAAGATTTCTTGAGTATTCATTAAATAATTGACTCCCACCCCGATACCGGCGCCCAACAATAAAACGGATGTGCAAGTAGTGGCTTTTTGTAAATAATTAGTGGATTTTTTCATAGTATATATAAACTCCTAAAAAAGATAACAAATAAAATGGTTAATAAGATAAAAGACTAAATATAATGGCGTAATTCCTAATAGTTGGTTATTGTTTAACTGTAAAATGTCGTTTTTTCTACATTGTATATTTTAAATTGTAGAATAAAATTGAGTGAACTAAGGTACGATCGTAAAACGGCACTGCACGATCGAAATTAGGAAAAAGAGAAAAAAGTCAGCTCAAAGAGCGAAGGAATAAAAGAGGAAAACCTTTTTTAAGCTGACATTTACTAATATAAAGTAATGATTTGACTTTTCTGTGACGTAGATATGAAAAGTTGATGAAGAAAAATAAAATTTCTACATTGCTAATTTTAAGCCTTACCTATAAACAAAATCAGGAGAATGGGGGGTATTTAATAACACTTTACTTAATTGAGAATGTATATAACCGTTAGTAGCTAAGATTCTACCACTATAAAGGTCAAAGTTACTCTCATCATAAGCGGTAATTTTGCCTCCTGCTTCTTGGAGAATGACAACTCCTGCTAATAAATCCCAAGGTTTTAAACCTCTTTCCCAATAACCTTCTAATCTTCCTCCTGCAACATGACACAAATCTAGGGATGCACTACCTCCCCTTCTCACTCCTTGAGTTAAATGGGTAAGATAACAAAATTCTGCATAATTATTATCTTCTACTTCTGTACGATCGTACGCAAAACCTGTTACCAAAAGGCTATCTTTTAATTTATCAATGGTGGAAACCTGAATAAGTTGATGATTAAGAGTTGCACCTAAACCGAGTGCACCACTCCATAACTCATTTTGCATGGGGTTATAAACAACTCCTACGGTGGGAATGCCTGACACTAATAAACCAATGGAAACGGCGGCTTGGGGATAACCATGAGCATAATTTGTTGTACCATCAAGGGGATCAATTACCCATAAATATTCGCTGTCAGCATTGCCCAAAATTCCTGATTCTTCCGCTAGAATACCATGTTCTGGAAAGTGTCGATCGATCACGGCTAAGATTTCTTCTTCAGCTTGTTGATCTACTTGTGTAATCAAGTCTCCTGCTTTACCTTTTTCTCTGATATGGAGTTGTTTTCCCCAATAAGATTGTAGGATATTTCCTCCAGCTTGGGCGGCTAACAGGGCAACATCAAGAAGTTTTGGGATTTCTATTTGATAAGTCATAAATGAAAAATTGACATTATTTGAGTTAATTAGTTAATTGTGATTACCAAATGGTTTTAATTTCAGTGTAAGAATTAAAAACAGAATCTTTACTAATAATAGTAATATTTTTTTCTATAGCTTGAGCAATAATTAGTCTATCAAAAGGATCTTTATGATGCAATGGCAAAGTAGTAATTATATTCAAATGAGATAAAGATATAGGCAAAATTTCTATGTCATTAATCTTTATTTGTTCGCTAATAAATTCGTGATAATTTTTAGGTAAAGTTAATTTATTAATACTCACTTTAATAGCTATTTCCCATAAACTGGCAATACTTAATAATAAATCAACATCAGATTCTAATAAATTAAATAAATGTTCGGGTATTTCGTCACTTTCATTAACAAACCAAAGAAAAGTGTGAGTATCTAACAAAAATTGCATTACATATACTCCGTAAATTCGGTTAATGGTTCATCAAAATCTGCACTCATTGTAATTAAACCTTTTGCATTACCACGAGTACGACGTTTTTTAGTAGATTGATTAATTCTGGTTAATTTATATATTGGTTTATCATTTTTAGTGATAATTAATTCCTCTATTTTTTCAGTTAATTCTTCCAAAATTTTAGGATTATCTTCTATTTTTTTTAGTTCTATTTGCATTGTTATATTCGACTCCGTATATTTTGAGAGGGGAAATAAACATCTAAATTATCAATCAATTTATCTACAAAAGCTAGTTTTTCGGACTCCATTTTGTCTAATTTTTTGACTATTCTTTGTTTTAATTCTATTTTTGTCATTGATAAACCTCTATGAAAAAACTTTTATCTATTCATTTTTTATTCGCCAAATTCCTTTTTCCATGATACGAGCATAATCTTGACTATTGAGTAAAACTCGATCGTGCTTACCATCGGTATAATTTAAGTTAGCGATGCCATAACCTTGTTTGAGTAATTCTTGATTTACCATTCGATCGAGATACCATACATAACCATTAAGACGATTATATTTATCTTTAACTTGTAAATCGGTTTCGATGATAACCGTTGCGGAATTAAGAGGGGTAAAAAAATCCTTTAAAAATTGTTTTCCCTCCTCAGAGATTTTTGGTTGATTGCGAGGAATTTCTAACCCTGATAACCTCAAGGTATAAGATTTATTCTCAATGATAACCTCAAGGGTTTGGGCGCTAACTATTCTTTTAACTTTTGCTTCTATACCCTTGATGCTAGGGTTATTCTGACATCCCGTCATCACTAAAAGCAATGATAAAAGAATACTGAATAAACCCACTAATTTTAAATTATTAAATAGCTTAATCTTCCTCAATGGGGAAGCCAAAACGAACTTTTCCTTTCCCAAAATAACGCCCAAATTGTAACTCATAAACCTCATCTTCATCTTGGGTTTCTACTACTAAGTTCGATCGAGGGTATGATACACACAGTAAAGCATAACCTTGCCTTTGTAAATCGGGAGATAATCCCATCGCTTCCGGTTGATATACTTCACCTTGAACAACCTTTACAGCACAAGTCGTACAAGCACCATTACGACAAGAAAAAGGCGGTTCAACTTCTTGATGTTCTGCTGTATTTAAAATGTATCTATCTTCGGGTACAATAACCGTTTCAGTGGTATTCTTTTGTCGGTTATGAATAGTTACTTGATATGTTTTAACCATTACTCATTAATAATTGCGGAGTTTTTCATTTATTATAACAATCTTCTTCTCCCCTATTTTCTCGATCGAAAAATAAACCAGTTTTAATTTTAAAAAATAATTTACAATTCGTTACACTTCGGGTAAAATCTGCACAGAGTAAAATTTTTTACCGATCTATTTTTAAAAATAATATATATAGGGAAATTTGCGTCATGGCAAAAAAAAGTATTGCAAGTTTAACAAAATCTGATTTAGAAGGAAAAAGAGTCTTAGTGCGGGTGGATTTTAACGTACCTATGGATAACGGACAAATTACCGATGATACCCGTATTAAAGCCGCTTTACCCACCATCAACCATTTAACCGCTAACGGTGCTAAAGTTTTATTATGTAGCCACATGGGTCGTCCTAAAGGTCAAGTTAAAGAAAGTTTACGTTTAACTCCCGTTGCGACTCGTCTTTCTGAATTATTAGGCAAAACCGTAGTTAAATTTGATGATTGTATTGGGGATACTGTCACTACTGGCGTTAATGCTTTAGCTAATGGTGATGTTGCTTTATTAGAAAACCTCCGTTTCTACAACGAAGAAGAAGCTAACGACGCTGAATTTGCCCAAAAATTAGCTAGTAACGCTGATTTATACGTTAATGATGCTTTTGGTACTGCTCACCGCGCCCATGCTTCCACTGAAGGCGTAACTCATTATTTATCTCCCTCTGTTGCTGGATTTTTGATCGAAAAAGAATTAGAATTCTTACAAAGTGCGATCGAAGCTCCCAAACGTCCTTTAGTGGCGATCGTTGGCGGTTCAAAAGTATCCAGTAAAATTGGAGTTATCGAAACCCTCCTCGAAAAATGTGATAAATTAATCATCGGCGGTGGTATGATTTTCACCTTCTACAAAGCGCGTGGTTTAAGTGTCGGTAAATCCTTAGTCGAAGAAGATAAATTAGACTTAGCCAAAGCCTTAGAAATTAAAGCCAAAGAAAAAGGCGTAGAATTTTTATTACCCACCGATGTTATCTTAGCGGATAATTTTGCCCCAGATGCAAACACTCAAACCGTTGATATTAATAGTATTCCTGATGGTTGGATGGGCTTAGATATTGGACCAGATTCCGTGAAAACCTTCCAAACTGCTTTAGCTGATTGTAAAACTGTAATCTGGAATGGTCCTATGGGAGTATTTGAGTTTGAAAAATTCGCTCAAGGTACAGAGGCGATCGCACATACTTTAGCAGAATTAACAGGTAAAGGTGCAATTACCATTATCGGTGGAGGAGACTCCGTTGCCGCCGTTGAAAAAGTTGGTGTAGCGGAAAAAATGAGCCATATTTCCACTGGAGGGGGCGCAAGTTTAGAGTTACTCGAAGGTAAAGTATTACCCGGTATCGCCGCTTTAGACGACTAATAATCATTATTATTTTATGTAAGGTGGGGTGTCCATCGCCCTACCATCAAGGATTATAAAAATAATTGTTTTGCCTAACTTCTATCTTTGTCAAAAAAAAATTAGTAAATCGACACGTTACAATATCACCTCAGTTCGATGTAAGAATGTTTGATAAGGGCAGGTTTCAGGTGTAATTTTCAGAAGATTATATAATTCGATCAAAGAATTGAAGATAAAAAAATCAATTAGGATATATTTTTTGTCAATTCTTTAACCCTTTCCGATACCCTTTCCGCAACCTTTACAGCACCAAAAATTTTATGGTTCACTCAGGTAATGCTTTAGGATTGCTATAATTAATAATTCTTGACAAAACAAAAATAAAATTATACATTTTCGTTATCTTGTCTATAATGGAAATTAAAGAATTTAAAAGTAGTAAAAAATATCTTTATTTCAAGATACTATCCCTTTAAATTCGTTAAAAATTTTAACCATTTAGGCGTACAAATTATGGACGGTAATATCAATACTTTAACAGCCCTTGAACAGTTAATTAATAGTGTAAAAAAAGCTCAAAAAGAGTATGGAAAATTTAGTCAAGAACAGGTCGATCGAATTTTTAAACGTGCTGCTCTAGCCGCCAACTCAGCCCGAATCCCTTTAGCAAAATTAGCTTGTGCAGAAACAGGGATGGGAATTGTTGAAGATAAAGTTATTAAAAATCATTTTGCTTCTGAGATTATTTACAACAAATATCGAGACGAAAAAACTTGCGGAGTGATCGAAAAAGATGAATGTTATGGACTCGAAAAAATCGCCGAACCTTTAGGAGTCATTGCGGGAATTATCCCCACGACTAACCCCACCTCTACCGCTATTTTTAAAACCCTTTTAGCCTTAAAAACTCGCAATGCGATTATTTTATCTCCCCATCCAAGGGCGCAAAAATGCACCGTAGAAGCGGCTAAAATTGTCCGAGATGCAGCCATCGCCGCAGGAGCACCCGAAAATATCATCGGTTGGATTGATGAACCAACCCTCGAACTCTCTCAAGCCTTGATGCAACATCCCGAAATTAAGCTCATTTTAGCCACAGGAGGACCCGGAATGGTAAAAGCCGCCTATTCTTCAGGTCATCCATCTTTAGGGGTTGGGGCTGGAAACACCCCTGCCGTTATTGAGCAAAGTGCTGATATTAAAATGGCAGTATCTTCGATTATGCTGAGTAAAACCTTTGATAATGGCATGATTTGTGCCTCTGAGCAATCAGTTATCGTCGAAAATGTTATTTATGACCAGTTTAAGACAGAATTTGAGCTACGGGGAGCTTATTTCACTTCTGCGGAAGAAACCCAGAAATTACGAGAAATTATCCTTAAAAATGGTAGAATCAATGCTGATATAGTGGGGCAACCCGTGACTAAAATTGCAGAAATAGCAGGATTCACCCTCAACCCTGAGAGTAAAGTTATTATTGCTGAGGTGGAAAACATCGGATTTGATGAGCCTTTATCCTATGAAAAATTATCTCCCATTTTAGCGATGTATCGAGCGGAGAACTTTGAAAACGCCACAGAAAAGGCGGCTAGGTTAGTTGAATTTGGCGGAAAAGGTCATACTTCTTGTATTTATATTAGCCCTGAAAAACATGATTTAATTGAATACTTTGAACAAAGAATGGAAACCAGTCGAGTATTAGTTAATACTCCTTCCTCTCAAGGTGCGATCGGAGATTTATATAATTTCCGTCTTGATCCTTCCTTAACTTTAGGTTGTGGTAGTTGGGGAGGTAACTCTATCAGTGGCAATGTGGGAATACAACATTTACTCAACATTAAGACTATCACAGAACGCCGAGAAAATATGCTCTGGTTTCGTGTTCCTCCGAAGGTTTACTTCAAATATGGTTGTTTACCCGTTGCTTTAGGGGATTTAAAAAACAAACATCGTGCTTTTATCGTCACTGACAAACCTCTCTATGATTTGGGGGTGACGGTAAAAATTGAAAATGTTTTAGAGCAAATGGGGCTTAAATATGATGTATTTTATGATGTTGAGCCTGATCCTTCTTTAAGTACTGTTAATCGAGGATTAGCAGTTTTAAATAAGTTTAACCCAGATGTGATCATTGCCATCGGGGGAGGATCACCCATGGATGCGGCGAAGGTAATGTGGTTAATGTATGAGCATCCCGACATCGAATTTGAGGGCATTGCCACTCGTTTTATGGATATTCGCAAACGGGTTTATGATTTGCCTGAATTGGGTACAAAAGCGATTATGGTAGCCATACCTACTACATCAGGCACTGGCTCAGAAGTGACACCCTTTGCGGTTGTAACTGATGACGTGACTGGGATGAAATATCCTCTGGCTGATTATGCCTTAACCCCTAATATGGCGATCGTCGATCCAGAATTAGTGTTAAATATGCCGAAAAGTTTAACCGCTTTTGGGGGTGTTGATGCTTTAACCCATGCTTTAGAGGCTTATGTGTCTATCTACTCCACGGAGTTTACCAGTGGTTTGGCATTAAAATCGATCGGACTTTTATTTGACTATTTACCTAGGGCTTATCATAACGGAGCTAAAGACGTTAAGGCTAGGGAAAAAGTCCATTACGCCGCTACGATTGCGGGGATGGCTTTTGCCAATGCTTTTTTAGGAATTTGTCATTCTCTAGCTCACAAACTGGGTTCGAGTTTTCATGTGCCTCACGGGTTAGCAAATGCGTTGATGATTTCCCATGTTATTCGTTACAATGCGACGGATGCACCCTTTAAACAGGCGATTTTTCCTCAATACAAATATCCTAATGCTAAATTCCGTTATGCTCAAATTGCGGACTATTTACACTTAGGAGGCACAACGGATGATGAGAAGGTAGAGAAACTGGTGGAAGCGGTGGAAAACTTGAAAAAAGAGTTAAATATCCCCCTTACCATTCGAGAAGTGTTATCTATTGATGATCAAAAATTCTATGATGAGATGGAAAGTTTAGCAGAACAAGCCTTCGATGATCAATGTACTGGGACTAATCCTCGTTATCCCTTAATCAAGGATATGAAAGAGTTATACATCATGGCTTATCGTGGGTTTAGCCTAGAGTCTCAATTTTATCATCAATCTTCCGAGGCAGTAACCGCAAATTAAGTTAATTTTTTCCCCTTAAAAATGTTGGGGTGTTAGGGAATTAGGGAATTGGGGTATTAGGGTATTAGGGTATTAGGGTATTAGGGTATTAGGGTATTAGGGTATTAGGGAGTTAGGGAATTAGGGGGATTTTTACTTAGGGTTTGCTGAATAAATCAGAAAGCTATTAAAATCAACGGTTTAGATATAATACATTAGTGAAAAAGTGCGCCGTTTTGAGGATTTTTATTCAAAAATTCGACACTTTTGACCTTATTTTTTTTTAATACAACTATACTTGTTCTATCTATCAACAGCATCAAAACCTTGATGTTTCAGTATTTATCCTATCTCCTGTCTCCTGACTCTTCTCTCCTATCCTCATCAAAATACTTTTTCAGCAAACCCTAATTAGACATTAACAAACAAACTCGATAGAATCATTTTACTCGAATACTTATGAAAAACCATTGTAAATCTCAATATTTGAAGATATGATGATTAAGTAAAGGAAAAATGTTAACTGTCATCGAAATTTATGGATACCAAATTAATTAACATCGGTTTTGGCAATATTGTAACAGGAAATCGAGTTATCGCTATTGTTAGCCCAGAATCCGCTCCTATTAAACGTCTTATTGCTGACGCTAAAGAGAAAGGACAGTTAATCGATGCAACCTACGGTAGAAGAACTAGAGCAGTAATAATAACAGACTCCAATCATGTTGTACTGTCAGCTATTCAACCAGAAACGGTGGCTAATCGTTTTATTAGTAATGTTGATAAATAATATAAATGTTTAGTACTTATCTACTGATAAACATAGTCTTTTGCTGAAAATGAGATTTTAGGAAAATGTTTATTACTCTGAATTTTAAACTCGTGGGATAATAAAAATAATTAATTATTGATCACAAATTCTTCTAGGTACTCAAAATTAATTTTTTTAGATTCTAAATTTTACCACTAGCCTATTATTATTCATTTTACGGAAAAGCGATCGCCATGAAATTTTCCCGACGCAATTTTTTACAAACTATCGGTATTAGTCTCACTTCTTGGGGCGTTTTGGGGGATAATATCTTCTTTAACGGTGATGCCTATGGTGCAAATCTGCCTAATTCTCGTAAGTTAGCTTTACTGGTGGGCATTAATCAGTATTCTGAGGGCAAAAATTTAAAGGGATGCGTGACAGATACTGAGTTACAAAAACAGTTACTTATTCATCGTTTTGGTTTCTTACCTTCTGATATTATTACTTTACTCGATCGAAACGCTACTAGAGAAAATATTTTAGAGACTTTTCAACAGCATTTAATTCAACAAGCCCAAAATAATGATATTGTTATTTTTCACTTTAGCGGTTATGGGCGTAGGGTAAAGTTAAATCGGGATGAATCTTCATGGCAAAATAGTTTAATTACTTACGATAGTATCAAAGCTAAAGATAATTTTGTTGATGATATTTTACTAGATACAATTATTAAATTATCCCAGTCTTTAAAGACTAATAAATATACTTTTATTCTTGATACCAGTTTTGTTTCTTTCCCTGAATTTTTGACTAATGAATTTTCTCTACGTTGTTACCCATCATCCCATGATTTTGTTATTAGTCCTCAAGAATTAGAATTGAATCAACAACTATTAAAAAATAACTCGAAAATTACTTTATTAAAAAATAATAATCCTTCCTCTGGTTTTATTTTATCCCCTTCTTTAGATTCGATCGCCATTGAAATTAATAGTTTAAATTTTCATGTGGGATTATTCACCTATGCTTTAACTCAATCCCTATGGCAAAATAATCCTCAAACTGATAACTTAACCTTAATGAAAAAGGTTGCTTTTGAGGTTGCTTTAGCTAGTGGAAATGGGGAAAAAGTGTTCTTTCCTTCTAATAGTCAAAACGAAAAATATATCTATAATTTATCTTTAGAAAAAACTAACAAAGGAGATGCAATTATAACTAATTTTAGTGATCCTAATTTAGTCGAATTTGACTTAGTAGGATTACCTCTATTAGTTTTATATAATTATGGTTTAAATTCTTATTTTACTGGTATTGTTAATGATGAAAAAGTTATTGTTATTCAACTTAATTATTTACAAGGAAACAAGGCTAAAGGTATTTTAATTAATAGTCCTAAAAATTTGATTAGTAAAGGTTTAATTTTACAAGAATCCGTGCGAATAATCGATCGAAATACTGGATTAAATGTCGGCTTAAATAATAGTTTAGAAAAAATAGAAAGAGTCGATGCTACCAGTGCATTAAGTGCCGTGAATAACATAGAATCAGTTATTAATTTAGGAGATAATTTCGCTGATTGTATTTTTGGAAAATTCATTAATAATAATAACTCGATCGAAGGTTATGGTTTATTTTCCAGTGCTGGAATTTTATTCCCCAATACCGCCCCAAAAATAGCCAATGAAGCCGTCTCCTCCGCCGTCAAACGTTTAACTCCAGCCTTTAAAATTGCCTTAGCAGAAAAATTATTAAATCTTACTCTGAATCAATCTTCCTCCTCTTTATCTCTAAATATTAACCTTAAAATTAACCATAATAATCAAACATATATTCACTCCCAACAAACAACCCAAAGTCAACATCAAAAAATCCTCACTTCTTCCTTACAATCTCCTAAAAATCAAGATAACTTATTAATATCTATTCCTTTCGGAAGTCAGTTAACTATTACCATAGACAATGAAAATGATCATAATTTATACTATATTTTATTTGGCATTAATTCTTCTCGTCAAGGAGTAATTTATTTTCCCTCTAATGCCCAAATGATTCAAGGAAAAAATACTATTTCTTTTCCTGAAAATACGGGTAATTTAAAATGGTTATTTGATGCAGAAAAAGCCCTAGGAAAATTGATTTTAATTTGCTCAAAATCCCCATTTAATCAAACGTTAAGCCAATTAAATAAAATCTCAGAAATAACTCCAGAGAATGAGCAAATAATTTCTTTAGAAAATCCTGTTGTCATTGCTAAAGCTATCCTAGAAGATTTACATTTAGGTAGTAATATTACCAGTAATTTAGTTAATAATTTAAGTGATGTTTATGCCTTAGATTTAAACCATTGGGCTACATTTAATTTTCTTTATGAAATAATTGATATTTAAGTATCTACATTGAATTTATAAGATACTAATGGAGGTAAATTTTCACCCAAAGACGCAAAGACGTAAAAAAAGCTAAGTCTTATTATCAAAATTTTGATTAAATTAAAATCATGACTTACTCAATAATAAGCGAGGGAAAAATTTTTCACCCCTAAAACTAAATACGTTTAGATGATAAATTCTGATTAAATCATCTAAAAAAATAATCCCTAATTTGATATAATTACTCTTTAAAACGTTACAACGATCGAATTTAATTATGATTAACAACTCTAAATTAGCTCAAGCCTTCGCTACAAAAAAAGCCATCAAAGTCATTAGCGGATTAAATAATTTCGATGTCAATAATGTGAAAGCGGTTTGTCAATCCGCAGAAATTGGTGGTGCTACTTTTGTCGATATTGCTGCCGATGTCAATTTAATTAAAACCGTCAAGCAATTAATTAATATTCCTGTGTGTGTATCTGCCGTTGACGCTCAATTATTATCAAAAGCTGTTATCGCTGGGGCAGATTTAGTAGAAATCGGTAACTTTGATAGTTTTTATAGTCAAGGTATTACTTTTTCCGCTCAAGATGTCTTAGCTTTAACCCGTGAAACCCGTGCATTATTACCTAACATCACTCTTTCTGTAACTGTACCCCACATTTTACCATTAGATGAGCAAGTAGAATTAGCTCAAGCCCTCGTTATCGCTGGTGCGGATATTATTCAAACGGAAGGAGGCACAAGCTCAAATCCTCATCATAGCGGTATTTTAGGCTTAATTGAAAAAGCCTCCCCTACTTTAGCCGCCGCTTATGCTATTTCTCGTGCGGTGGAAATTCCTGTTATGTGTGCTTCTGGCTTATCTGATGTTACTGCACCTATGGCCATGGCATCAGGAGCTAGTGGTATTGGTGTAGGTTCAGCGATTAATAAACTTAATGATCAAGTAGCAATGATTGCCGTAGTGCGTAGTTTAGTAGAAGCCTTAAATTCTGCCGTGAAAGTTGCTGTGTAAAAACCTCGACTTTTCAGTATTTCTCCTGTCTCCTGTCTCCTAACTCCTACCACCATCAAAAAACTTTTTCAGCAACCCCTACTTATAATCAATAATTTCTCAAAATATTTGATGAAATACTTACTTTTTCTTTTAACTATTTTTAATAGCTTTTTTTTGAATTTTAATCACCATCAAAAGCTATTAGCTGACACCGTAATTAATAAGCAAAAATGTGGTAATAATTTAGAAGATTTAGCCAATTCTTTAGTTAAAGATATTCCTGATTATGCCAATAGAGTTATTCAAAGAAATCGTATTTATTCTCACCCTTTAGATTTTTTCCCTTTCTCGGTTATAACTGCTAGTAAACCTGATTTAGAGCCTTTACCCTTAAATCAAACTCAATATAAAAGTATCCTCAAAAATGCTGACGAAAATCAAGTTAAACAAGTATTTTTTACCACTTTAGAAAGACAATACTCTAGTCAAAATCGCATTATTGAAACTCAAAATTTTCATTGGTTAATGTTGACAAATACTCCTCAAGGTTGGCAAATGATTATGTTATTAACAACATTAGGTTATCCTGATCATATCGGTAATCAAAACTTTATTTCTTCTCCTCCCCGTGACAATAGTGACGGCGTTATTGCTCAAAGTGTAAAGTTATGGTTAAGAGATTGTAAATATAATTAACAATTGAAAATAATTATTTCTATTTTAGGTGATAAAATAATCGAAATATTATAAGTAATAATGCTTAAATTACCTTTTATTTTATTCTTCTATTAATTCGATCGAACCCTTATCTATAAACAATTATCAGGTTTATAAACTCTCGGAAAATATCGATTAGATGTCCCTTAATTTTACTTAACAAAACCTGTTAAAATACTTAATAGAAAAACAGAAAATAATAAGTTATTCTAAATAGTATCAGTATTAAGAGGTATAAATACTATGAATACTATTTCTCATTCTCATCATCAACACCAAAAAGCAATAAATTGGTCTGCTATTATTTTATTCGCCTTAGGATTTTGGTTAAGCGGTAGTTTTTTATTAGACTTTGTGCTAATTCCCGCCCTTTTCGCTAGTGGTATGATGACTGACGGCAGTTTCGCAAGTGCCGGATTTCTGATTTTTGGCATCTTTAACCGTATTGAATTAATTTGTGCATCTTTAGTGTTAACCTGTGCATTTGTGTTTGCTTTTAACCATAATTTTGACAGCAAAAAACAAACTTTATTCGTGACATTTTCCAGCTTATTATTATTAATTGCTTTATCCTATACTTATCTATTTATCCCCAATATGAGCGCATGGGGATTGTGTTTAAATCAATAGCGATCGACAAATTTCAGCATGGTTAAGGGGTTTACTTACTGTAGCCTATGCTGATGGACATTTTGATCCTGAAGAACAAGAATTGATTGCTAGTTTAACCCAAGATGAACTAATTCCCCATACTGATTTAGGAGAATTGGAAACCATTACCCCTCAAGAGTTAGCAGAAACTTTGGGGGATAGTCTTTCTATTAAAGAAGATTTCTTGCGTACTGCTGTAATGATGGCAATTTCTAATGGCGTATATAGTCAATCAGAAGCCGACATAATTCATGAATTTCAGACAGCATTAGGATTAGATTTAGAGGCTTTAAAATCCTTAGAAGCAACATTATGGCATCCCGAAGAGGAAAAAACAGGTAAAGCCAAACATCCCGACGTATTAAAACCTGTAAAAAATTGGTTAGATGGTATGGATGTAAAAGATGCGAGAGTAGCCCGTTTTCTGTGTAAAATGATACCGTCTCAGTGTCCTTTTGAACGAGATATTACACTATTCGGCAAAAAAATTGTTCACATACCGCCCATGTGTGAGTTAAACCCATTATATGAGCAAATGGTTGGTTTAAGATTTCGATCGCTTTCTTACCTCGCCGATGACTGCAAAGAAGATGTGACTCCTTATATCTAGGAATGGGCAGAAACCCATAGGTTATAACATTAAAATATTCTGTATAAGCTGATGTTATCTTGCATTTTTTCTAGTAAGAAAAACTTTGAAACTCTTAACAGTGAATTACCTTCACCAGTAAACTTAGATGTGTCTAGTTTATTTACTTGAGTTGAGTCTAGTGGTGCATTGACGCTAGTGGAAATGTAAATATGTCATCTCTTATCTATCACTACTTAGCTCAAATTATGCCCTCGCCCAGTATCTATATGAAATTTTCTTCTATTTTAGTTGTTGATGATGAGCCTGATAATTTTGATGTCATTGAAACATTTTTAAGTAATGAAAATTATTCTTTACATTACGCTTCTAATGGTTATGAAGCCATCGCAACTTTAGATGATGTACAACCGGATTTAATTCTCTTAGATGTGATGATGCCAGAATTAGACGGGATTGAGGTGTGCCGACAAATAAAAAACAGGGCAAGATGGAAGGTAATACCAATTATTATGGTGACAGCTTTAAACTCGAAGGAGGATTTAGCTAATTGTTTAGAATCGGGTGCCGATGATTTTATCGGTAAACCCGTTAACAGCATGGAGTTAAGGGCTAGGGTAAAATCGATGTTAAGAATGAAAACTCAATATGATGAAATTCAAAAGTTTTCTACTTTGCAAAGAAACACCATCAATACATTAGCCAAAAACATGGATGAATTAACAGGAAATATCGCTGTTAGTTTATCCCATGAGTTAAATACTCCTTTAAATGGTATTGTCGGTATCTTACAAATTATCAAGACTGATTTTGATAAGTTTGATCATGATGAAATGTCAGAGTTACTGGAATTGGCTCAATTTTCCGCTAATCGATTAGTTAATTTAACAAACAGGTTTCTTTTATATCTACAATTAGAATTATCGGGAACAAATAATTTATCTGTATTTCCGCAAGAAAGCCTTTTTTCTCTACCGATTGTGGAATTGATGGTGAGAAGATGCGCTAAAAATTACGATCGTACGGAGGACATAATTTTTGACATTGAAGAAGCGGAAATTGCCATTAGTGAAAACTACTTATTAACTGTGTTATCGGAGTTGGTTGACAATGCTTTAAAATTTTCCAAAAAAGGTTCACCAATAACAGTTTCCAGTCATATTAAAAATAATATGATGTATATTTCTATTCACAATATAGGAAAAGGTATGACACCAGAACAAATTTCTAAAATCGGTACTTTCATTCAATTTGAAAGAGATACTTATAGTCAACAAGGAGTTGGCATTGGTTTAAAACTGGTGAAAATAATTGCTCAAGTTGTCAAGGGTTTTGTCAATATTAGTAGTGTTTATGGGCAGAATATAAAAGTAACAGTGGGTTTACCCATTTTTTCTAGGGATGAAAATGTAGGTTCGTAGTAAGGGCTTTAGCCCTTTTGTCTCAATTATTAATTAGTGGCTAAAGCCACCACTACAAACTTTTAGCAACTTGATTGATGAGGTGAAAATCCATGTTAAACTACGTTCCCCTGACGATCGAAGAATTAAAATCTGGTATTATTCGTCATCCCCTCACGGTATCTCCTCAAACTACGGTAAGAGAAGCGATCGAGCTAATGAGTGGCATTCATTCTAGTTGTGATACATCCTATGATCAAGATAGGAATAAAAAATCCCTAGAAATCGAAGCTCGATGCCAAGGGCAAGCAGTGCGCACGAGTTGTGTGATTGTAGTTGAAGAAGAAAAAGTAATTGGTATTTTAACAGAAAGGGATATTGTTCGTTTAAGTATCGAGAATCCATCACTGGATCATATCACGGTGGAGGAAGTAATGATTTCCCCTGTGATTACTTTTGCTGAAAGTCAATTCACCGATTTATTTTGGACGATTAATTTACTTTATCAATATAAAATTCGTCATCTCCCCATTTTAGATGATCACGATCGATTAACGGGCTTAGTTACCCATGAAAGTTTAAGACAACTATCTCGCCCCATTGACTTATTAAAGTTACGACAAGTCAAAGAAGTAATGATTCATCAGGTTATCTGTGCCGATGAAAAAGCATCTTTGATGGAAATTGCCCGAAAAATGACTCTCCATCGAGTAAGTTGTATTATTATTACAGGAAAAAGGGAGACAGAAGGGCAAATTCAAGAATTACCCGTTGGTATTGTCAGTGAGCGAGATTTAGTACAATTTCAAGCATTACATCTGGATTTTAAGAGCTATCAAGCTGGAGATGTCATGAGTTGCCCTCTAATAACCGTAGATTTAGATGAATCTTTGTTGACAGTTCAACATTTGATGGAAAAACATTTGATTCGTCGTTTATTAGTTACGGGGGATAAAGGGAAGATTGTGGGTATTGTGACTCAAACTAATATCTTACAAGCTCTCAATCCTCTCGAAATTTATAACATGGCAACCATGTTAGAGCAACGGGTGAAAGAATTAGAATTAGAAAAATATGCCCTCTTACATAACCGCAATCGAGAGTTAGAAGAAACCGTTAAAATAAAAACCAAAGAATTAAAAAATAAAGCCAAGAGAGAAAAATTAATCGCCGAAATTGGTAATCGTATTCGAGTCTCTCTCCATCTTGAGGAAATTTTAAATACTTGTGTCGATGAATTACGCGCTTTTTCTGGGTGCGATCGAGTTTTAGTCTATCAGTTTAATCCCGATTGGAGTGGGGTTATTGTGGCTGAATCCGTTAATGAAAAATTTTTGAAAGCTAAAGGAAATAAAGTTGAAGATGCCTGTTTTCAAGAATATGTAGCTAGTAAAGCAAAATACAACACCGATGAAGCTATCGCCATTGAGAATATTTACACGGCAGATTATCCA
This sequence comes from Geminocystis herdmanii PCC 6308, assembly GCF_000332235.1. NCBI lineage: Bacteria > Bacillati > Cyanobacteriota > Cyanophyceae > Chroococcales > Geminocystaceae > Geminocystis > Geminocystis herdmanii. The sequence continues at coordinate 1,947,198 of NZ_CM001775.1, read as the reverse complement.
GATTGTTATATAGAATTTGTCGAACAATATCAGATCAAATCTAACTTAATTATACCGATTCGCTTACAAGAGCAATTATGGGGACTTTTAATTGGGCATCAATGTCAAGATTTTCGACAATGGCAGGAAGAAGATATTTCCCTCTTTCAAGAAATAACCGTTAATTTAGCCATCGCCATACAACAGTCTATTAACTATCACAACCTCGAAAATGAATTAGAAGAAAGACAAAAAGCCGAAGCCTTAGTTAAAGAGAGTGAAAGTCGTTTTCGTCAATTAGCAGAAAATATCGAGCAAATTTTTTATTTAACGGATTTGAAACAAGGAAAAATACTCTATATTAGTCCTACTTACGAGCATATTTGGGGAAAATCCTGTCAAAGTTTATATGATAATCCTCGATCGTACATGGAGAGTGTGCATCCCGAAGATCAAAACCTTGTGATTCAAGCCTACGAAAGTCAAAAATTAGGGCAACAAACCACCGTTGAATATCGCATTGTTCGCCCTGATGGTGAAATTCGCTGGATTTTAGATCGTAACTTTCTCGTTAAAAATTCAGGGGTTAATAATGTGCGAGTTTGCGGCATTGCCGAAGATATTACGGAAGGGAAATTAAACGAGATAGAATTAATTAAATCTCAAAAACAAATAGAAATAACGAGCTTCCGTTTGAAAGAAGCCCAAAGAATAGCGAAATTAGGACATTGGGAATATAATCACCCTGAAGATAGTCTTTATTGGTCAAAACAGTGTTTTTCTATTTTCGGTGTTTCTACTTTAAACTTTACTCCTTCATACAAAAGTTTTTTAGAATTGATACATCCTAACGATCGAGCCTTTGTTAATGAGAACTATGAGAGTCATGTCAATAATCAAACTGATTATAATATTTGTCATCGCATTATTCTTCCTGATGGTCAAGTTAAATATGTTCAAGAGCAATGCGAAACAGATTACAACGAAGATGGTAAACCTTTAATTTCCAGAGGTACAGTACAAGACATCACCAAATTAAAAGAAGCAGAATTAAAACTAGCTAAATTAAATTACGAATTAGAAATTAAAGTAGCCCAGCGTACCCATGAACTATGGAGAATCAATCATCTACAAAAAATGATTCTTGATAGTACCGACTATTCCATTATTTCCACTGACTGTAATGGTTTTATTCAAACCTTTAACTTTGGGGCAGAAAAAATGTTGGGTTATAAAGCCGAAGAAGTTGTCGGGAAAGCCACTCCTTTATTATTCGTGGATTTAGAAGAAGCCCAAGCCCTTGCTGTGCAATTATCTCAAGAGTTAGGGCGAGAAATTCCCCCCGATATTACTGTTTTTACTATTAAATCAAGGTTAGGTATGGTTAACGAGTTTACCATTACCAATATTAAAAAAGATGGTACTCGTTTTCCCATCTTGATGGTGGTTAATCCTTTGAAAAATGAAAAAGAAGAAATTATTGGTTTTTTGGGCATTGGTAAAGATATTACGAAGGAAGAAGAAGCACGGATATATCGTGAAAAAGCAGAAAAAGCCCTACGAGATAGTGAATTTCGTTTTCGGCGCATTTTTGAATCGAATATTGTAGGCTTTATGTTTACCGATTTTAGTGGCACAATTACTGAAGCTAACGATCGATTTTTAGAGATGTTAGGCTATACCAAAGCAGAATTAGAAGCAGGAATGCTTAATTGGGCAACCCTGACACCCCCTGAATATCATCAACAAGACTTAGATTGTATTGAATATCTGAAAATTCATCGCACGATCGAACCTTGGGAAAAAGCCTATTATCATAAAGACGGGCATTTAGTCTTCGTGTTACTTGGGGTGGCGTTAATGATGGAAGATGATACATCTGTTTGTGTCATTATGGATATAAGCGATCGGAAAGAAATAGAAAGAAAATTAGAAGAATCTCAACATTTTTTACAAACTCTTTTAGATACATTACCCGTGTGTGTGGTATGGAAAGATCGAGAATCTAATTTTCTCGGTTGTAATCGTACCTTAGCTCGTTTAATGAATATCCCCGATACCGTTAATATTAGTGATACAAGTCAAATAAACTTATCTTTTACCTCAGAAGAATTAGCGAAATGTCGTCAAGATGATGTTGAAGTCATCACTTCTGGAAAACCTAAATTATTTATCGAACAAACTCTGACTTTACCTAATGGTGAGGTGATGTGGGTAGAAACCAACAAAACTCCCCTCAAAAATAATCAAGGAAAAATTGTCGGTTTAGTGGGTATTTTTTATGATATTACCCAAAAAAGACGGGATGAAATGGAAAAACAAAAAATATTACAAGAATTATCCGCCTTTAAACAAGGTTTAGATCAATCCGCCATCGTTGCCATTACCGACAGCAAGGGAATAATTACCTATGTTAACGATCGATTTTTAACTCTTTCAGGCTATAGTCGAGAAGAATTAATCGGCAATACCCATAGAATACTTAATTCTGGTTATCATTCTCGTGGTTTCTTTAAAAATCTCTGGGAAATCATCGAAAAAGGAGAGATTTGGCGAGGAGAAATTTGTAATCGCAATAAATCAGGAGGTTTTTATTGGGTAGAAAGTACGATCGTCCCTTTTTTAGATCAAGAAGGTAATCCCTTTCAATATCTCACAATTCGCTTTGATATTACCGATCGAAAACTAGGAGAAATCAGAATCCACAAAGAAAACACCTTCCGACAACAAATTCTTGAGCAAATGGGAGACGGGTTATGCGTTTGTTACGAAATTAATGAGCATCCCTTTGTCCGTTTTACCGTGTGGAATGCCAGAATGGAAATAATTACTGGTTATAGCCTTGAAGAAATAAACACCTTGGGTTGGTATCAAAGTTTATATCCGAATCCAGAAATTCAGGCTCAAGCCATAGCAAGAATGAGCAGAATGCGTCAAGGAGATAATATCATCACCGAAGAATGGGAAATTCACACCAAATATGGCGATAAACGCACCATTACTATTTCTACTTCCGTTTTACCCAAAGAAGATAACACTCATATTACTTTTGTTCTTGGGGTTATTCAAGACATTACAGAAAGAAAAGCTAAAGAAAAAGAAAATATAGTTTTAAAAGAACGGTTAGAATTTGTATTATCGTCTAGCCCGGCAATTATTTATAGTTGTGAAGTTAATCCCCCTAACTATCCTCTCAAATTTATTAGTCAAAATGTAAAAACCATTGTCAATTATGACTCAGAAGACTTTTTGTCAGGGTTGTTTTTATGGCATGACTTTATCCATCCTGAAGATTATGAAATTTTCAGAGAAGAAATGGCAGAAGAACTTTTTACTAATAATCATTTTCGTATTGAATACCGCTTTTTGACAGGAGATGATAAATATATTTGGGTACAAGATGAGATGATGCTGTGGCGTGATGCTGACGGTAATCCTACGGAAATTGTCGGTTATGTTGCCAATGTTAACGATCGAAAACAAGCCCAAATACAATTAAAGAACAAAACCAAAGAAATCGATCGATTTTTCTCCCTCGCCATTGACTTACTATCTATTGCTAATCTGAATGGTTACTTTATCAGAGTAAATAAAGAATGGGAAAAAGTTTTAGGTTATCCCGTTAAACAAATAGAAGGCTCAAGATTTTTAGACTATATTCATCCTGACGATTTACCCTCTACCCTAGAAGCAATCAACTACCTGAAAATAGAAGGAGAAATTGCTTCTTTCATCAATCGTTATCGTTGTGCAGACGGTAGTTATCGTTGGTTAGAATGGCGGGCGGTAACTACTGAGAATAATTATATCTACTCCGCCGTCAGAGACATTACCGACAGAAGAAAAAATGAACAGGAAAAATCCGCTTTAATTAACACCATTCAAAGAAATAACGACTTACTCTCTACCATGACTAGAGCAGAATCTCAGTTTATTACTGCCGAGAATCGCTTAATTATTTTTGAACAACTACTTACGGATTTATTAGACTTAACCCATAGTGAATACGGTTTTATTGGAGAAGTACTATTTCGAGAAGACGGTAGTGCCGTGATGGAAGAAAACTTCTTAAAAATTAAGGGAATACCCTATTTACAAACTCATAGTGTCACTAATATGGCATGGAATGAAGAAACTCAGAAATACTATGAAGATAATTATGAGCAAGGTATGGAGTTTACGAATATGAATACCCTGTTTGGTGCTGTAATTATGACAGGAAAACCCGTTATTGCCAATAATCCTAGCACTGATTCTCGCCGTGGTGGTACACCCGAAGGACATCCTCCCTTAAACGCTTTTTTAGGCTTACCTTTTTTCAGTGGTGATAATTTAATCGGCATTGTCGGTATTGCCAATACCCCCGGCGGTTATGATCAATGTACGATCGAATATTTACAACCGTTTTTGATGACTTGTAGTATTTTAATTGAAGGTTATCGCCTCGATCGACGGAAGAAATTAACGGAAGAGCAACTATTTCAGAGTAATCAAGAGTTAATCAGAGCTAATCGCCTCAAAGACGAATTTTTGGCTAATATGAGCCACGAATTGCGCACTCCTCTTAACGCCATTTTAGGCATGGCAGAAGGTTTAAGCGAACAGGTATTTGGTGACATTAACGAAAGACAACTGAAAGCCTTAAAGACGATCGATCGTAGTGGAACGCATTTACTAGAATTAATCAATGATATTCTCGACTTAGCCAAAATCGAAGCCGAACACCTAGAGTTACAGTTAAGCAGTGTTTCCTTGAAAAGTCTATGTGAATCTAGTTTAACCTTTGTTAAACAACTAGCTTTGAAAAAGAGAATACAATTAAAAACTGAACTTCCCCTTAATCTACCTTGTCTGACGATTGATGAAAGGAGAATCCGACAAGTATTAATTAATTTGCTCAACAATGCCGTTAAATTCACCACGGAAGGAGGCAACATCACCATTAAAGTTACCCATCATTTCCCCCCAGAGAAACCTGATTTTGTCACCCAAATTTTTGAAAATCCCGAAAACATCCCCCACAACGATATTTATATCTCCATTATCGATACAGGTATAGGTATCCCCCCCAATAAAATTAAGACTTTATTCGAGCCTTTTGTGCAAGTCGATAGTGCTTTAAATCGTCAATATTCAGGCACAGGCTTAGGGTTAGCTTTAGTAAAAAGAATTGTCGAATTACATGGAGGATATATGATTCTCAGTAGCAAACTAGGCACGGGGAGTTGTTTTACTATTGCTTTACCTTATACCCCTTCTGTTTCCATTCCATCAACAGATAATAACCAAGAAACAACAGCCCCTAATAATGCTCAAACTCCCCTTAAAGAAGCCTTAATTTTACTGGTGGAGGATAACGAGGCGAATATTAGTACTATTTCCAGTTATTTAAAAGCTAAGGGTTATCGTTTAATTATCGCCCAAAATGGTCAAGATGCCATTACTTTAGCTCGATCGGAAAAACCAGATATAATTTTAATGGATATTCAAATGCCCAAAATGAGCGGTTTAGAAGCCATTGAAAGGATACGCCAAAATCCCGAAAGTGTTGATATACCTATTATTGCCCTAACTGCCCTAGCTATGGAGCACGATCGAGAAAAATGTTTACAAATTGGAGCAAATGAGTATTTAACCAAGCCATTGAAACTCAAAGAATTAGTAGCTAAAATTCAGGAATTGTTAACTAGGGGATTAGGGAATTAGGGGATTAGGGGATTAGGGGATTAGGGAATTAGGGGATTAGGGAGAAAAATGTTAATTAGACATCTCCAGAAAAGATTTTTTATTGGTTTGTAGTAAGGGTTTCAACCCTTGTTTTGGCAATTAAGGTCAAAGTCTATTAAAAATCGTGATATTTTTTATGAAAATTGAACTCTTAAAATAGAATTTTACTTCTTACTCCTTACTCTTTACTCCTTACTCCTTACTTTTTACTCCTTACTCACTTATTACTTATTACCTATTACTTACTATTTATCTGCGCCAAGAGACTTTCGGTAAAATTTGCTCCATATCCACTCTACCTTGATATTTTTGTGCAAAGTTTAATAAAGAATCGAGGAGAGAATCAGAGAGATAATGAGGTTGTAAACCTAAATCTAATAAGTTGGTGTTTTTAGCGTTAAAATAGTGTTTTTCTAACTCAACTCGTGGATTTTCAATGTTGTTAACTTCCACTTTTAAACCTACAGTTGCCCCCGCTTTTTGTACCATATTCGCTAAGTCATTGATACTAAATAATTCGGTGAATTGGTTAAACACTCGGAATTTTCCAGCTTCAGCAGGATTGGCGATCGCAAGTTCCATACAGCGTACAGTATCACGAATATCAAGAAAAGCGCGAGTTTGCCCACCACTACCATACACCGTTAAAGGATGTTCGATCGCAGCTTGAATACAAAAACGATTCAAAGCCGTACCAAACACACCATCATAGTCAAGACGGTTAATGAGTAACTCATCCATGCCAGTTTCTTCCGTTAAGACACCATAAACAACCCCTTGGTTTAAATCGGTGGCACGAATACCCCATACTTTACAGGCAAAATGGATATTGTGGCTATCATGAACTTTACTTAAATGATAGAAGCTACCCGGTTGTTTAGGATAAGGTAAAACATCTTTGCGCCCGTTATGCTCAATTTCGATATAACCTTCTTCAATATCAATATTCGGTGTGCCATATTCTCCCATTGTACCCAACTTGACGAGGTGAGAATCGGGAAATTCCTCTTTTATAGCATAGAGAATGTTTAATGTACCTACTACATTATTCACTTGAGTAAATACAGCGTGTTCTCGATCGATCATTGAATAGGGTGCGCTACGTTGCTCTCCAAAGTGTACGATCGACTCAGGTTCAAATTGACGAAAGGCTTTAATTAAAAAATCATAATTAGTAATATCACCAATAAATAGTTCAATTTTTTTACCTGTCAACTCATACCAACGCTGAATCCGTTGTTGAATAGAGGCAATAGGAGTTAAAGTGCCTACCCCTAACTTGTCATCCCAATGACGACGACCTAAACTATCAAGAATAGCTACATCATAACCTTTATTTGATAAATGGAGCGCCGTTGCCCAACCGCAATAACCGTCTCCGCCTATTACTAATGCTTTCATTTTTACTATTTTTAATTAATATCAATATTTAGGTTAATTTACCAATTATTGGCACACAAAAGATCAACAAAATCTTTTTTTTCTGAGTTTCTTCTTCACCGTGAGTCATTATGGAAGTTCGATCGGCTAAAACTACTATAATAAAAAAATCTCCTTGAGCCTATTGTCAATTGTTTTATGTATCAATTATCGTTAAATTTAGAACAAATATTACAGCTAGTTAAACAATTACCTGAAAACGAAAAAATTAGGTTAAATCGTGAATTAGAGCAAGATATACAAAATCAAAAACAAGATCAACAATTAACTACCGTTTATACGAAGATGTCAGAAGCATCATTCCATCAAATTTGGGATAATCCAGAGGATGCAGATTATGACAATTTATAGTTTTAGTGATGTACTTCTTCTTCCTTTTCCCTTTAGTAATCAAATTTCTACAAAAAAAAGACCAAGTGTTGTTATTAGCTCTAATAGTTATAATCAATACAAGCCTGATATAATTATTATTGGTATTACCAGTCAAACAAACACTCCCTTAACCGAAAACGAATTATCTATCATCAAATTTAGTGAAGCAGGTTTATTAAAACCATCGATAATAAAACCAGTTATTGCAACCATTGATAAAAATTTAGTCATAAAAAAACTAGGACAATTACAAAAAGAAGATGCTCATAATTTACACCATTTAATGGCAAGAATTTTAGGATAGATTGATACCTCGCCATGAAAGTTTTTTTGTCATTGCGAGGTAACGAAGCAATCTCTTATTTGAGAGAAAGCAATGTAGCTGTATCTAATCTTGCACCGAAATTTGTCACCAACTTAGCAGAGGCTAAAGAAGCTAGTTTTCCTGCTTTTTCCCATCCTAAGCCGTTGGTAATGCCATATAACAAACATCCAGCATACATATCTCCTGCTCCCACTGTATCTATAGCTGTCACGGGATAGGGTTCGATTTCGATGATTTTCTCTCCGTCAAAAATTAATGAGCCTTGTTTTCCCCTAGTAATAGTAAAGGTTTTCGCTAAAGTTTTGAGATAAGAGATTGCGATCGAAATATCCGTTGTATTCGCCATTTTCAAGGCTTCACTTTCATTAGAAAACAATAAATCAACACCATCACCGATAATTTCGGTTATGCCTTCTCTAAAAAAGTCCACCATGTTAGGATCAGATAAAGAAAAAGAAACTTTTACTCCTGCTTTTTCTGCGATACTTTTGGCTAAAATCGCTGTTTGTTTAGCGACGGGGGAAGAAACGAGATAACCCTCAATATAGATGTATTCGGAATCTTTTAACGCTGATTCGTTTAACTCTTGGGGAGTTAAATCTCCTGTAATTCCTAGAAATGTATTCATAGTTCGATCGGCATCGGGAGTAACCAAGACTAAACATTTACCCGTGATACCGTCAGGAAGGGTATCGGGAGTTAAATTAGTATCTAAACCACAATCAATTAAATCTTGAAGATAAAACAATCCAGCGTCATCATGGGCAACTTTACAGGAATAAAAACCCTTTCCCCCTAGTTGACTAATCGCTACCATTGTATTTGCCGCCGAACCTCCAGAACATTTTTTCCAAGGGGGCGGTAAATGCTCAATCACTTTATTTTGTTTGGTTTCATCCATTAATGTCATTACACCTTTATCGATCGAAAGATGTTGCAACATTTCTGATGTTACTTTAAACTCCATATCCACTAAAGCGTTACCAATACCATATACGTTATATTTTTTAGTCATATTCACCGATAAATTTTAATCATTACCAAATTTAATGATAAGTTAATTTATGAATAAAATTATTCACATTCAATAATTTTACTTTTGCAGAAAATACTTATAACTAGCTTGTAAAGATTAACGGTTGTTCAACTTCTATAGAGTTTTAACCTTAATTTTCTCAATTTTTTGATAAGTTTTCTCTCAATATATTTATTAATAAAAAAATGACTAAAGAAAATTCAATTAAAGTGGCGATCGCAGGAACTGGTTTTGGTAAACAGATTCATTTACCCGCTTTTCAAATTCATCCTCGTACAGAAGTAACCGCTATTTATCATAGAGATTTAAACAAAGCTCGATCGATCGCTCAAGAGTATAATATTCCCTATGCCATGGACAATTTTGATGATATTTGTTCATCTCCTAATGTGGACGTAGTTAGTATTTCTACACCACCTTTTTTACACTATAACATGGGAAAAACTGCCCTTGAAAATAATAAACATATCTTATTAGAAAAACCCCTAAATCTTAATAGTAATGAGACTAAAAAATTATGGCAATTAGCTCAAGAAAAAAAAAGAATTGCAGTAGCAGATTTTGAATTTAGATTTATCCCAGCATGGCAATTATTAAAGGAATATTTAGAGCAAGATTTTGTCGGGAAAACTCGTTTAATTAAAATAGATTGGTTAGTAACTTCTCGTGCTAATCCTCAACGCCCATGGAATTGGTATTCTGTCAAAGAAAAAGGCGGAGGTGCATTAGGTGCGATCGGTTCCCATGTTTTCGACTATATTAACTGGTTATTCGGGGAAGTAGCCACCATTAGAGCCCACTTAAGTTGTTCGATCGAGGAACGCCCCGATCCCTTATCTAACAACGCACTGAAGCCAGTCACGGCTGATGATACTTGTTTGATTACCCTAGAATTAAAAAATGGTACACCAGTACAAATTAACTTAAGTTCTGTCACCTATCAAGGGCGAGGGCATTGGTTAGAAATCTATGGAGAGAAAGGCACTCTAGTATTAGGAAGCAGTAACTTAAAAGATTATGTACATGGTTTCAAATTATTTGCTTCCAACGGTGATAAACCCTTAACGGAGGTGGAAATTCCCAAAAGATTGGCTTTTCCTCAAATCTATACTGACGGGAGATTAGCACCTTTTATCAGAGTAGTCGATCGACTGGTGGATAATATTGATCATAATATTAATAATTCACCCTCTTTAAAAGAAGGATTTTATTCACAATTACTGATGGATTTAACCCATCAATCCCACATCGAAAAACGTAGTTTAGTTGTTAATGAGAATGCTTAGACTCTCAAATTATTTTGTCCGCCCCTAAATCCTCAATCCCCCAATCCCCCAAAGTTGGGGGCAAGGGGGCTTAATCAAGCAGTATTGCACTGGTTATTCTGTTGAACTGAGGTAAGATTAAGTTAAGATATATTAAGAAATATCAACATTAATAACTCCTGTCAGCCATGCTTGATTTAGAACATATAACCTCCCCTTCTGTGGTAGAAAATAATGAAATAGCTTCTTCTCGCCTTCAACCTTCGATGATGGAAGATACTTTTAAGCATCGCCATCTCGGAGTCGATCGAACTGCGCAACAATTGATGTTAGAAACTTTAGGCTATGATAGTCTTGATAGTTTGATTGATACTGCTGTACCTGAATCTATCCGTTTACATAATCCTCTTAAATTACCCCAACCCCTTACAGAAACTCAGGCTTTAAATCAGTTAAAGTCGATCGCACAACAAAATAAGGTATATCGTTCTTATATTGGCATGGGTTATTATAACTGCATCACTCCTGCGGTTATCCAAAGAAATATCCTCGAAAACCCTAATTGGTACACCGCTTACACTCCCTATCAACCAGAAATTGCTCAAGGGCGACTAGAAGCCTTATTGAACTTTCAAACCATGATTATCGATTTGACGGGGTTAGAAATTGCCAACGCTTCCCTGTTAGATGAAGCTACCGCCGCCGCCGAAGCCATGACAATGAGTTATGGAGTGACTAAGCATAAGTCACATCACTTTTTTGTCGATGTTAACTGTCATCCTCAGACGATCGAAGTTATTAAAACTAGGGCAAAATATTTAGATATTGAGCTTATTATTGACAATCCCCAGACTTTTGACTTTAATACTCCCATTTTTGGAGCTTTATTTCAATATCCAGCCTCCGACGGCACAATTTACGACTATAGCAATATCATTGAGCAAATTCATCAACAAAAAGGTGTCGTTACTTTAGCCTGTGATTTATTAAGTCTTGCCTTGTTAAAATCCCCCGGTGAATTAAATGCTGACATCGCTGTGGGAAATACCCAACGTTTTGGTGTACCATTAGGTTATGGTGGACCTCATGCGGCCTTTTTTGCTACTAAAGATGAGTATAAAAGACAAGTGCCGGGGCGCATTGTTGGTATTTCTAAAGATGTCCATGGTAATCCCGCTTTGAGACTGGCTTTACAAACAAGAGAGCAACATATCCGTAGGGATAAAGCAACCAGTAATATCTGTACTGCTCAAGTTTTGTTAGCTGTCATTGCTTCAGCCTATGCGGTTTATCATGGAGAAGAAGGCATTAAAAATATTGCTTTAAGAGTTCATAAATTAACAAAAATTCTCGCTCAAAGTTTAGCTGAAAAAGGTTATAAAATCAAATCTCAACACTTTTTTGACACTATTACTATTGAAATCGATGATTTAGATAGAGTTCGATCGAACGCTGAAGCAAAATTAATTAACTTTCGTTATAATGAAACATCAATTTCTATTAGTCTTGATGAAACGACTACCCTTGAAGATGTTAAAGAAATTTTAGCTATTTTTGCGGATAATAATTGGAAAACAAGGGCTGAAGCCCTTACTACAAACCACGAAGATAGCGTAGGTATTCCTTCTGATTTGCAACGACAAAGCCGTTATCTCACAGAAACTGTATTTAATCAGTATCACTCAGAAACGGAGTTATTACGCTATTTACACCGGCTGGAGAGTAAAGATTTGTCTCTCACTACTTCCATGATTGCCTTAGGTTCGTGTACCATGAAACTTAACGCCACTGCGGAAATGTTACCAGTTACATGGGCGGAATTTAACTCGATTCACCCCTTCGCACCCTTGTCTCAAACTCAAGGTTATCAAACTCTTTTCTCTCAACTGGAGGCATGGTTAGCAGAAATTACGGGGTTTGCTGGTATCTCTTTACAGCCTAATGCTGGTTCACAGGGAGAATATGCAGGGTTACAAGTTATTCGTAAATACCATGATAGTCGAGGAGATTTTGAAAGAAATATCTGTTTAATACCTGAATCTGCCCACGGCACAAATCCTGCTAGTGCGGTGATGTGTGGTTTAAAGGTTATCCCCGTCAAGTGTGATACCCAAGGGGATATTAACATGGAAGATTTGAAGGCAAAAGCAGAAAAATATCAAGACAAGTTAGCGGCGTTGATGGTGACTTATCCATCTACTCATGGCGTTTTTGAGGAAGGGATTAAGGATATTTGCGGTATTATCCACAGTTTTGGAGGGCAAGTGTATCTCGATGGTGCGAATATGAATGCCCAAGTTGGTTTATGTCGCCCCGGTGATTTTGGTGCTGATGTATGTCACCTAAACTTACATAAAACATTTTGTATCCCCCATGGGGGAGGCGGTCCGGGTGTAGGACCTATCGGGGTTATGGCTCATTTAGTGCCTTTTTTACCTTCTACTTCTTTGAGTGAATCCCTTAGTAAGGGGGGGAATAATGAGGAGTCGATGGGGATGGTTTCGGCTGCGCCTTGGGGAAGTGCCAGTATTTTGCCTATTTCGTGGATGTATATTGCCATGATGGGCAGTGAAGGCTTAACGGAAGCCACAAAAATCGCTATTCTTAATGCTAATTATATCGCCCATCGTCTTGCTCCCCATTATCCCATTCTATTTACAGGTAAGTCTGGTTTGGTTGCCCATGAGTGTATCATTGATGTACGCCCCTTGCGCAAAACTGCGAACATTGAGGTGGAAGATGTAGCTAAACGCTTAATCGATTATGGTTTTCATGCACCTACCATGTCTTGGCCCGTAGGTGGTACAATGATGATCGAACCTACGGAAAGTGAATCTTTAACTGAACTCGATCGATTCTGTGATGCTATGATTAGTATTCGTCAGGAAATTAGCTCGATCGAAAATGGTACTATGGATTCTGAGGATAATATGTTAAAAAATGCTCCCCATACGGCTTTTAGTTTAATGACGAGTAATTGGAATCACCCTTACAGTCGAGAAACTGCCGGTTATCCTGATGACTATAGTCAACAATATAAGTTTTGGGCTACAGTCGGGCGTATTGATAATGCCTATGGCGATCGAAATTTAGTATGTTCTTGTGTAGGAATGGAAAACTATAAATAGGAGCTTTTAACTGTTAACTAATAGTTTATTATAGTTGTTTATACCTACTCACGGGATAAAGGTTGACATTTTTTTAAAATATGTTAGCTTTTAATGAAGTCGATAACCAAGACTGTTAAAACTATTTAATTTAAAGATTAAATTAAATAAAAATTAGTTATTATTCAAGATTAATCAATTAATTAGAATAATAAAAGTAGGGTGGGTTACACCCGAATCAACACTTGTGGACAGTATCAAGCCGACTTGACTGGTAGAAGCAAGAAGTAAACGTCATAGGTAACTATGAGTAAGTTTTATATAACAGATGATGAAAAAGTCTTTTGATGAAGGTAGGAGACAGGAGATAGGAGAAATACTGAAACATCAAGGTTTTGATGCTGTTAATAGATAAAGTAAATATATTTGTAACTTTAAAAATAAGGTTAAAAGTGTTGAATTTTTGAATAAAAATCCTTAAAACTGAGCACTTTACCGTTACACCTAAAACCTAACATCTCTTTTCATCTCAAGACTTTTTCAGCAAACCCTAATTATTCTGAATTTGCCTAACAACGGTTAAAGCCGAATAACTAACTCCTGCCGTGCCTTCTCCCGGATGGGTTGAATCTCCCACTAACCAGAGATTTTGTAAGGGGGTGCGAGTAGCGAAGCCAAAGGGACCAAATGTACTGATTCTTTGCCCAATACCCCCCACAATACCTTTTTCCCTTGCGGTATATTTATAGAAAGTCACAGGGGTTGCGATTTCCTGATGAATAATTGTCTCAGGAGTAAGGTTAAAATATTCTTTCAGTCGATCGAGCGTCTTATTAGTATAATCTTGTTTTAGTGCCTCATAGTCTTCAAGGGGAATATTCCACCAACGGTTAATATCGGTAAAAGAAGAAGCGATAATCGTAGCTTTGCCTTCGGGCGCTCTGCCGTCTCCTTGTTTACTTACTGATACAAATAAAGAATTTATTTCTCCAATTTCTTTGTCATAGTCGTACAAAAATTGTAGATGAGGAGGGCAATTATCAGGGATTGCAGTTCGATCGACCCCTAAATATATCACAAAAGCCCCCGAAGCAGGAGGTAATTTTTCTACCCGTTGACTATAAGTCACAGGGATATTTTCTGTCATGGTGGCAAGGTTATTCACCGTTAAATTTCCTACCACATGATGAGCTTTTTGTCGAGTAATTTCTCCCGTTTTCAAGTTTTTCACAGTCACTCCCGTTACTTTTCCATTGTCAGTGTGGATTTTTTGCACTAAATGTCTCATATATAATTTACCGCCATCCCTTTTTAATCCTTCCACCAGTCGATCGCTCAATACCTGCATACTGCCATCGAGATGGTATAATCCTTGAGGGGATTGAGACACCGATAAAGCCGTCGCCGCATAAAGTAAAGCCGTTTCTTCCGTATCCACTTGGGAATATAACTTTAACTGCATATCAAGAAAAGTTTTTAAGCGCCTATCCTTACTTAAACCGAATAATCTCAAAGCATCCGCTACCGTCATCAAAGTAAAAGGCACAGTCACGAAGGTATCTAACCGCAAGGCTTGAATTAATTGCCCTAAATCCCAGAGGTTACGAGGTGGTAAAATAGGGTCACGACTCTGAAAACGCCAACTAGCCTCGAAAAGTTTCTGAAATAATGCCCAAAAATTCTTACTATTTGGAAACTGTCTTTCCCTTTCTAAACGCCATTTTTCAGGATTTCGCCACACCATTATCGGTTGTTTCTCTTGGGGTAAAAATACCGCACAAGCAGGATCACACTCTGTCGCTGATAGTATATCAAGCTGGAGATATTGGAAAATGCGATGATGAATACCTCCCTCCTCTAATCCTGCCACTTGGGTTGCGCCCACATCAAAAGTAAAGCCTTTACGTTGAAAAGTGGAAGCACATCCTCCCGGTACGATCGCCTGATCATATATGGTAACATCGTAACCATCATGGGCTAATAATGCCCCCGTTGTCAAACCACCAATTCCTGCACCAATAACGATAACTTCCTGTTTTTTTCCCATATATTTATCCGTTCGATCGCTTCATAAATCTTAATATATTGTAACAACGTCGAATGGATAATTGAAAATGGAGAATGGAGAATAGATAAAAAAAGTTCAATTCATTGAACGAGATATTATTAGACGTGTAATTCATTACACGACGGGTTATTGATTAACACCCTAATTTTTAATTCCTCATTATATAATTAGCTTATCATCATTAAAATAAGGAGAATATTACTATGACTCAAACAGCGATTAAACAAGAAAGCAAAGATGTCACTAATACGATGATTAATGAAGAATCGAAAGAAGTTTATATTAGCGATATTTTACAAGCAATTCAAGGAATTCCAAAGCAACATTGGCTAAACTTATTAAAAATTATTCAAGCCTTTCAATCCTCAACAAATAATGAACAAGAAATTATTTCTCAAGCAACAATATCAACTGAAAAAGAAATAGATAAAGTCGAAAAAATTAACCGAAATCAAGCAATTTTAGATTTATTAAATCGTTGGGAAAAAGAAGGTGATGTTAAAGAACAAACCGAAACTTTAAATTATTTATTAGAAGTTTTAGACTAAATATTAAACAATGAAAGTATCAAAAAATTAAAGATTATGAATAGATTAATTATTTTAGATTCTAGTATTGTGGGAATTATTACTAATCCTAAAGCAGATAATAATGAAGCTCAAAGTTGTAAAGTATGGTTTAACAATCTTGTACAAAAACAAGAAATTATTGCTCTTACTGAAATAGTTGATTATGAAGTAAGAAGAGAATTAATTCGAGCTAATAAACATAATGGAATTCAGCGATTAGATGAATTAAAAACTGTGCTTAATTATCTTCCTATAATCACAGAAGTTATGTTATTAGCAGCTCAATTATGGGCGGAAACAAGACAAAAAGGAAAACCGACTGCTGACTCAAAGTCTCTTGATGGAGATGTAATTTTAGCGAGTCAAGCTAAACTAGAAGAATTAAACGGAAATACAGTAATTATTGCCACTAGAAATGTTAAACATTTATCTCTTTTTGTGGATGCTAGAGAATGGCAAAATATTTCTTAAAAAAGTTTTTAATGATAGATATTAAAGTAAATAAAAGATTCTATTTATCAGAAAAATAATTAAGTTAATTTTAGAATTAAACTTTTTTAATATATTAAAATTTTTAGATATGATTTTTGATTAATTCCTCATTCTCTTGTCAATAATCCTAGATAACACAATGAAATTAGCAGAACCAATTTATACTTATAATATTGTTAATCCTATCCCTTCGATTCAATGGGTAGAAGTCTTAGTAGATTGTGCCTATAGTGAAGGATTATATACCTATAAAGTTAAACCTGATACGGTTGTTAAAGTGGGTGATATAGTTAGTATTCCCTTCGGCAGTTCGATCGTGGGGGGAATTGTGTTAAAGTTACTTAGTCAACCTCCAGAGAATCTTTCGATCGAGCAGATAAAAGAGATAGATGATATTATTACAACGGGGTTTTTTCCTCCTCACTACTGGGAGTTATTACAGTTAACCGCCGAATATTATTTAACAGATTTAATCAACGTCGTCAGAGTTGCCTTACCTCCCAAGTTATTAGGTAAATCTCAAAGACGAGTGAAACTTATAATCGACAATCTTCCTGAAACCCTAGAGGATGATTGTAGCGTCAGTCAATGGCAAGTCATCAAACTGCTAAAACAAAGCACAGCAAAAGACTATAGTTATAAATTTATTACTCAGAAAGTTAAAAACGCTAGACAGGCAATCAAAACCTTAGTTAAACGGCAATGGTTAGAAATTTATTTACAGCCTCCCTCCAACGCAAAGCCAAAATTAACCAAAATTGTCACCTTTCTTGGGGAAAATGAAGATACTTCCCTCACTCAAAAACAAAAGGATGTCTTAACTATCCTCAAAAATAATCACGGAGAATTACCCCTCAATCAATTAGCCAAACTAGCTCAATTAAATAGTAACTCGATCGTGCAAACCCTTGCCAAAAAAGGTTGTGTTATCATCCAAGAAAGAGAAACCCTGCGCTTATTACAAGATTCTTCTCCCGAAAAAGATAAGCCCAAAAACTTGACAAAAGAGCAAACTCGTGCATTGGAAATCATCACCAGTTTAAAATCTTACTCCACAGTATTATTGCATGGAGTCACAGGTTCAGGTAAAACAGAAGTATATTTACAATCGATCGAACCCATTTTACAACAAAAGAAGTCAGCCTTAGTATTAGTACCAGAAATCGGCTTAACACCGCAACTCACCGACAGATTTAGGGCAAGATTTGGGGATAAAGTGTGCGTATATCACAGCGCCTTGAGTGACGGAGAAAGATACGACACATGGCGACAGATGTTAACAGGAGAATCCCAAGTCATTATCGGCACAAGAAGCGCCGTATTTGCACCCTTACCGAATATAGGAATGATCATCTTAGATGAAGAACATGATACCAGTTTCAAACAACATCAACCCATTCCCACCTATCATGCCGTCAAAATCGCCGAATATCGAGCAAAATTAGTCAACTGCCCCTTAATACTAGGCTCTGCTACTCCTTCCCTCGAATCTTGGCGACAAGCTACCGAAACCGACAAGATGCCTATTCTACCTTCTGACACTTCTCTTACTCCCCCCTTATTAAGGGGGGCTGGGGGGGATCATTTTCCTCTAAAATCAGAGATAAACTCGAATAACTACTATATATCCCTACCTAATCGCATCCAAAATCGCCCCATGCCTCCAGTGGAAATAGTAGATATGCGCCAAGAATTAAGAAAAGGCAATCGCAGTATTTTTAGTTATAGTCTCAGGGATGCGTTAAATAACCTCAAAAAAGAAGGCAAACAAGCTATTTTATTTATCTCTCGGCGAGGACATAGCACTTTTGTTTCTTGTCGTAGCTGTGGTTATGTTATGGAATGCCCCCATTGTGATGTCTCCTTATCCTATCACTATACCCATGAGGGAGCAACGGAATTATTGAGATGTCACTATTGCAATCATACGGAATTGCATCCGAAAAAATGCCCTCAATGTTTTTCTCCCTATCTCAAATTCTTTGGTACTGGCACTCAAAAAGTGTTGCTAGAATTAGAAAAAGAGTTTCCTGAGTTAAAAATTTTACGGTTTGATAGCGATACCACTAGCACAAAAAATGCCCATCGTCGCATTTTAGAAGATTTTGGAGCAGGAAAAGCTGACGTGTTAATTGGTACACAAATGTTAACTAAAGGTATCGACTTAGCGCAAGTTACCCTTGTTGGGGTGGTTTCTGCTGATGGTTTACTATTCCATTCTGATTATAGAGCTAGTGAGAGGGCTTTTCAAACTTTAACCCAAGTGGCAGGGCGCGCAGGTAGGGGTGATGACGCAGGAAAGGTAATTATTCAAACTTACTCACCCGAACATCCTGTCATTCATGCCGTGCAAAATCATGATTATTTAGCTTTTTGTCGCAAGGAATTGCCGGAAAGAGAAAGTTTAGACTATCCCCCCTATGGTAATTTAATTTTACTGCGTTTTAGTGGTGTTGACGGCGATCGAGTTAGAGAATCGGCGGATACTGTGGGGGATATGTGTGCTAATTTATTACCCGATTCGATCGAGATTTTAGGACCTGCTCCTGCTAATATTATGAGAGTAGCAAATCGTTATCGTTGGCAAATTTTGCTTAAATCTGCTGATACTTTTACCCCAGAAATGAAGCAAGTTTTATTAACATTAAAACAATACTGTCATCCCTCAGTTTCGATCGTGCTTGATGCTGATCCTTTAAGAATAGAGTAAAAATGTCTGTTTGTTAATTGTTAATTGTTAATCGTTAGACTCTGCCTCGTAGCATCATTGCCATTTCATTACGGGTAGGTGATCTTTCTAAGGCAGTTTCTTCGGTAATTCTTCCATCTTGATAGAGATTAAACAAGGATTTATTCATGGTCATCATACCGTCAAATTCTCCATCAGTCATCAACATTCCAATTTCTTCATATTTATTGGCTAGAATGTAATCTTTGACGGTTTCTGTGTTGATGAGAATATCATGATAGGCGGCTCGTTTTCCATCCGTAGTACGACACAATCCTTGAGCAATGACTGCCACTAAAGATTCTGCTAAAGCCGATCGAATGGCGGTTTGTTCTTCAGCGGTGTAGAGGGTAAAAATACGTTCCAGAGTTTTAATGGCGCTGTTAGTGTGTAATGTTCCCATAACCAAGTGACCTGTTTGAGCGGCTTTAAGGGCAGTGTTTACAGTAGATTTGTCTCGCATTTCACCTACAAGAATAATATCTGGGTCTTCCCGTAGAGCTGCTTTGAGGGCGTTATCAAACTTGAGGGTATTCATACCTACTTCTCTTTGTTTAATTAACGCACGGCGACTTTTATGGACAAATTCCACAGGGTCTTCGATCGTAATAATATGTTTAGGTTGTTCACTATTAATATGGTCAATCATGGCGGCTAAAGTAGTAGATTTACCCGAACCAGTAGGACCTGTAATTAAAATTAATCCTTTATGGGCATCACAAACATCTCTGAAAATAGGAGGAAGTCGTAACTGTTCCATACTTAAAATTTTCAACGGAATCAATCGCAAAACTAAAGCAGGTCCATTTAAAGCATCAAAAACGTTAATCCGAACCCTTGCAAACTCATATTGAGTAGCACCGTCAAACTCTAATTCTTTTTTGAATTTTTGGATTTCTTCTTCTCGCATAATTTCTCGTAACCAACTCATGAAGGTATTGAGATCAATTTCGGGATATTGATCTAAAACGATCATCTCACCTCGATCGCGCATACGAGGTAATTCACCCACGCCTAAATGAACATCAGAGTAATCATTATCATAGGCAAATTTAACTAAATCACTAAGGGGGGGTTGTCCGGGGGCTCGACTAGGACCGATGGGACGAATACCACCTTGAGGACCAGTTCTTAAAGGAGGAACTCCGGGGGAGGTCGATCGAGCCACGGGAGGACGATCCATTGATGTACCACGACGCACATCGGTTTCTCCCGGTTTCCCTTTGGAAGTTAGAGGGGGGGGAGTCAAAGTTCGTTTTCCTCCTAATGGTGAGGTAGGAGGTGCTTTAGAGCTAAGAGGAGGAGGAGTTAAAGGGGGACGTTTTCCAAGGGGAGGTACACCTACCTCTAAATTAATTTGAGTAGCGCCTTCAGGTTCAAATTCGTCATCGTCATCATCATCAAAATTAGGTAAATCAAAACCTTGGGAGGGAATCTTATTTTTAAGAGGAGGAATATTGCCTTTTGGTAGAGGGGGAAAAGGACTATTAGTGCTAACTCTGGTGCTTTCATCCATATCCGTCGTTCCTTGGGGTTTAGTTTGAGGAATTAAAGGAGGTACAGGTAAAGGTTGTTTTTTCTGTCTTTCGGAAGATTGGGTCATAACTATTTTCTCTTATTCAAAAGATGTTATTCTTATTGTACTTTCAGAAAGGGAATAATTTAATCTGGATGAAGATAGGAACACTTTGACTACCTTAGAGCAAGTAGGGAATAGCCATTTTCACTATTTCGTTAAAGAAAAATTAAACCGCTACGGGGTGCTAAGGTGAGATGTAAAGTTTGGTTTTTTTCACTATTATTCAGTAAAAATGAGCCTTTACCAAAGAGAATTTGTTGGGGGGTTCGATCGAACTCTAAGGTAACTTCTTGAGGTTGAATATCGGTATTAATAGCGACTATAAGTGTTTCATCATCTAGGGTTCGACTAAAGATATAAATATCTTCTCGCGCTAATAACACCTGATATTTTCCTCGTCTTAAAGCAGGATATTGATGTCTTAATTGAATTAACTTTTTATGGTAACTTAATAAGTCTTGATTCCATGATTTTGCGTCAGGAAAACTACGTCTTGAATCTGGGTCTAAACCACCCTCTAAACCTATTTCATCTCCATAATAAATACTAGGCGCACCGGGGAAAGTTAACAATAGCAAGGTACATAATTCTACGGTTTTAATGTCTCCTCCTGCAATGGTTAATAGCCTAGCAGTGTCGTGACTAGCTAATAAATTGAGTTGAGTTAAGGTGATTTCCCAGTCATATAAGTTGAGTAATTCTTCAATTTTTGTTTGATATTCTTGTGCTTTAATGGCAGGATAGGGGTAATAGGGAGGTATCTCAACATATTCTCTCAAAATTCGATCGCCCCCACAAAATGCCATGGTAGGCGCAGTGAAAAGATAGTTCATTACACCGTCAAACTGACTACCATCTAACCATTGTCGGGCATCAACCCAAATTTCCCCCACAATATAAGCAGAAGGATTAATGGCTTTTACCCTTGTGCGAAACTCCTGCCAAAAACCTGCTTCGGTAACTTCATTAGGTACATCTAAACGCCATCCATCAATACCTTGATTAAGCCAATATTCCGCTACCTGCATGATATATTCTTTAACTTGAGGATTACTATGATTGAATTGCGGTAAAGCACGATTATTCACCCAACTGACATAATTAGCAGGATACGAACCATCATAGGCAGATAAAGGCCAACCTTGAATTTTAAACCAGTCTAACCAAGGAGAATGAGTACCATTTTCTAAAATATCATTGAAGAAGAAAAAGCCCCTACCCACATGGTTAAAAACTCCGTCTAAGATGACTTTAATATCTCGTTTATGGGCTTGTTTCAAGAATTGGAAAAAAGCATCATTACCACCTAAAAGGGGATCAATTTGGTAATAATCATGGGTATGATAACGATGGTTACAGGTGGATTGAAAAACGGGAGTAAAGTAAATGGCATTGATACCTAAATCTTGTAAATAATCTAATTTATCGATGATTCCCCAGAAATTTCCGCCTTTATATTTCTGGAGATTAGGCAAACTTTCCCATAATTCTAAGTTCGATGGTTGCCAATAATTGGGATAGTTTTTTGGTGGTTTTCCTAGGGCAAATCGATCGGGAAATATCTGATAAAAAATAGCATCTTTAACCCAATTTGGTGTTTGAATATTCATTTTATTTGTTGATAGTGAGGGTTAAAACCCTTATTATATTGAATATGATTGATGTCTAATTTTATTATAAAAAAGTTAATTTAAAAGCCTTTTAGGTTATACCAATTAATCTATAATTTCTTTTTCTGAATTTTTCATCAAACTAACTTTAACATCATCGATCGCATTATTTAATTGATTAATTTTTTCTTCTAAACTCATGCGACTATGTTCTATTTTTTCACTATCAAAGTTAGAATATTGAGAATTTTTAAGGTTAATTTCTTCTTCCCAATTTTCGCTTTTTTTGTTATTCTTATTAGCAATCACAGTACCAATAATACCACCGACGACACCGCCAATAATTGTGCCTAAGAGAAAACCACCGCCGAAATTATCTTTTTCACTCATAATATTTATTTATTTTCAAATGTTAATAACTGATTCCTTAATTATAGGATGTATATTGTTCAACTCAAAGACAAGGATTTTTGCGTCTTAGGTTAATAAAATAAATGTTGAGAAATCTTTGCATATTTAGAAGAAATATACAGATTTCATAATAAAAAACTGATATTTTGACCATTAATCATCTAATGTACCAAAAGCTCGATCGCCCGCATCCCCTAATCCGGGTACAATATAACCACGATCGTTAATTTCTTCATCAATCATAGCGGTATAAATAGTTAAGCTAGGATAATTAGCACTTAATTTTTGCAAGGCTGGAGGAGCTGTTACCACGGAAACAATACGGGTTAAATCAGGATTTCCACCCCGTTTAGTAATTTCTTCCATAGCTAACATAATAGAACCCCCCGTTGCTATCATAGGGTCTAAAATTAAAATACGAGTATCAGGTTCAAATTTTTTTGGTAATTTATTGAGGTAACAACTAGCTTCTAATGTTTCCTCGTTTCTAACTAATCCTAAGTGATAGGTTTTAGCTAAGGGTAATAATGTTTGGCATCCTTCCCAAAGAGTTAATCCTGCTCGTAAAATGGGGATAGTTACGATCGAAGTATCGGGAGAAATAAAAGTAGCAGAAGCGATGCTCAAAGGAGTTTCAACTTCAGTTTCTAGGGTGGGCAACCATTCTCGAATCGTCTCATAGGTTAACCAACGCCCTAACTCTACCATGGCAGTTTTAAAGAGAGTTGGGGGAGCATTTTTGTCTCTGGCTACCCCTAACCAATGCTTAATTAAAGGATGAGGAGGCACATAAATTCTTAACTGTGGAGGCATGAACTTTAACCCTGTGATGTCATTATCTATTGATATTATATAAGAGTTAGGTATTTGAGGTTAGATAAATCATAAGACTTCTTGCTGAAGTTGAGTAATAAGTTCAGAAATTTATATTTTCCACCCTAAGATACCTCAGTTCGATACAAGAATGTCTGATTTAGGTAGGTTGCAGGTTGCAGGTTTCAGGTGTAGTTTTCAGAAGATGATATAATTCGATCAAAAAATTGAACATAAACAAATCAATTAAGATATATTTTTTGTCAATTCTTTAACCTAATACCTAATACCTGACACCTAACACCTTTACAGCACCGAAAATTTTATGGTTCACTCAGGTTAAGATAGATTTTACCTTTATCTCCTCGCTCTAAATTCCTAACTCTTAACACCTCATGTTATAATGACGATGGTGATTTTTGTTACAAAACTTCACATTATTAGAATGAAACACTGTATAATAGTTTTATACAGAGTGGAAAAACTCAAAATAGAAAGTAATATATATCATGGAATTTTCCCCAAATCAACCACGGGCAATTATAACAGGTGCTAGTAGTGGAATTGGTAAAGCAACAGCCTTAGCTTTTGCGTCTTCTGGGATAGATTTATGTTTAATTAGTCGTTCTCAAGATAAATTAACAGAAGTAGCCCGTCAGGCACAAGAATATGGGGTAAAGGTAAAGACTGTTTCTGCTGATCTAAGTGAAGTATCGACAGTAAGGAGGACGGTACAGTCGATCGTGCAGGAATGGGATGGTATTGACATTTTAGTTAATAATGCTGGAATCGGTTATACCAATTTTTTGAGAGAAACTACCTTAGAGGATTGGCAAACAGTGTTAAATCTCAATTTAACCAGTGTTTTTGAATGTGTAATGGGGGTTTTACCATCCATGCGGACACAGGGTAAGGGAACGATCGTCAATGTAGCTTCCATCGCCGCTGACAATGCTTTTCCTGAATGGGGCGCTTATGCCATTAGTAAATCGGCTTTAGTCACTTTTAGTCAATGTCTGGCGGTAGAAGAAAGAAGTAACGGTATTCGAGTTACTACCATTTCACCGGGGGCAGTCAATAGCCCTATTTGGGATACTGACACCGTTAAGGTAAAATTAAATCGATCGGCAATGCTCAAACCAGAAACCGTAGCACAAGCAATTTTACACACCGTATTATTACCTCAAGAGGCAGTCATTGAACAACTAACCATTACTCCCAGTGTCGGCGCCTTATAAATAAATTTATTTTTAAATTCCTTGAAGTTTACATTTCTTGAGCTTTTCTAGTTGATGTAACTCAAATCTCAAGGGGCAACCCAAAACTTAAACTAATTTACTAACTTAACTATGACAGAATTTTCCAACGGTTCTAACTCTCCTAAAATTTCTCCTGATATTTCTTCCACTATCACTACAGAAGTTTACAATAACGTAGCCACTAGACCCGATCGAAATACCCATAACGGACAAGCAGTACAAATTCATCTCACTCAGGAAGAAAACAAACAACAAATGATGGAATCTGTGCGTGTTATGCTTGAATCTGTAGGAGAAGACCCAGAAAGAGAAGGGTTACTAAAAACCCCCAAAAGAGTTGCCGAAGCCATGCAGTTTTTAACTCAAGGTTATAGCCAATCCTTAGAAAAATTAGTCAATGGTGCTATTTTTGATGAAGGGCATAACGAAATGGTGTTAGTCAGAGATATAGACTTTTTCAGTCTTTGTGAACATCATATGTTACCTTTTATGGGGAGAGCGCACGTTGCTTATATTCCTAACCAAAAAGTTGTGGGATTGAGTAAATTAGCTCGAATTGTCGAAATGTATTCCAGAAGATTGCAAGTTCAAGAGCGTTTAACTCGCCAAATTGCTGAAGCAGTACAAACTATTCTTGATCCTCAAGGAGTAGCCGTTGTCATGGAAGCAAGTCATATGTGTATGGTGATGCGTGGAGTACAAAAACCCGGTTCTTGGACTGTCACCAGTGCCATGCTGGGCGTATTTCAGGAAGAAAATAAAACGAGAGAGGAGTTTCTCAATTTAATCCGTCATAAACCCAGTTTCCTTTAACTAGGATGTGATGAAAAGGTTTTTTTAGGTTTGGTTTAGTTTGTAGTAATGGCTTTAGCCGTTTATTTAATAAGGGTTAAAACCCTTACTACGAACTTTCCATTCTCTCTAATATTGACAATTAGCTGTAGTATTAAGAGTAATCACCATTTCATCGATGGCGCGTACTAATGCCGTACCCGATTGATTAGGATGATTAGCAATAATACTAAACACTAAAGTACCATACTGAGAATGATCAAGATAACCCGATAAAGCTCGAACTCCTGTTAAAGTCCCAGTTTTAGCGTGTACAAGACCTTGTACTGGTGTTTGTTTCATGCGGTTGCGCAATGTGCCACTAATTCCTGCGGTGGGTAAGGATGCGAAGAAGATTTCTCTTTGAGGATTGGAATACATTACCCTAAGAGTATCGACTAAAACTCTTGGTGTGGCTAGGTTACGGCGAGATAATCCCGAACCATCAGCAAAGTGGAAGCCTTGAGGATTAATGCCTAATTGGGCTAAAATTTGTTTTGCGACTGCACCTCCACCGATTCTTTTAAGTAGAGTGTCAGCGTAATAATTATCACTTCTTAAATTAGTCACGGCTACCCATTCCTGTAAGGATTTATTGGCGCTAATGGTGGTAGAAGGGGAAAGTCTTTGTAAAGCGGCTGCGGTGGTTAAAATTTTCATGTTGGAGGCAGGGATAAACCCTCGATCGGCATTATAATTATAGATAGTTTCACCATCAGAAAGTTTTTGTACCAAAATACCCCATCCTCCCCCGTAGCGTTTAATAATGGCTTCCATAGCAGGTGCAACGAAAGGACTACAAGCGTTAGTGGTAGAAGGTTTATTTTCTGGAGGTTGGACTTCTATGGGGATAGAAATAAAGTCTTGATTGTAATTATAATCGGTGAGGGTAGGTTCAACCCCTTGCGATCGAACAGGAGAAACCGATAATAATAAGGTTAGTAGGGATAAACTACAGATAAATTGTGGCTTTTTTAGCATAAGATTAATTTTTGACATAACTATAACTAGATTTTCCGTATTTTAATAATATATTTATTTTTTAAAGAAGGATGAGTACAAATCAACCCTCTCAAGAGATCATCAAAACTAAAACAACAGTTTATCATCTCGTTCGATCGTTTATGGTGAATCCTGTTTTTTCTCTTTATTTTCGAGGTAAGGTGACGGGGAGAGAGAAAATTCCCCCCAAGGGTAAGTTAATTATAGTGAGTAATCATGCTAGTGTTTTTGATCCTCCTTTGGTATCGGCGGCCATTACACGCCCTGTTGCTTACATGGCAAAGGAAGAATTATTTACAAAAAATGGTTTAAAACAGCTTATCACAGCTTTGGGCGCTTATCCTGTTAATCGGGAAGGTGTCGATCGAAAAGCGATACGTCAAGCCATTTCTCGACTGGAGGAAGGTTGGGCAACGGGGATTTTTATTGAAGGCACACGCACGAGTGACGGCAGAGTTCATGACCCCAAACTAGGTGCTGCGTTGATTGCATCAAAAGCACAAGCTCCTTTATTGCCTGTATGTTTATATGGTACAGAGAAAATCCTTGAATCGGGCAAAAAATTTCCCCGATCGATCGATATTCATATCAAAATAGGGGATATTATCGAGCCTCCCGTATCTGGAAAAAAAGAAGTATTAGAAGTCGTCACCCGTGAATGTGCCGATGCCCTTAATTCCCTCCATGACACCCTAAGAATTAAGAATTAAGAATTAAGAATTAAGAATTAAGAATTAAGAATTAGGAATTAAGAATTAAGAATTAAGAATTAGGAATTAAGAATTAAGAATTAAGAATTAGGAATTAAAGCACTTTCAACAATTTTGAGTTCAATTTATTGAACAATCTCTGTTAGTAGTCTAATTTATTACATGTTAGACTATTGATAACATCCCACTTTCCATTCTCCATTCGACCTTCTCCATTACCATTTAAGGATACCTTGATCTTCCCCTTTTTCTCGTTTAATTCTACTATCTTTTTCCATCCATAAAATAATTTGCTCACTGGTTAAATTTTCTATAGAAATTTCTAAATCTTGAGCGATTATTTGCAATAATTTGAAAGAAGAAATAGTGAGGCGAGTTAAAAATTTTTCTGATGAAGTTAATAGGGCTTTTTCTACTTCGATCGACTCTGTTTCTGTTAAAAATTGAGTATTTTCTAGCATAAATTATTAATCATTAATTAAGTAGTAAATTTTAAAATAGAATTTTATAACAAATTAAGGTAAATTATGATAATCTTAAATTTAGCCATAGCCAGGACTTGAAAATTATTAATTACCATTTAAAAAATAAAACTCATTCCATCGTAACCTACACTGACATTCTCTTAGTTTATAATAACAAAGAAAATCTCCATAATTAATGATTATTTTTTATCCAGAGAATAAATGAAAAGTAAAAAAAATAAAACTCTAATACCCATACCCACTTTATTAATTATCCTTACTGGAATTGTTGGCGCTACGGTATTAACTCCCACCCTCATTAAACTTCTGGAGGGGGTTATAGTTACAACTGAGCCAGTAGAGTATAGACTAGATGCACCTTCTGAAGTATTACTCTTAGCAGATGTTTCACCTGTCGATCGACAAACTGCTTTAGAGGCGATCGCCAATCAAGAGAAACCATCTTTAGACAGAAATAGAGCAAGATTTCTATTAGCTTCAGATATATTAAGAGGGGATTTTGATGGTGCAAAAGCCTTAAATTATTTAAAAAATTTAGAGAAAGAATATCCTATTTTAGCACCCTATATCTTATTAAGACAAGGGAGAGCTTATGAGTTAACAAATGACACCGAAAAAGCCCAAGAAATTTGGTTAAAATTAGTAACAGAATTTCCCGAAGATTTAGTTAGTGCCGAAGCCTATTATAAACTTGGTACTTATGATCAAAACTATTGGCAAGAAGCCATAAAAAGATTTCCTCAATATCCTCGTACTCATGAAATTGTCCGTACATTATTAAAAAAAGAACCCAATCAAAAAGACTTATTATTATTATTAGCAACCTATGATTTATCTCCTCAAACTAAAGGAGATTTAGACACATTAGTTAAGCAATTTGGCAAAGAATTAACTCCGCAACAATGGGATATAATAGGACAAAATTATTGGCAAAATAATCACTTTTTACAAGCCTCCCAAGCCTATATAAAAGGCACTTCTACCCCCGAACATTTATATCGTATTGCTAGAGGTTATCAAGTATCAAAGAAACCAACAGAAGCAAAAAGTTTTTATTTGAAATTGGTTAATGAATTTCCTGATGCGCCCGATACGGGGTTAGCTTTAAGAAGACTGGCAACCATGACACAAGGAGATGAAGCCTTGTCTTTCCTTAATCGTGTGGATAAAAGATTCTTAGAAGAAGCGCCTAAAGCCTTAAATCAAAAAGCCACTATCTTAACTGCCTTGGGAAGATTTCCAGAGGCAACCCAAGTCAGAAATCAACTATTACAAGAGTTTCCTAACTCTGAGGAGGCGGCGAATTATCGTTGGCAAGTAGCACAAGAATTTGCACGAGCAAATAATTTAGTCTCCGCTTGGCAATGGGCGCAACAAATTAGCGTCAATAATCCAGACAGTGATGTCGCACCAAAAGCAGGGTTTTGGGTAGGAAAATGGGCAGAAAAATTAGGGCAACCAGAAGAAGCCCAAAAGGCTTTTCAATTTGTCTTAGATAAACACCCTCATTCATACTACGCTTGGCGATCGGCTGTGCGATTAGGTAAAGATGTGGGAGATTTTACCACTATTCGCAGTTTACCATTAAAAGTAGAAACTCCCGTAGCTCGATCGATCCCTCCTGCAGGTTCAAATATGTTTAAAGAGTTGTTTTTATTAGGAGAAAATCAAGAAGCCATCGACTTATTTAGAGGGGAAATAGGCAATAAACCAGAAGTAACGGTATCAGAACAATTTATTCAAGGATTGATTCAACAAATTCAAGGTAAAAATTTACAAGGAATTAATACTATTTGGAGTTTAAAAAATCGTCGAGATAACCCCGAAGATTATCAAGAATGGCGAATCTTGCGTAATAGTCCAGAATATTGGTATGGTTTATTTCCCTTCCATTATGAAGATTTAATCGTAAAATGGTCAACGGAAAGAAAATTAAATCCCTTTTTGGTAGTGTCGCTGATTCGTCAAGAGTCGAGATTTGAGAAAGAAATTAAATCTCCCGTCGGCGCCACGGGATTAATGCAGATTATGCCCGACACGGGAAAATGGATTGCACCCCAAATCGGCATTAAAGAATATTCTCTCACCGATCCTAATGATAATATTAAGATGGGAACATGGTACTTAAACCATACCCACGAAACCTATAATGGTAACTCTTTACTTGCTGTTGCTAGTTACAACGCAGGACCTGGAAATGTGGCAAACTGGTTAAAACGTTATAGTTTGGATGATTTTGACGAATTTGTGGAAAATATCCCCTTCCCAGAAACTAAAGGTTATATCGAGACAGTTTTCGGCAATTACTGGAATTATGTCGAATTGTACGATCCTCAAATACAGGAAAGAATTGAAAATTAATGGAGAATTAAGAATTAAGAATTAAGAATTAAGAATTAAGAATTAAAAATTAAGAGTTAAGAATTAAAAATTAAGAGTTAAGAATTAAGAATTAACAATTATCAATTATCAATTATCAATTATCTTCTAGTCTTAAGAGTCTTCTAACTTCACCAAAAAACTATTTTGAGTTGCCGATGAGGTATAATAACGCCATGCGCACGGCAACTCCATTGGTGACTTGATCGGAAATTAAGCTATAGTTAGGATCATCCATTAATTCTGAACTTATCTCAACTCCTCTATTTACAGGTCCGGGATGTAATACTTTAACTTCTGGTTTACACCATTGTAATCGATCGAGGGTAATTCCGAACAATTGATGATACTCTCTAAGACTGGGTAATAAATAATCTGTCATGCGTTCTTTCTGTAATCTTAAAGTCATGACAAAATCGGCATTTTCTAAAGCTGGTTTTAAGTGCCAATGCAAAAATAATCTATCCTTATATTTATCCTCAACAATATCAGCAAATAGGGAGGGTAACAGAGTGGGAGAAGAAGCTAAATGAACTTGCGCACCACTAGCGAGTAAACTGTTGATATTAGAACGAGCTACCCTAGAATGAAGAATATCCCCGACAATGGCGATTTTTTTGTCTTTTAATAAGGAAATTTGAGGGTTTTTACTCTCTAAAGATGAGCAAATGGTAAACAAATCTAGTAATCCTTGGGAGGGGTGTTGATGTAAACCGTCACCGCCGTTGAAAATGCTTACCCCAGACTGCAATCTATCCATTTCTAAGGCAATATTTAAGGGCACTCCTGATTGACTATGACGAATTACCATGATATTCGCTCCCATTGCCAGATAGGTTTTGGCTGTATCTAAAATTGTCTCTCCTTTGGTTAAAGATGAAGTGCTGGGCGCAAAGTTTAATATATCTGCGGAGAGTCTTTTGGCGGCTAGTTCAAAACTACTACGAGTGCGAGTAGAAGGTTCAAAAAACATATTAGCTACAACTTGCCCTTGTAATGCGGGAACTTTTTTTGTGCGACTCTGTAAAACATCTTTAAAACTAGAAGCGGTAGTTAAAACGGTGTTATACTCCTCGATCGAAAAGTCTTCTAAGGATATAATATGTTTTCGTGTCCAAGATGTAGCAGTCATTTTCTATGATTTGAGAAGGTTTGATAAGATAATATTAAGCATTTTTCCCCTAATCTTATCCGGATGGAATGGATAACATTTTAGAGATTTTGCCTTAACTATCATACCCTGAGATGATATTCTATAGTTTGATAATAAGAGATTGATAGGTTTTAGCTAAAATACTTATAGATTAAAGTACTTAGTCACAATTCTTTTTTTTACTAACATAGTATTTATTCAACCTTATTTTTTATCCTTATTCAACAAATCCTAATCAATAATCACAAATTCACTAGATTAATTTTATCTTTTATTTTAAATAGTTTTCATGCAATTATTAGAATCCCACAATCAATGTCCCGATTGCGTTTTAATGGAATTAAGCGTTATTCCTAAAGAAAATACTAGCAATCAATTTGAGTTATATCTTAATCTTAAATTCAGTCAACAAGAAGAGGAAATCTTAGAAGGAAAAGTTAAATTTAGCCTTCGATCGAGCTTATTAATTTTAGAATTAAATAATATCACATTAGTCGAAAAAAGTCAAATAAATTCCCCTTTAATTAAATTAGTTGACTCAGTTTTTTCAGCACAACCTACATGGATAATTAAGCACACACCAGAGCAAAAATTTCTTCAAGATAATTTATCCAATGTTAAATTAGGGGTAGTGGAAGTTAAAGATTCACCCCATGAATTAACCGCCCAAATTATTGCAAAAAAAGCAGATATTTTTTTAACAGATATTGAAGGATTATGGCTTCATGATATTACTCCTAATAAACACGCAGTTTTAGAGAGAAAATTAGCGGAATTTATTGAAAAAATTTACTTAAAACCTTATATCAGTAAAACGATTTTTCAATCTCAAGACGGAATAAATTCTCCTAGTTTATGTCATGAAAATAAAGACAATATTTTGGTAGAAGATAGTAAATCATTGAAAAAAATTATTCAATTTATTTATCGAAGTCAAAAAGATAATTTTACAGAATTAGCGGAAATAGCAGGATTAAATCCCTTAACTGATTTTGCAGGAGGAGATTTAACAGGAGTTAATTTAAGTGGTTTAAATTTAAGTAGTAGTAATTTTTCTTATGGTAATTTAAGAGGTGCAGACTTAACAGATACGGATTTTAGTGAAGCTAATTTAAACCATATTAAGCTCAATGGTGCGGATTTAAGTGGAGCATATTTAGAGGGTGCAAATTTACAAAATGCTAGTTTACAAAATGCTAGTTTAGCCCTAGCTAATGCTATTGGTGCGAATCTTAGCTATGCTAATTTAACTAATACTAATTTACAAAATACTAGCTTAGGTCAAACTATTGTTAAAAAAGCGATTTTTTCCTCTAATTCAGGTTTAGATGAAGATACAAAAAAACAGTTAATTAAAGATGGTGCGATCGTGCATTAAGTAAGGGTTAATTCGATCGTTTTAAACTTTTCAGTGCGATCGCACAGTGCCGTTTCACGATCGAACTCTCATGGGCAGAAAATGCTTGGAATGACTATATTTATTGGCAAACCACAGACAAATTAGCTTTCATTAACTTTTTTGTATGAAATAAGTTATTATGATCAGAATAAAAATTAAATATAGTTAAATAATAGTTACAATGTCAATCAATGATGGAAAATAATTAACCATGAGAGAGACGATCGTATTTGAAATCAATCAAGAAGATGACGGTGGATTTATTGCAGAATGTCTGAGTGAAGATATTTTCACCGAAGGAGATAGTTGGGAAGAATTAAAGGAAAATATTACAGAAGCAGTGAAGGCTTTTTACTTCGATAAAACATTTATTCCCATTGTAAAATTACATTTAGTTAAAAATGAAACTCTAGTTATTCAATGAAAATACCAAGACTTTAAACTCTATTCTGAATAGCGTTGCTCGTCATAAAAACGTAACAAAACAAGATATTCTTAATACATTAATTTGACATTCGTATCTTTACGATAGCATATTTCGATCGAACCTAAAATAGCTTATCATTAGGATAAATTAAGCAATTCAATACGAAAGGATGAAATATCAACAACTAACAGCAATTATTGAAAAAGAGGGAGATGGTTATGTATCCCTTTGCCCTGAATTAGATATTGCTAGTCAAGGTGATACCATTGAAGAAGCTAGAAATAACCTTAAAGAAGCCTTAGAATTATTCTTTGAAACCGCATCTTCTCAAGAAATAGAAACAAGATTACATAATGAGATTTATATAACTCGTTTGGAGGTTGCTGTTGGGTAAATTACGCATACTTTCGGGGAAAGAAGTCTGTCGAATTTTGGCAAAATATGGATTTCAGCAAATACGTCAGAAAGGCAGTCATATCATAATGCAAAAAACCGTAGAAAATGGTACTATAACTGTTCCAATACCGAATCATGACACGATTAAAATAGGCACACTTCAATCTATTATTCGTCAATCTCAAATACCTAGAAAAGAATTTGAGTTATAACTAGAGCTATATTATAACTTTCTAATGTCTCGCCAGTTTTTAACTTTGCCTTCTTTTACTTCTTGATTTCCCTTTTCAAAAGCAGAACAGTTTTAGCAATTTTTACGAGAAAATCAAGCATTTTTAACCTTATTTTTTTGAAGTAATAAGGTTTTCCCCTGTACTTTGTATAATCTGAAAACCTTTATTTTTCATTCTTTAACCTGATACCTGATACCTGACACCTGACACCTATCCCCATCAAAAGACTTTTTCAGCAAACCCTAATTAATGACATTTTGTTAAAAAAGATTAATAATTAAGATGAGATAACTAATAGATGAGATAAAATGCAACCAACCGATCCGAATAAGTTTACTGAAATTGCTTGGGATGCCGTAGTGCGATCGCAAGATATTTGTAAAGAGTTAAAAAACCAAAACTTAGAAGTAGAACATTTAATACTAGCCTTATTAGAAGAAAATACGATCGCCACAAAAATTTTTAGTCAAGCCAATATTGATATAAACCTTTTAAATAAGCAATTACAGACATTTGCCACCCGTCAACCGAGAATGTTTAGCGTCAATCAGTTATACTTAGGACGTAGTTTAGATTCCATGTTGGATAGGGCGGAAATTTGTCGAGAAAGTTGGCAGGATGAATTTATCGGCATTTCTCATTTATTAGTCGCCTTTTCTGATGATCAACGTATAGGCAAAAAAACTCTTAAAAGTTTCAATATTGATCCTCAAGATTTTCAAATTAAAATTAAAGATTTTAAACTCAAAATTGAGAAAGAAGAAGCCCAAACCAGTGAGCCTGAAGAAACTATCGAAAAAGAGCCTCCTTTAACCAAATTTGGGCGAGATTTGACGGAAGAAGCCAAAGAGGGCAAACTTGATCCTGTTATCGGTAGGGATGATGAGGTAAGACGTGTTATTCAAGTATTGTCAAGACGATCGAAAAATAACCCCGTGTTAATTGGTGAGCCAGGGGTGGGTAAAACTGCGATCGCAGAAGGTTTAGCCCAAAGAATTGTTAACGGAGATGTGCCAGAATCTTTGAAAAATCGTCAATTAATTTCCCTTGATATGGGTAGTTTAATCGCTGGTGCTAAATATCGAGGACAATTTGAGGAGAGACTTCGATCGGTATTAAAAGAGGTGATAAATTCCGATGGACAGATAATTTTATTTATCGATGAACTTCATACCGTAGTGGGTGCAGGTTCAAGGGAAGGAGGCGCAATGGATGCAGGAAACCTGCTTAAACCTTTATTGGCAAGGGGTGAATTGCGTTGTATCGGGGCGAGTACCCTTGATGAATACCGTAAACACATCGAAAAAGACCCTGCTCTTGAAAGACGTTTCCAACAAGTGTATATCAAAGAGCCTAGCGTTGAGGATACCATCTCCATTTTACGGGGTTTAAAGGAGCGTTACGAAGTTCATCACGGGGTGAAAATTACGGATTCTGCTTTGATTGCGGCGGCAACTTTATCTCATCGTTATATTACGGGGCGATTTTTACCTGACAAAGCCATTGATTTAGTGGATGAAGCCGCCGCTAAGTTGAAAATGGAAATCACCTCGAAACCCGTTGAATTGGAAGTACTCGATCGACGTTTGATGCAATTGCAGATGGAGCAGTTATCATTACAAGGAGAGGAAAAAAATGATAAATCTGCGCAGGATAATTTAGAGCGCATCACCGCAGAAATTGACGATTTACAAATCAAACAACGGGAATTATCCTCTCAATGGCTGATTGAAAAAGAATTATTAGACGAAATTCACGCCTTAAAAGAGGAAGAAAAAGAGCTAAGATTGCAAGTTGAACAGGCTGAAAGAGCATACGATTTAAACACGGCGGCACAGTTAAAATATGGCAAATTAGAGACATTACAGCAAGATATTGAGAGTAAAGAAGGGAAATTGCTCGAAATTCAATCTCAGGAAAACGCCATGCTGAGGGAAGATGTCACAGAGTCAGATATTGCGGAAATTGTGGCAGGATGGACGGGAATCCCCGTTAACCGTCTTTTGGAAACCGAGCGCCAAAAATTATTACAATTAGAATCTCATCTGCACGATCGAGTTATCGGACAAAATGAAGCCGTAGCCATCGTTTCTGCCGCCATACGCCGTGCTAGAGCGGGAATGAAAGACCCTAGTCGTCCCATCGGTTCATTCCTGTTTATGGGTCCTACAGGTGTCGGAAAAACCGAATTAGCAAGGGCTTTAGCCGCCTTTTTGTTCGACTCCGAAGACGCTATGATCAGAATAGATATGTCTGAGTACATGGAAAAACACGCAGTATCAAGATTAATTGGTGCGCCCCCCGGTTATGTAGGTTACGAAGAAGGAGGGCAATTATCGGAAGCTATACGCCGTCGCCCCTATTCCGTTGTCTTACTTGACGAGGTAGAAAAAGCACATCGTGACGTGTTTAACATTCTTCTGCAAGTGTTAGACGATGGTAGAATTACTGACAGTCAAGGGCGCACGGTGGATTTTCGCAATACCATTATTGTCATGACTTCTAACCTTGGCGGTGAGTATATTTTGAAGTTGGCAGGGGATGATAAAAACTATGAAGCCATGAAAGAGAAGGTTTTAGTGGCGTTAAACAAGCATTTTCGCCCTGAATTTCTCAATCGTATCGATGACTTAATCATTTTTCATGGACTCAAGAAAGAGGAGTTACGGGAAATTGTCACTTTACAGCTTGTCAGGTTAGAAAAACTACTAGCAGAACAAAATATTTCGATCGAACTCACACCCGAAGCACAAGACTATATTGTGGATGTGGGTTATGATCCTACTTACGGTGCACGTCCATTAAAACGGGCTATTCAAAGGGAATTAGAAAACCCCCTTGCCACGAAAATTCTTGAAAATACTTTCACCGAAGGGGATAAAGTAATGGTAACACTAAAGGACGATCGATTGGTATTTGATAAAGATTCAGGAGTATAGAAAAATCTCGTTATGTATCGATAATTTTAGGGATATTAAGAAACAAAATGAGAAATATTAGAAAATCTATTGATAAAAACTCAACAAGAAAAATCTAATTTTCTCGAATTTTTAAATAACTATATAAATTGGCGATCGAAACAGTAAAATATTATAATGACAAAATAAATTGTTGAAGATTATAAAAAGCAAAATTATTATAATCCCAATAACGAGCTTTTGTTGCATCAATTAAACTTTTATCAGGATTTTTTTGACTTGCTAACCAAGCGTGTATTTTTGCTTTTGCCATATTTTTTGGTTGTTTTCCTGTTTGATTTTTGACACATTCAAAATAACTATCTATACAATCGATTATTGAATCATTTTCTATAGAATTAAGCAATAAATCTTCTAACATTCCTGAATTTTTATTATCAGGTAAAAAAAATAAACTAATCTTAATATGATTATTTTTAGCTATC
This sequence comes from Geminocystis herdmanii PCC 6308, assembly GCF_000332235.1. Lineage (NCBI taxonomy): Bacteria > Bacillati > Cyanobacteriota > Cyanophyceae > Chroococcales > Geminocystaceae > Geminocystis > Geminocystis herdmanii. Next base: position 1,910,000 of record NZ_CM001775.1, on the reverse strand, counting down.
AAATTATCTAAACTTTTAGGCATAGGTAATTTATGTTTATTTAAAATACTATTAACACTTTGAAATGCACTATGAATTGAATTATCAGCATATCTAGTTATTCCCAAAGATTTTAACTCATCAAAACCCGGTATTAATGGTAAAGTTTCCAAAAAGTTACTAAGATTATCTTTTCCTCCATAGGAAGTAATTAAAATCTCATTATTCAGATTCAGAATATTTATTAATTCACCAAAAAAAACTTCTTCTGCTTTACCTTCTCCTATTAATAATTTTTGTTGAGTAATCTTGGTTAGTTTAATCATTAACGCATCTCTAAATTTAGATCGATCGAAGTATTTATGGTATTTTTGTTATAGGTTAAAACTTTAATTTTATTACTGTCTTTTTTTCTTTCCAAACGATAATAACTAAAATTATATTCAGATAATTCATTAAAGGCTTTATGAGCAGATTCTATACATTCCATACTGTGAGTAGTAGCAAATATTTGAGTATTCATTTTATGAGAAATTAAATCTATTGCTTTCCAAATTTCCACAATTTTTGAATAATGTAATCCATTTTCAATTTCATCGATTAAAACTATGCCATTTTTAGTAGTAGCTATAGCTAATATTATTGATAATAAACGACATATTCCCTCTCCCATATACGCCATAGGAATTAATTCTCCGATACCAATATCTCCTGCAATCACAGGAAATCCTCCTTGAATTAATATAGCTAATCGTTGTAATCTTGGTTCTAATAATTTTAAAGTATCGACAATTTCTCCTTGACGATTTACTTTTTCTAAGTTGCTAAATCTTTCAACATCTTCTCTTGTAGAACGAATTGTAGAAGTAATAAAAACCCCTTGTATTAAGGTAATTTGTTCTCTTTTTCCGATTAAACCATTAGAAGTTAAAGTTAAACTAGAAATAAATTTTTGGTTATTTTTTTGATAAATAAAATTTAATTCATTTGGTATTAATTCAGTGGTTAAAGAGCTAAAAGATTGAGCATTTGAACCGTTAATATCTTCCGATGATGATAGTTTTAAATTGTCAGAATGAGTTAATTGTATTTCGACAATTTCTTTTATTCCTTCTTCATTAATTCCTGTTAGTTGAATGATATTATTAATAGATTTATTAGTAAATAACCAGCCCCATAAAGAATCAAGACTATGATTAAACTGCTCCATACCACGATACATATTTACTCTTAAAGCTAAATCGGGTACATTAGCACCTAAATATAAAAATATTGCTTCCAATAATGAAGTTTTACCGACATTATTCATGCCTCCAATTAAATTTAATCTAGCAATATTTTCTAGGTTTAATTCATCAAAACAACGATAATTTTTAATCCCAAATTTACTTAACATTTATTAAATATACTACCGACCTTTAAGATTCTGACATCGATCGAGCGCTTTTTGAGATAAACTATGATGACGATCGATAGATATACATTTTTCATAACAAGCCACCGCATCAGCAATTAAATCTAATTTTTCCAAAGCTAAACCCTTATGATACAAAGCAGACAAGAAATTAGGTTGCACCCCTAAAACCCTATCCCAACTAATAATTGCCTCTTTCCATTTACCTAAACTATATAACGCATTACCCCGATTATTCCATGAATGATAGTCATTGACATTAATAGCGATAGCTCGATCGAAACTATGGATAGCTTCCTCAAAACGGTTTAAATAAGCCAACGCACTCCCTCGATTATGCCATGCTTGAATAAATTGCTCATCTACACTTAACACTTGATCCCAAAATGCGATCGCTTCCTCTAAATCCCCTAATTCAGCTTTCTCTAAACCCAAATTAAATAAATCATTAACCGTTTCTGGTGACACAGACTCCTGAAAATGACTAGATTCTAACTCCGTTTCTTGGACAATTTTTTCCATAATCATCCCCGGATCAACAGTATTTATACCTAATTCTTTCGCCGTATTTTCCGCAAATTCGGGATTATTTTGTAGTAAAGAAAGCACATCACCCAAAGAACTAGCGGATTCCGTTAATTCATTCTCTGTTTCCGTCTCATTTTCTGTATTTAAGCGCGATCGTAAAGACTCCACGATCGGATTATTTTCCCGACGATTTAATAATTCTGTACCAATTTCATAAGCCAAATCTCCTACAGGACGCAAAAAAGGCAAAGAAGCCGTTACTTCCCCCAAAATAATCATTCTAGCTGCAAAATGATAATGAGGAGCAGGAGAAGCCATTAACTGATTACGGTAACGTTGTAACCAATCTAACCAAATTTCCACCGTTATTCTAGGGGTTAATTTTTCAAAAAATTGCTCAATGCGATTTTCCTGCCATCCATTCGCTACGCCTTGTAATAATTGATGGAATAAAAACTCCAGATCATTATCCTTTACAGAAGACATCGTTTTCTGGGGCGATGTTTTCCCATTATTGCTATTATTCCCATGGTGATTCTCATCCTCATCATTAAGAGGATCATAGGCTTGAATGGGAATTTGTTTAAGCCATTGTTGTAGTTTTTTGATCATTACCTTTTTTGCATTAACCGCTATTCCTAAATATATATTAGACATCTGCAAAAATTAAATTTTTTATGTCTCAAACTATTGTCAATTAAAGTTTAATCAAAATTATACTCATTACTCATTACTTTTCTTGAAAGCAAGATAACCATATTCGGAAACCTGATACCTAAAACCTGATACCTGCTACCTGTCTCAATATGTTCCATAGAGATTAGTCAAAAAATGTGAATAAATATTACTTACTTTGTTAAGGACTGTTGCGAAAAAAGAAATTTTTTTTAAGGGATGCCCGTTTTACCGTAAATTTTTATGTATATGCAATTTATAATCAATAACTGATTTAAAGAATTTTAGGAGAAAACGATCGTGACAATTAGGGTAGCAGTAGTAGGAGGAGGACCTGCCGGTTCTTCCGCCGCCGAAGTTTTAGCCAAAGCTGGAATTGAAACTTATATTTTTGAAAGAAAATTAGATAACGCCAAACCTTGCGGTGGTGCGATTCCTCTTTGTATGGTGAGTGAATTTGATTTACCACCCGAAATTATCGATCGAAGAGTGCGTAAAATGAAAATGATTTCACCCTCCAATATTGAAGTAAATATTGGTCAAACCCTCAAAGATGGTGAATATATCGGAATGTGTCGTAGAGAAGTCCTCGACGGCTTTATGCGCGATCGAGCCGCCAAATTAGGAGCAAACTTAATTAACGGTACAGTCTATCAATTAGACATTCCCAGTAACGATAAAGAGGCTTATACCCTTCACTACGCAGATCATTCTAACGGCACTGCTCAAGGGGAAATGAAAACCTTAAAAGTTGACCTCGTAATTGGTGCAGACGGTGCAAACTCCCGTATTGCCAAAGCCATTGACGCAGGAGACTATAACTACGCCATCGCCTTCCAAGAAAGAATCAGATTACCTGAAGACAAAATGGCATACTACGAAGACTTAGCAGAAATGTATGTTGGCAACGATGTTTCCCCCGACTTTTATGCTTGGGTATTCCCCAAATATGATCACGTTGCCGTTGGTACAGGCACAATGAAAGTCAACAAAGCCATTATCAAAGACTTACAAGCAGGAATCCGTCAACGGGCGGCTAAACGCTTAGAAGGTGGCGAAATCATCAAAGTAGAAGCCCATCCTATCCCCGAACATCCCCGCCCTCGCCGTGTAGTCGGTAGAGTTGCCTTAGTGGGAGATGCCGCAGGTACTGTTACCAAATCTTCTGGAGAAGGCATTTATTTTGCCGCCAAATCCGCCAGAATGTGTGCAGAAGTTATCGTAGAAACCAGTAATAATGGGCAAAAAGTGCCTAGTGAAGCAGATTTAAAAACCTACCTCAAACGTTGGGATAAACAATACGGTGCTACCTACCTTGTATTAGACATTCTTCAAAGAGTTTTCTATCGTAGTGATGCCACCAGAGAAGCCTTTGTGGAAATGTGTTCTGACATTGATGTACAAAAAATCACCTTCGATAGCTACTTATATAAAACCGTTGTGCCTAGTAATCCTTTAGTCCAAATGAAGATTACCGCTAAGACGATCGGAAGCCTATTAAGAGGCAACGCTTTAGCACCGTAATTAATGAATGAGGAATTAGGGGTTGCTGAAAAAGGCTTTTGATGGGGAGAGGTGTCAGGTATCAGGTGTCAGGTGTCAGGTTAAAGAATGAAAAATCAAGGTTTTCAGATCATATGAAATATAAATAAATACGCTATTGATTCAAGGAAATAAGGTTAAAAATGCTTGATTTTCTCGTAAAAATTGCTAAAACTGTGCAGTTTTTTGTTAATGTAGTGTGTCTAAAGCCTTAATTTTAATAGTTTTCTGATTTATTCAGCAAACCCGAATTAAGAATCGACTTTAGTAAAGATATTTGTTACATTTCATTAACGATAGTTAATGCTTCTTGTTTTAGATTTTTACTTAAATAAAAATTATTATTTTCTAAATCATCTAATAACGGTTTAATTGATTGAATAATTCCGCATTGTTTCGCTTGAATTAAAATCCCTATTGTACCAATAAAAGTAACTTTCATATTCCGAGCAACTTTACGAGCTTGTTGATCATCTAAAATTACTTTAACCTTAGTCTCATAAGCAAGGGTAATTGCTTCTGCTTCTCCATCATCAACAATCATTGTTAAAGCGCATACTAAACCTTTATCTGTAATATTTACAACATTTAACCAAGATAGAGTGAAACCAAATTCTTCAGCTACTTTAGGCGGAATTAAAATTGAGTCAAATAATTGGGGTAAAATTTCTAACTTACCAATTCTTTCTAATCCGATTAAACAGGTGCTATCGGCAATAATAATCTGATTCATAGCCCCAATTCTTCTCGCAATTCATTCGGCGAATAATTAAAAACAGGAATTTGATATTTGCCTAAAATTTCAATCAATGAAGACTTAGACAAACCTGCAATTTTAGAAGCCTGTCCTAATGTTATTTTCTGCAATTCATACATTTTAATCGCTAATAATAACTTAACTTCATCTTCAGAAATATGATCTGGTAGCTCTAAACTGACTTGTGTATTATTCATCGTTTTAATAACACTCAATTATATTTTAAATATCTATCATAAATTCATAGGTTAACACAACCTAAAACCTAACACCTGTCGATGACGATCGAGTTTTTGTTTTGATGTCTTATCTTGTTCTCATGGTGGCAAGTCGAGCATTTTGATAGTAATGTCCGAGAATTTGACGATAATCAACGCCGTTTTGAGCTAAATAAAATGTACCCCATTGGCTTAATCCTAAACCATGACCAAATCCTCTCCCTGATACCTGAATGGTATTACCTGAAGTGGATACTCTAAATAAGGTACTGCGTAAATCTAAAGCACTTCTTAACTGTGTACCCGCAACATTTCTTGTACTTCGATCGCCCACGACTTGCATAGTAACAATTCTACCTTGAGGGGTTGTTTTTTGAGGTACTAAAGCTCGAATATTGCCCACCCCACCAGCGACACGACTCATGGCAGAAGGAGAAACGGTTTTATTCCACTGAAAAACGGGCGCAGTTTGATCATAGTCCACTACACCCCTGAGATAAGGTAGGGGAGAAGTCCAAATATCTTCAACGTTTTCCGTATGCCCACCCGAAGATGAATGAAATACTGCTAAAATGGGTTGATTATTATAAGTCATGATTTGCCCATTAGTTGCTCTTACCGCTTGATGGGTGGTGGTGTATTCACTGCTTAATCCTTTATATACCTGCGTAGCAGTGGTGGTATCAAGATCAAAAACGCTATTTTTACTGGTGTTGCGTTTATATAGAGCATAGGTTCGAGCGGCTACTGCTTGGGCTTTTAAGGCTTCTTGAGGCCAACTGGGAATTGCTTCTGCTCCCACTACACTATATAAGTATTCTTCTATGTCCACATAGTTAACCGCAGTAATTCCACCACCCTGACGGGTTAATAGCACTCTACCACGATACCATCGATCGCCGATCCAAGTGACACCATCACCGCTAGGCTCTACCCATATCCCCGTAGAATTCCACTGAGCAAGGTTTACATTTCCGCCATTGGTTTTAGCGACAAAAGAGTTCATTCCGTCAACTTGTCCAATTACACGCCCTGCACCGTCTTTAATTACTGCAGGAGTTGAACTTCCGATTTGTAGATTATTAACACTTTTTTTGATTGCTACCCTCAATTCTAAGGCGGCATGGGCGCTGGTGGTGAAAATTAACCAGAATAGGGCGATAAAACTTAATTTAGAGGTTGTTTTGAAGAATAATTTTGTCCACATAACTTAAATATATATTTTCATTTATCAGTATCTTAGGTTAAATGATCCGATTACTTTTAATTATTCATGTTTTTACTGGGGATAATCGAAATATACTGAAATATTCAACTAAAAAATAGATTATGTCAACAGTATTTTTGTTCCCCTTTAACGGAAATAGGTTTCAGGAAGTATTGATGTTGTCCAGCGATGAGCCTGTAAAAATAAATCGTAATCTTGAAAGAAAAAGATATTTCCCCAACTATTTTTGACTGAATAACAGTTATTACAGTAGAATGCGATCGCATCGCGCCACGAAGTGATCGAATCTGTTTGATCACCCCAAACTCGATACATAACAATATACCAGTGATAATTTCGGCAACGCATTTGGGTTACTAAATCTTCTAATTTATTATGGGTTTCGGAAATCCCAAAGGGAATATTCTTATCCCAAAATTCTGTGATGACTACGGGATATTGATACAATTCCATACCTTCAATCACTTGTAAATCAAAACCTTCGGTATCAATTTTGACTAAACCAATATTAGCAGGAATTTCGTTATTGTCATGGAAACTAGCTAAGGTTTTAACCGTTACCGTAGTGGTATCGGTAAAGAGTAAATCATCGGGCATGGAATGTTTAATTAAGCTGTTATATAAGCTAGAATCCTGATAAATTTTTTCTGGGGTTGTATCAGTGGCTAGATAAAATTCTCTGGTTTCATTGGTTGCACCTAAAGCCACTGAATAACTATGAAAATAAGGATTATTGTTGAGTCGAGATTTTAATTTTTCATAGGTTGGTAAAAATGGTTCAAAGCTATAAACTTCATATCCTGCTTTTAATAAACTTTCTGATACATCCCCAATATTTGCTCCAATATCAATGGCGGAACGATTCGGTAAAAAAGAATATAAATACATCATTAAACCAATTTCTGGATTTTTTAATGTATAGGAAGAATCATTAATAATAATTTTTTTTGAGTTCAAACTATTTAAAATATTTTCGATTGTTTGTTGTTGAGTCAAACATTGTTTTGACAAATCTTGAGCGTTAATTATTTCTTCTTGGACGATCGATAATTTGTCTGATAATTCTTGATTTATTTTTTTAAATTGTATTTCTAAAATATTTAATTTATCATTTTGAAATTGAGAATTTTCTAGTAAATTTAGTAATTTTTTATTGATATGTTCATAGTATTTTTGACTATCTTCTTGAATATTTTTAATTAAATTATTATAGTAATTCTGAGACTGTTTATAAATAATTTTTAAGGTATTTATAATCGAAATTAGAGCTTCTAATAAGCTAATATCATTATTTAAAAGACTATTGGTTTTATTATCTATATTATTCGTTTGATCTAAAACTTGATCTAGTTTTTCAAGAATTAATTGTTTAATAATTTTAACTCGTCTAATTAAAGGTAAATTAGCTAAAAAACTAGCAATACCTTTTTTATTATTTGATTCTGATGTCATAAATTTTTAATAATAAATATACACAAATATAGAATTTATAACTATTCCTTATTCCTGACTTCCTCTGGGGGATTAATTATTGATTTTGGTCATAAATAATTTCTCAAATTTATCATCAGAAGGTTTACCTTTTTCTAAGGATTGCCAAATCCAATTATTAATATCTACACCAGAAAATGCTTGTGCTACTTGAAAAGCTCGATGGCGCATCTGTTTTTGTATGTCAGGTTGAGTAACATAATCCACTGCTTCTTTAAAACTTTGGGGATTATAGTCACAGACAACTCCAATACCAAATCGCTGAATAAATGCACCAGCAGAGGTTTTTTCACTGCCTAAAATAATAACTGGGGTATGGGAAGAAGCCATAGCAAAAATAATTCTACCGGGTAAACTTAAGATGGATAACTCTGCTCGATCGTCTCTTTCATCTAGTGTACCAGTCGGCACGACGACATAAGGATATTGTTTTAATTTTTCGGCTAGAGTGATTTCATCTACTACACCGTAGGGAGTAATATTTCTTTTTTCACTAATTTCTGAGGGAGATTCTGTTAACCAATGGTAATTATAATTACCATACCAATCTAAATGTAAATTAGCACCTTTGACGGTATCGGTTAACATTTGAAACCAAGTATTGCTCCAAATACTACCAATTAAAGCACCTGTTTTGATGTGAAATAATTTTTTATCGGGGGTGGTAATATTACGAGAGATTAAATTATCAGGCACAACGGCGGGTAAGAGATAAAAACTCATGGCGTATTTTTCTTCGTAAGCGTCTCTTAATTCAGGATGAGTAGCTAAACGAAAGGAACATTTACTTAAAAATTCTCTCATTAAATCATCGGGGATATTTTTGGCTACGATATTTTGATCATCCATGATATAAACTCCTAAAGGCACGTTAAATAATTCTTTAACGGCGATCGATAAGTACAAATCATCGGTATAATAAGGAACACAAAAGGCTTGTTTTACTTCAATGTCTTCGAGTAAGGTGAGAATAATTTTAAAGGCTTCTATACGAGATATGCCTTTTTGGGGTAAACAATAACTAATTTCGCCAAAGTTATGGATGCCTCCGTAATGGTTGTCTGATCGAATAGAATAAATATTGGGAGTATCGGCAATAATGCGTTTTACTAATGCGCCTGTACCATGTTTTTGATTAACTTCGTTATGGGTGAGAATGACGGTAGCATCATTTAAAAATTGTCCTAATTTTTCAAAGCGGTTATCTTGAGGAGATTTTTGGGCTAAAGAATCCCAAATCCAATCTTTGATACCTTGAGAAGATAAAGATTGAGCTAATTTTGAGACTCGATTACGAATACTACGTTGATTTTCTTCGTCAATAATCCATGATAATTTTTCAGCAAATTCTCCAGAATTATATCTACATACTACCCCTAGTTGAAAATCTTGCACAAATTGAGCGGCAGCAGTATCTTTGTCCCCCATAACTAACAGGGGAAGATGAGCGGTTGCAACTAAAAAGGGGATGCGAGAAGGAAGGCTTAATTTCGCTATTTCAAGGCGATCGTTTGCAGTAATATTGTCAGCAGTAGGAATTATAGCAAAGGATGCTTCTCTTAATTTTGCCACTAAATCCGCTTCGTTTTCCAGATAACCTTGAAAAGTAATGCCGTCTTGGGCTAATTCTGTTTCTTCAAATTTGAGCCACTCTCTATGGGGATTACCATACCAATCTATTTTAACACCAGAAGTTCTTACGGTTTCTCTGAGTCGATCGAGCCATGTTTGACTCCAAATATTACCTATTAATACACCGTGTTTTTTTTGTCTTGAAGAGGGAAAAATTATGGTATTTTTGACAATGAATTGTTGAGGTGCGACGGGAGGAACAAAGTAAATTTTTTTATGGTATTTTTGTTGATAGGCTTGACATAAATTTCTGGAGATACCAAGGCATAAATCTGATTTATCTAGTAATTGTGCCATGGAATTATCTGGAATTTCATTGACATAGATATTTTGATCATCCATCAAATAAGTACATAATGGTACATCAAACATCTCTTTAATGGCAAGAGTGGTTAAGATGTCATCAAGAAAATAGGGAATACATAATATTCTTTTGGGTTTGAGACTCCCTAAAGTCGATCGAACTTGCTCATAAATAGTGCTAAGATTGTAGCTCTTATGGTGAATCAGAAAATTAAAATTACCAAAATTATCTTTTCCATCATAGAGATTATGAGAACGAATTGATACTATATTTTGATCATCCCGAAAAATTCTTTTTAGTAACACTCCCACCCCGTGACGATGGTTTACTTCTGCATGGGAGATGATAAAGTCATAATCGCCAAACTGTTGAATGATTTTTACATCTTCTATAGCTAATTTTAATCGTTGTCGTAATTCGTTTTGTTGATGTTCGATCGACTGTAATAACATGAGTAGAAAAAAAGATTATATGCAATTATCCTTACTAAGAATATCATGTTTGTTAAATGCTTTATTATTCTTTGACAATTTTTCTCGATTTTTAATTTGACTTTAATTTTTAAACCTTTACTTTTAGTTGAAAAACACTCAGAAAAAAACTAGCAAAAATAATTTGTAATCCCAAGGCGATCGCTGTAACAGAAGGAATAACTAAACGCATAGTTAAAGCAGGGTTTAATGCCATAAAACCCGTTGATTCCCACTGAAACAAGGCAATAATAGAAGTGATAACCCCAATAAAAAATAATATTGTACCTAAAATTAATCCTTGTTCTAAACTAAATTGATCTAGCAAGTTAAACAATTTTTTGTCAGGAGGTAATAACCCTTCTTGGATAGCATAAACTTTGGTAAAAATAGCAAAATTAACTAACTGAAATCCAATAATAATAGCAGTGGCAGAGTATAATAAACTATGAACTCTAGGACTACCTAAGAGAATAATGGTAGTAATAAAACCCATCACCATCAAGAAAAACCCTGGATAAAGAAACAACCAACGGGGGCTGTATAATAATAAAAATCTCAGGTGTCGCCAACCGTCTCTCCATGTACGCAAATGGGGTTTACGGGTGCGCCCGTCCGGTGATAAGGTAGTCGGTACTTCCGTTAGTTTTAAGCCGTTAAGAGTCGCTTTTAC